>PAPN01000015.1 GCA_002708925.1 Paracoccaceae bacterium
GTCGCGAAGTGCGTGGCCGGGTGACCTTCCTGTCGCGTTCGGCAGATCCTGAAACCCGCACCTTCCGCGTTGATATCGATGTTGCCAACGCTGATATGTCGATCCGCGACGGTCAGACCGCAGATATTCTGATCGCCTCGGCCGGTACGATGGCACATCTGCTGCCCGGCTCGGCGCTGACGCTGAATGACACGGGTGATCTGGGTGTGCGGATTGTCGAGAACGGCAATATCGTGGCCTTCAAACCAGTCAACCTGATGCGCGACACCAGCGAAGGTGTCTGGGTCACCGGGTTGGCAGATAAGGTTGATGTGATCGTTGTGGGTCAGGAATTTGTGATCGACGGCGTGAAGGTTGAGCCCACCTACCGGGAGGCCGCACAATGACGGGTATCGTCGATTGGGCCGCATCCCGCGCGCGGATGGTGCTGGCCTTTGTTCTGCTATCACTGCTGGCTGGGGGCTTTGCCTATTCCAGTCTGCCCAAAGAGGGCGAACCGGATATTGAAATCCCGGCGCTCTTCGTCTCGGTCCCCTTCCCAGGCATTTCGGCCTCAGACGCGGAAACGCTGCTGGTCAAGCCGATGGAAACCGAACTGGCTGATCTGGACGGGCTGAAAGAGATGTCCGCCACCGCCGCCGAAGGCTATGCCGGTGTGGCGCTGGAATTCGAATTTGGCTGGGACAAGACCAAGATCATGGCCGACGTGCGCGACGCCATGTCGAAAGCCGAGGGCAACTTCCCCGCCGGTTTTGAGAGCTATTCGGTCAATGAGATCAACTTCTCTGAGTTTCCGATCCTGATCGTCAACCTGACCGGTGATGTGCCGGAACGGACGATGTACCGGGTGGCCAAGGATCTGCAGGACAAGCTGGAAGCGCTGGATTCGGTGCTGGAGGCAGGCCTTGCGGGCAACCGCGATGAGATGGTCGAGGTGATCATCGATCCGCTGCGTCTGGAAAGCTACAACGTCACCGCGGGTGAGCTGATCAATGTGGTGACCAACAACAACATGCTGGTGGCCGCCGGTGAAGTGGACACCGAACAGGGCTCCTTCGCGGTAAAGATCCCTTCGAGCTTTGATGAGCCGCGCGACATCTATTCGCTGCCGGTGAAAATCAACGGCCAGCGGGTTGTGACCCTTGGCGATCTGGCAGAGATCCGCCTGACCTTCGAAGACCGTCACGGCACTGCGCGCTTTAACGGCGTCAACACCGTGGCGCTGCAGGTGGTCAAACGCAAAGGCTTCAACATCCTCGACACCACCAAGATGGTGCGTCAGGTGATTGATGAGGCCAGCAGCGAATGGCCTGCGGATCTGAAGGCCGCGGTTGAAGTGGGCACCTCCAACGATCAGGGCCGCATCGTGGGTTCGATGGTCAGCCAGCTGGAAGGCTCGGTTCTGACCGCGATTGCGCTGGTGATGATCGTGGTTCTGGCCGCCCTGGGCAGCCGTGCCGCCCTGCTGGTGGGCTTTGCGATCCCGACCTCCTTCCTGTTGTGTTTCGTCCTTTTGGCGATCATGGGGATCACCATCTCCAACATCGTGATGTTTGGTCTGATCCTCGCGGTCGGCATGCTGGTGGATGGCGCCATTGTTGTGGTGGAATATGCTGACAAGCGCATCAAAGAGGGCACAGGCCCGATGCACGCCTATGTCGAGGCCGCCAAACGCATGTTCTGGCCGGTGGTCAGCTCAACCGCGACAACGCTCTGTGCCTTCCTGCCGATGCTGTTCTGGCCGGGAATCCCGGGCCAGTTCATGGGCATGCTGCCGGTGACGCTGATCTTCGTTCTGTCGGCTTCGCTTGTGGTGGCGCTGATCTACCTGCCGGTTCTGGGTGGTGTGTCGGGCCGGATGAGCCGGACCTTCAGCAACCTGTCGGAATGGCTGAAACGCAAACTGCCCTGGTGGATTGCCCGCGCCGCGCTGGTGCCGCCGTCGATCATGCTGATCTTCACTGGTGCGATGCAGCTGTTGAACCCTAACTATGTGGTTGCAATGGGCGAAGGTGGACTGGCCAACTTGCTGGTGGGTGGCGTGATGTTCATGACCGGCGCCTTTGCTGCCTCGGTCACGCTGGGTGCTGCTGAAATCCACTGGAGCCGCAAGCGGATCAAAGCCGGCCACAAACGCACCGTCTTTGGCTATTTCATCAAAGCAATTGCCGGCAACCCGGTGATGCCGATTGTCTCGGCCGTTGTGGTGATCGGCTTTGTGATGCAGGTGTTCAGCTACTTCGGGGAAAACAACAACGGTGTTGAATTCTTCGTGGAATCCGAACCGGAAATGGCGATCGCCTATGTGCGGGCCCGTGGCAACCTCTCGATTGAGGAAAAGGATGATCTGGTCAAACAGGCCGAAGATATGATCCTGGCCCACCCCGGTGTTCTCAACGCCTTTGCCTTTGCAGGCGAAGGGGGCCTCAGCAACAACACCGGCGGCGCGCAGCCGCCCAGCGATACCGTGGGCCAGGTTCAGTTCGAAACCATTCCGTGGGAAGACCGCGCCGACCGTCCGGATCTGGATGGTGACGTGGTACTGGATGAGCTGACCGCGCAGCTGGATCAGATCCCCGGCATCAAGATCGAAATCCTCGCCGCATCGCGTGGGCCTGCCTCGGCCAAACCGGTGCACCTGCGTCTGAAATCGGACAATTGGGATAACCTGTTGCTGGCAACTCAAACCGCCAGCGCCAAGTTCAGCGATACCCTGGCCCTGGAGCTGGTCGAAGATACCCTGCCCCTGCCCGGCATCGACTGGCAGATTGACGTGGATGTCGAAAAAGCCGGCCGCTACGGTGCCGATGTGGCCACGGTTGGCGCCATGGTACAGCTGGTGACCCGCGGGATCCTGCTGGACACCATGCGCGTCGACAGCTCGGAAGAAGAGATTGAGATCCGCGTGCGTCTGCCTGAAGAAGACCGGGTGCTGTCGACGCTGGACACGCTGAAGGTGCGCACCCAGGATGGTCTGGTGCCGCTGGCCAACTTCATCACGCGCAAGCCTGTGGCCAAACTGGCCACCATCGACCGGGTGGATCAGAAACGCTACTTCGACGTGAAGGCGGCTGTCACCGATGGCTATGTCAAAGCGATGGACGGTGAGGCGCAGCTGGGCTTCCTGCAGCAGGTTGCAGCGGGCGAAGGCACTGTCATCGCCCCTGATGGCACCCAGTATGTGATCGCTGAGGCCGCAGATCCCGATCTGCTGAAATCCACTGTTGAGGCCGGCGATGCAACCTTTGTTGTCGTCACCCCTGCGGAACGGATTGAGGCGCTGACCGCCTGGCTGGCCACCAATCCGATCCCGGAAGGCATCGCCTGGGAATGGACCGGTGATCAGGAAGACGAAGCGGAATCGCAGGCCTTCCTCAGCCAGGCCTTTGCCGGTGCACTGGCACTGATGTTCATCATCCTTCTGGCGCAGTTCAACTCGATCTACAACTCGGTGCTGGTTCTGCTGGCGGTGGTTCTGTCGACCACGGGTGTGCTGATCGGCATGTTGGTGATGGATCAGACCTTCTCGATCATCATGACCGGGACGGGCATCGTGGCGCTGGCCGGGATCGTGGTGAATAACAACATCGTTCTGATCGACACCTATCAGGAATATTCCGCCTATATGCCCCGGATCGAGGCCATCGTCCGCACCGCCGAGGAACGCATCCGCCCGGTGCTGCTGACCACCATCACCACGATGGCCGGTCTGGCACCGATGATGTTCGGCCTGTCGCTGGACTTTATCCAGGGCGGCTATTCCGTCGACAGCCCCACCGCGCTTTGGTGGAAACAGCTGGCCACGGCGGTGGTGTTCGGGCTGGGGATCGCGACGGTTCTGACGCTGATCTTTACGCCTTCGATGCTGGCAATCCGGGTCTGGGTGAACACCTATATCCGCTGGGTCGCGCGCGCCTTGGCCGCGATGGCCCTGGGCAGCGCCAGCCGCACCGCGCAGGATTTCGCCCTGCAACGCGCCGCCCGCAAGCTGAAAGCCCCCGAGATCATCTGGGACGACGATGTCCCCGATCTGGCCGAGGCCACCGTGCCCGCGCCGCCAGGCAAACCGGGGCTGAAAGCCGCTGAATAACCCAAAGGCCGGGCCAAGCGCCCGGCCTTTTTCATAGCTCCTCCAAGCGGCAGGCACACCTCGCCCGTGCTCCGAAATCCGTAGCCAATGTATCACAGATCTATTGGGCTAGGCCGAAAGGATCAGGACTGTTTGTCAGACTTCCGTTCCAGCTTTCTGCGGATGAAGTACCAGACCACATCCCAAAAAACCTTCAGCAGAAGCGCAATCAATGCGTCCACTATCGGACTCCTTGGTTATTAGTTCGCAACCGCGAACGCCAAAAGCCCTGCGAGAAAGCTCACAGGGCCACGAAAAACCCCGCCTCCTGCACCAGGCAGAAAGCGGGGTATCTAAATGTCAGAAGTTTGACCTATCTGGCCACATCATTGCGTCGGGCCTGACACAAAAAGAGGCGCCACAACAGAAGCCTTGATCTCCGCCTGCTCCCGGTTATCCCGCCGGGTACGCCACCTGACCGCCGCCGGGCTGGTGCAAGCGCAATTCGGACACTGACTGTGCATCAGGCACAGATGTGTTTCTCTGATCATGTCAAGGTACCTAGAAATTCGCAAGCCCCACTCTACGACAATGTGCCAGTTCGATATCACTTTGAAGAACGGGGAAGGCTCCTGCCCAAAGGCCCCGTATGCCCCGCACGCTAAACGCCTCGAATCGTACGGTTCTGCCGGTTACCCAAGTGTGGCCCTTGCGGTCAGGCGGCCTCTTCGTTCTGCTGGCGCGTCCACAGGCTGTAATAGCGCCCCTGAGACGCCAGCAGCTGCGCGTGGGTGCCTTGCTCGACCACGGTGCCCTGCTCCAGCACGACAATCCGGTCCGCATCCGCGATCGTGGACAGACGGTGCGCGATGGTGATCACCGTGCGGCCCCGCCCGGCCTGGGCCAGAGCGCCCTGAATCTCGCGCTCGGTGTCGGTGTCCAGCGCGGATGTTGCCTCGTCCAGCAGCAGGATCGGCGGGTTCTTCAGCAGCGTCCGCGCGATCCCCACGCGCTGTTTTTCCCCGCCTGACAGTTTCAGCCCGCGCTCGCCCACCTGCGTGTCATAGCCCTGAGGCAGGGACATGATGAAATCGTGAATCTGCGCGGATTTGGCAGCGGCGATCACCTCGGAATCCGAGGCATTATCGCGCCCATAGGCGATGTTATAGCGGATGGAATCGTTAAACAGCACCGTGTCCTGCGGCACCACCCCAATCGCGGCATGGAGGCTGTCTTGGGTCACATCGCGCACGTCCTGCCCGTCGATTGTCAGCGCCCCGCCCTGCACATCGTAGAACCGGAACAGCAGTCGCCCGATGGTGGATTTGCCAGACCCGGACGAGCCGACAATGGCCACCGTCTGCCCCGCCGGAACATCCAGGCTGATCCCCTTCAGGATGGGACGCGCGTCCTCATAGCCGAAGCGCACATCCTCCAGCCGCACATGCCCGCCCGAGACCGCAATATCACCTGCACCGGGTTTGTCTGTCACCTCGGCCGGTTGTTCCAGCAGGCCGAACATCTCGCTCATGTCCACCAGGGATTGGCGGATCTCGCGATAGACCGTGCCCAGAAAGTTCAGAGGCATGGTGATCTGGATCATATAGGCGTTCACCATGACGAAATCGCCCACCGTCAGGCTGCCATTCTGCACGCCCATCGCGGCCATCACCATCACCGCAATCAACCCCGAGGTGATCAGCAGCGACTGCCCGAAATTCAGCAGGGACAGAGAATAGGCCGTGGACAGAGCGGCCTTCTGATAGCCCTCCATCGCGCTGTCATAGCGGGCAGCCTCGCGCGCCTCGGCGCCGAAATATTTCACGGTTTCAAAGTTCAGCAGGCTGTCGATCGCCTTTTGGTTGGCGTCGGTGTCCTGCTCGTTCATCTTGCGGCGCAGTTTCACCCGCCATTCGGTGACGGCAAAGGTGAATTTCACATAGGCCGCAATCGTCACCGCCACGACCACCAGATACCACACATCGAACAGCCAGAAAAAAATCACCGCGATCATCAGCAATTCCAGGATCAGCGGCCCGATGGAAAACAGCATGAAACGCAGCAGGAATTCCACGCCCTTCACGCCGCGTTCGATGATGCGGGACAACCCGCCGGTTTTCCGCGTGATGTGATAGCGCATGGACAGGCGGTGAATATGGGTGAAGGTCTCAAGTGCCAGGGCCCGCAAGGCCCGCTGCCCGACCAGCGCAAACACCGCGTCGCGCGCCTGCTGGAACCCGTTCGCCATCAGACGCGCCATCCCGTAGGCCACGGTCAGCCCGACGGCCCCCAGGGCCAGCATCGGCACGCCCTCGCCCGCCAGAGCATCCACCGCCCCCTTATAGAACATCGGCGTCAGCACCGTCACCAGCTTGGCCATCAGCAGCAGCACCATCGCCGCCACCACACGCAGTTTGATGTCCAACCGGCCTTCGGGCCACAGATAGGGCGCGACCCGGCGCAGCGTGGACCAGCCGCTGGCGCTGGTCTGGGTGGGATCATCAGGTGAAAGGGGTATGGATCGGCGGCTTCGCATGGGGCTTTCCTTTGCAATGGTCCTGACATAGGCCCCCCCGCCCCGAAAGACCACCCAAAGCAAAAACGGGACGCCCCTGCGCCCCGTTTTTTCTGCATGACGTCGCGATGCCGCGCTACTGAGGCACCACGAAAACCTGGCCGGGATAGATCAGATCGGGATCGCGGATCCGGTCTTTGTTGGCCTCGTAGACGCGCACATACAGCGTTCCTTCGCCGTATTTTTCCCGCGCGATGGCCCACAGGGTCGAGCCAGGCTGCACCGTCACCACCTTTACCGGCGGCGCGTTGGGATCTTTGGGCTGTTCGGGGGCTTCGGGCTGGGCGGTGGCCAGCTTTTCGGGCGCCTCGCGTTTAAAGGGCGTCTCGATCCGCGACAGCACCTTGCCGCCTGCGTCCAGCTCATCGGCGCGCAGGGTATAGAGACCGGGCTGAACGGCGGCCAGAACGGTGCTCCACTGGCCTTTAAGGCCAATCACCGTGCCCCCGGCGGCGGCATTATTCAGATAGATCTGCACGAATTTGCCCGGCTTGCCGCGGCCCGCAACCGTCACCTCGCCGGTATCGGTATAGCTGATCGCGTCAATCGCCACAGAGGCCCGCACTTCGGGGTCCGCCTCGGTCTGCGCGGGCTGTACCACCTTCACCCCGTCCTTATCGGCCAGAATGACGGCTGGCGCTTTGGGTTTGGGCGTGGGGTCAGGGGCGGCCGCGGGCTCAGGCTCGGACTCTGCCTTGGGGGCGGTATCCTCTGGCGCCTCTTGGGCCCGATCTTGGGCCGGCTCTTCGGACGCGGCTTTGGGCGCTTCGGCCACCTGAACCGGCGCTTCGGGCTGAACGGAGTCGGGCTGGGCAGGTTCAGGCTGAGCGGGCGTTTCCTCGCTGACAGCCACCGGAATGGGCGGCGTATCCCTGGGCTCTGTGGACTCTGCGGGCGCGGGCGTTTCTGCTGCCGGCTCTTGTTCGGGGTCTGCGGCGGGCGCTTCGGACACCGGAGCCTCGGCCACCTTTTGCTCAGGAACCGGCACCACCGGCGCGATGATCACCGTCTGATCCGAGGCCAGTTCCTGCCCGTCAATCCGCATCAGCAGGCTCAGCACACGCGGCTGATCCGAAGGCGCGATCTGCGCGAAACCGGCGAATTTACCGTCCGCGCCGGGCTTGGGCCGAATCAGAACGGCACCGTCCAGCAGAACGTCCAGCTCGGCCCCGGCGGCGGCGCTGCCCGCGATCAGGGTAGACCCGTCCGGCTCGACCCGCACCACATCAAAGCTGGGCGCGACATAGACCACCGGCGCAGGCTGTTCCCTGGGCTCTGAGGGCGCGGGGGTGACCTTGGGCCTTGCTTCGGGTTTTGCTTCGGGCGTTACAGCGGGGGCGGCAGGCTGCGCCACCTCGACCGGCTGCGGCGTGTCCCCGTCAAAAACACCCAGTACATAGGCTCCGGCCACACCGGCGGCCACCACCACGGCACCGGCAATCGTCAGGGCCTGTCCGCCCAGAACTCCAGCTTGTTTCGTCATCGTTATCCTTCCAGCCCCGCCTTATTCATCCCCAGCGGTTGAGCGAACATACCAACAGCGCTATCACGGGTCAAAACCACCTTTTGCCTATGGGTTATTTGCCATGAAAACCGTGTCAGTCTGTGTCTATTGTGGTTCACGTTCGGGGAAAAAGCCCATTTACCAAGCCCATGCCGAAGAGCTGGGCGCCGCATTGGCCGGCATGGGCTGGCGGCTGGTCTACGGGGCGGGCGATGTGGGGCTGATGGGGGCCGTGGCGCGCGCGGCCCAGACCGCAGGGGCCGAGACCTTTGGCGTGATCCCCATGCACCTGGTCAAATGGGAGGTCGGCAAGACCGATCTGACCCGATACATTGTCACCGAAAACATGCACGAGCGCAAAAAGGTCATGTATATGAACTCGGACGCGATCGTGGTGCTGCCCGGCGGTGCGGGATCGCTGGACGAGCTGTTCGAAGTGCTGACCTGGCGCCAGCTGAAACTGCATGACAAACCCATCGTGCTGCTCAATTCCGACGGATACTGGCAGCCTCTGCTGGATATGGTGCAGCATGTGGTGGATCAGGGCTTTGCCGAACCGTCCCTGCTGGCATTCCTGACCGTGGTGGACACGCCCTCGGCCGTGATCGAGACCCTGCGCGACGCCCTGTCCTGAACCAGCGCGGCAAAGGAATAAATCGCCAGCGCCGTCCAGATCATGGCAAAGGCGATGGCGTGCCATTGCCCGAAGGGTTCAGCGAAAACCAGCACCGCGCACAGGAATTGCAGCGTCGGATTCAAGTATTGGATCAGGCCCACGGTGGCCATGCTGACCCGCTTTGTGGCCGCCGAAAACAAGATCAGAGGCGCCCCCGTCAGCACCCCCGAAAACATCAGCAGCAGACTGTCGGACAGGCTATAGCCAAGGACCGGCACGCCCTGCTGCCATTCCCACAGCAGAACCAGCAGGGCAATGGGGCTCAGCAGCAGCACCTCGGCGGTGACAGACACGACGGGCCCCACGGAAAGGCGTTTTTTAACAAGCCCATAGAGCCCAAAGGTCACTGAAAGGATTAACGCAATCCAGGGCGCCACCCCTAGCCCCAAAGTCAGCACCAACACCGCCCCCAGCGCCAGCGCGACGGCCAGGATTTGCAGGGGCGACAGGCTTTCCTTGAACACCACCACGCCGATCAGAACCGCCACCAGCGGAAAGATGTAATAGCCCAGAGAGGCCTCGACCGCGTGGCCGACCTGGATGGACAGGATGAAGACAAACCAATTGACCGAGATCATCACCGCCGCAAAGACGATCACCCCCACCACGCGCCAGGATCTGAACACCCCGCGCAACTGCCCCAGCCGCCCCTGCCCGGCCAGCACCAGCGCAAAGAACGCGCATGACCACAAGGTGCGATGAGCCAGCACCTCCAGCGGCGGGATATGGGCCAGCAATTTATAGTAAAGCGGCGACAGCCCCCAAACGGTGCAGGCCACCAGCAACGCCAGAACGCCGCGTTTGGACTCGGTCATGATTTTCCCTCGCTCGCGGAACAGTGGCGCGGAAATCCGGCCCCGACAAGCGATTTTTGATCAAAAAGAAAAACCCCGCCGAAACCGGCGGGGTCTGTATTCTGTCTGGGCCGGCTCGGCCCGACGCGTCACGCAGATTACAGGCGCGAGGCGACGTTTTCCCAGTTCACCAGCTTGTCCAGGAAGTTGGACAGGTAGACCGGACGCTTGTTGCGGAAATCAATGTAGTAGGAGTGCTCCCACACGTCGCAGCCCAGCAGGGCCGTCTGACCAAAGCACAGCGGGTTCACGCCGTTTTCGGTCTTGGTGACTTTCAGGCCGCCATCGGTGTCTTTGACCAGCCAGCACCAGCCCGAGCCGAACTGCCCCGCGCCCGCAGCCGCGAATTGCGATTTGAACTCATCCACCGAGCCAAAGCTTTCAACGATGGCTTTTTCCAGCTCGCCCGGCATGGCGGTCTGGTTCGGGCCCATCATTTCCCAGAACTGATTGTGGTTCCACAGCTGGCTGATGTTGTTGAAGATCCCGTTTTGCGCCACGGCGGTCTTGTCGTAGGTGCCCACGATGATCTCTTCCAGCGACTTGTTTTCCCACTCGGTGCCCGCGATGGCGGCGTTACCGTTGGTCACATAGGCGTTGTGGTGCAGGTCGTGGTGGTATTCCATCGTTTCCGCCGACATGCCCAGGCCAGCCAGGGCGTCGTGTGCGTAAGGAAGATCGGGAAGTTCAAAAGCCATGGTCAAAACCCTTTTCGGTTCGTGCGTTACTGTCCTGCCGTAGATGGTAGACTTCGACGCATGAGGTCAAGCCCTAAGCAGAGATTTCCAGGAAAACCTATTTCTTTTTGTAAGGTTTGCACGCCCCGTGCCCTTCAAAGTGGTTGTCATAACCAATCGGACGTCCATAGACGACAGCCAACCCCTTTTTGGCGGTCAAACCCTTCTTTTTATGAATGCTCAGGGTGTAATCGTAGCGAGGGGTAGAGCCATATTCCTTGGTTCGGGTCGGGGGGATGCTCCATTTGAGTTTCAGGAATTTTTCATCGTCACGCACCAGCTTTGCCCAGACGGCACCGCCCGCCAGGGTCTCGGTCAGGCCGTCATGCACCCAAATTTCCTTCGGTTTGGTGCTGTCGTAACTATAGAAAAGGACGTCAGAAATACCGCCGTAGTTACCGCGGGATTTCATTTTACATTCATATATCTCTGCGGTTGCAGCCCCGGCCATACCCAATGCCGCAAGACATGCCAAAAGACCTGTTTTCATAACATACTCCCAAGAATTCATTCATGGGTAGCTATCAAAAGCAGCACATACAACCCTTAAAAGTATTTGACAGGCCCCGCTGCGGCGGCGGTTTTCAACAGGTCAAACGCATATTGCGCAACCGAGCGGAAACAGATCACCCGCGCGCTGCCATCCGGCATCAGCCACAGCGCCGCCGGGATTTGCGCCAGACGGGTGCGGCGCAGCTCGCCGGGCTCGAACCGGCCGGGGGCCAGATCGACGGGGGCCAGCTTCGCCAGCGTCTCGCGCACCGCGCCGGGGACGCCGGTCAGCGTGAACAGCGCCCGCGCATCCGACACGTTCACCGCCAGAAAATGCCGCCCCTCCAGCGCGCTGTGCAGCGCCGCAAGCGCCTGAGGCACCTGTGCATAGGGCAGCACGATCAGCAGCTCATCGGGGGACATCCACGCGGCCGAGCGCTCTCCGGTCTGCACAATCTGACGCGGGCCGGGCAGTGTCAGCCCCAGCTGCCCCAAGGCCCCCTCCAGCCCCGCCAGATCCGCGCGCAGAGTGATCATCCCCTGCGGGCCGGTTTCCTCGACGCTGACATCGCCCTTTGCGCGGGCCCCCTGCAATGCGCTGAGTGCCTCAGACATTTTGCTTCTCCCCGTCCTTGTCATAGAAAACCGGATCGCAAATCCGCGCCTTGACGATATGCCCGTCCACCTTGGGGAAGTCGATCACCTCGCCCATCCGGTCCGGCCCGTGCAGCACCAGCCCCATGGCGATGCCCTTGCCCAGCGTCGGCGAATGGTAGGTCGAGGTCACGCGCCCCTGCATGTTCCGCTGCCCGTTGGCATTCACGCCCTCGGCCACCGCATAGGCCCCATCGGGCAGAACCGAGCCATCCAGCGTCTCCAGCCCCACCAGTTTCCAGCGGTTCGGATCGGTCATGTGACGGCGCTGCTGCGCGCGTTTTCCGATGAAATCGTCCTTCTTCTTCGAAATCGCCCAGTTCAGCCCCAGATCCTGCGGAATGACCGTGCCGTCGGTTTCATCCCCGATCATGATAAAGCCCTTCTCGGCGCGCAGAACGTGCAGGGCCTCGGTCCCGTAGGGCATGATGTCGAAGGCCGCGCCAGCTGCGGCGATCTTGTCCCACAGTTCCTGCCCGCGGCCTGCATCCACGGCGATCTCATAGCTCAGCTCGCCCGAGAACGAGATGCGATAGACCCGCACCGGAATGCCAGACAGTTCGCCATCGGCCCATTCCATGAACCCAAGCGCATCGCGCGAGACATCCATGCCGCCCAAGGACTCCAGCACCTTACGGGCGTTGGGGCCCACCACGGCGATCTGGGCGTATTGCTCGGTCACGTTGGCGGTGTAGACCTGCATGTCCCACCATTCGGTTTGCAGCCATTCCTCCATATGGGCGTGGATGCGATCCGCGCCGCCGGTGGTGGTGTGGCACAGGAACGTATCCGCGTCGATGCGCGCCACCACGCCGTCATCCATCAGGAACCCGTTTTCGCTGCACATCAGCCCATAGCGGCATTTGCCAGGCGCCAGCCCGGCCATCGCGTTGGTATACATCAGGTTCAGGAACTTGCCCGCATCCGAGCCCTTGACGATGATTTTCCCCAGGGTCGAGGCATCCAGCATCCCCACCGAATTGCGCGTTTGCAGGATCTCGCGGTTCACTGCGGTTTCCACGGTTTCGCCCGGCCGCAAGTAGCAATAGGGCCGACGCCAATGGCCGACGGGTTCCCAATGGGCACCGTTCTGTTCGTGCCAGCCATGCATCGGCGTGCGGCGCAGCGGCTGGAAAATCTCACCCCGTGCCTCGCCGGCAATCGCGCCCATGCTGATGGGGGTATAGGGCGGGCGGAACGTGGTGGTGCCGGTGCGCGGAATCTGTTGATCCAATGCATCAGAAAGGACCGCCAGTCCGTTGATATTGCTCAACTTACCCTGATCCGTCGCCATGCCCAAAGTGGTGTAGCGCTTGGTGTGTTCGACGCTTTCATAGCCTTCACGCGCGGCCAGCTGCACATCGCTGACCTTTACGTCATTCTGATAATCCAGCCAGGATTTCATCCGCAGCTTGGCATTCGCGCCCTGCGGCATGATCCACACCGGCTCTAGCGGGGCCTGTGGCTGTGCTGGGGCCTGAGCTGCGCCTGCTGGCCCTGCCTGGAACCCGCAGCGCTCAGCCGCTTCTTGGCCGGCCCGATGGGCATTCGCCAGCGCATCGCACAGGTCCATCTGCCCATCCGCGCTGCCCGCCGCAAGAACGAACCCTGCCCCGTCCGCCCCGGTCGGAGGCCGCGCGGCATCGGGCCGGAAATGCGCCTGCGCCGCGTCCCAGATCAGCTTGCCCCCGCAATGCGACCACAGGTGCACCACGGGCGACCAGCCGCCCGACATGGCCACCGCGTCGCATTTGATCTCTTCCAGCGCGGCGCCCTCGCCCGCTTGCAGGCAGACCGAGACCGATTTCACCCGCTTGCCCCCATGCACCCTGGCGATCCCCTTGCCGGTTTCCACACGGATCCCCAGGGCGCGAGCCTCTGCGGCCAGCGCGCCGCCGCCCGTGGGGCGCGCATCCAGAATGGCGGGCACGATCAGCCCGGCCCGGTGCAGCGCAATCGCCGTGCGATAGGCATCGTCGTTATTGGTGACCACAACGGTGCGATCCCCGATGGAGACACCGTAATTGACCAGATAATCGCGCACAGCCGAGGCCAGCATCACCCCCGGAATATCATTCCCGGCAAAGCTGAGCGGGCGCTCGATCGCGCCGGTGGCCGTGACGATCTGCTGCGCGCGGATGCGCCACATCCGGTGACGCGGCCCCTGCGCCAGCGGGGCGTGATCTGTCAGCCGCTCATAGCCCAGCGCATAGCCGTGATCGTAAACCCCTGCGCCCATCGCCCGCAGGCGGATTTCCACGTTCGGCATCGCGTGCAGGGCCGCGCCGGTCTGCGCCACCCAATCGGCGGAAGCGATCCCGTCGATCAGCCCGCCATCCACCAGCGCGCGTCCGCCCAGATGGGCGGTTTGCTCCAGCAGTAGCACCTTGGCCCCGGCCTGCCCCGCAGCCAAAGCCGCCTGCAACCCGGCCACCCCGCCGCCCAGGATCAGCACATCCACATGCGCGTAGAAATGCTCATACGTGTCGGCGTCGCGGTCCTTGGGGACTTTGCCCAGACCGGCCGATTGGCGCACGATGGGTTCGAACAGATGTTTCCACGCAGCCCGAGGCGCCATGAACGTCTTGTAATAGAACCCCGCCGGCAGGAACCGCGCAGCGTAATTGTTGACCACCCCCACATCGAATTCCAATGAGGGCCAGTGGTTCTGGCTTTCGCTCTCCAGCCCGTCGAACAGCTCGGTGGTGGTGACGCGCTGGTTGGGTTCGAACCGCGCGCCCCGGCCCAGGCCCACCAGGGCGTTTGGCTCTTCGGCGCCCGAGGCCACAATGCCGCGCGGACGGTGGTATTTGAACGAACGCCCCACCAGCATCTGATCATTCGCCAGCAGGGCCGAGGCCAGCGTGTCGCCCTCGTAGCCTTTGAAATGCTTGCCATTAAAGGTAAAGCGCAGCGGTTTGCCCTTGTTCAGCAGACGGCCGCCCCGGGCCAGACGAGTGCTCATGCGTGTTCCCTCCAGCGCCAGCCGGGCCGTTTGGCGGTGATGGCGTCCTTGATGTCCTGCGGAGGCGCGCTGACCTGCGCGCTGTAGGTTCCGAACACTTCCAGCGTGGTGGTGCAGCGCGCGGCGTGGAACCACTTGCCGCAGCCATAGACATGCCGCCAGCGTTCGAAATGCACGCCCTTGGGATTTTCGCGCTGGAACATATAGGTTTCAAACTCGGCATCCGTCGAGCCAGGCCCGAAACGCGTCAGATGCGCCTCGCCGCCGGCATGCAGTTCGGTCTCTTCGGCCTGGACGCCGCAATAGGGACATTTCAGGGTCAGCATAGGTGCCTCCGTGCGGTCCGAATGGGGGAAAATGTCATTGTGTCTGCTCCGCCAGGCAGGTTTCCAGCTGGGCGAATACGGCGGGCATGGTGGTCAGATCCAGCCCGATCCGGTCTTCGGGGCGCAGCGGCAGGGTGATCACCGAATGGCTGTGCTGGCGCAGCGCCACGAACAGCGGCTCGGCCTTCTGGCCATCGTGCAGTTCTAACAGGAAACGGCCGTTTTTCAGCCGGGCAGCGGCGCGCAGGGTCATGCTGTCTTCGAAGGTGAACTCCAGGATCTGCGGCAACAGCGCCTTGCGGTCGAAACGGTCGGGCTGAATGATCATCTCGGCCGCGCCATCGCGCCCCAGCACCAAAGCCACATCCATCCCCGCCTTGCGCGCCGAGATCACATGATCGCTGGCCACGCAAACGCCCAAGGCCGGTTCAGCGTGGATCTTGAAATCGGCCGGCACGATACGCGCAACCTGCTGCGCGGCGGCGGGCGCGGCCAGCAGCATCAATACTGTCATCAAGCTCTTCATCAATGCGCCACCCCTGCTGCGACGGATTCGTCGATGAAACGGCCCTCGGCGAAACGGTCCAGCCCGAACTCGCCGGCCAGCGGCGAATGCCCCTTGGCCATCAGCTCGGCCATCGCCCAGCCCGAGCCCGGAATCGCCTTGAACCCGCCCGTGCCCCAGCCGCAATTGACGAACACCCCGTCCACCGGCGTTTTTGAAATAATCGGCGAGCGATCCCCCGTCATATCCACGATCCCGCCCCACTGGCGCAGCATCTTCAGACGGCTGATCATCGGGAAGGTTTCCACCAGCGCCCGGACCGTTTCCTCGATATGGTGGAAACTGCCGCGCTGGGTATAGTTGTTATAGCCGTCGGTGCCGCCGCCGATGACCATCTCACCCTTGTCGGATTGCGACATATAGCCATGTACCGTGTTGGCCATCACCACCACGTCCATGCACGGCTTGATCGGTTCGGAGACCAGCGCCTGCAAGGCCAGCGATTCAATCGGCAGACGGAAACCCGCCAGATCGGCCATCACGCCCGAATGCCCGGCCACGACGATCCCCAGCTTATCGCAGTCAATCGCGCCCTTGGTGGTGTCCACCCCGACAACGCGGGCCCCATCGCGGCGCACGCCGGTGACCTCGCATTGCTGGATGATGTCCATCCCCATATCCGAGCACGCCCGCGCATAGCCCCAGGCCACCGCATCATGGCGCGCGGTCCCCCCGCGCGGCTGCCACAGCCCGCCCAGCACCGGATAGCGCGGCCCGTCGATATTGATGATCGGCACCAGATCCTTGACCTCTTGCGGGCCGATGAACTGGGTTTCGACCCCCTGCAAGGCATTGGCATGGGCGGTGCGCTGATAGCCGCGGACCTCGTGATGGGTCTGGGCCAGCATGATCACCCCGCGCGGGCTGAACATGACGTTATAGTTCAGATCCTGGCTCATGGTTTCATAGAGCGACCGGGCCTTTTCATAGATCGCGGCCGAGGGATCTTGCAGATAGTTCGAGCGGATGATCGTGGTATTGCGCCCGGTGTTGCCGCCCCCCAGCCAGCCCTTTTCCAGAACGGCCACATTGGTGATGCCGAAGTTTTTGCCCAGGTAATAGGCCGTTGCCAGCCCATGCCCCCCGGCGCCAACGATGATCGCGTCGTATTTCTGTTTCGGTTCGGGCGCAGCCCAGGCGCGGCCCCATCCGGTGTGGTAACGGGCAGCTTCGCGGGCGATGGCAAAGGCGGAATAGCGTCTCATCGTGGGATTTGGGCCTCGAATCCGAATTGCAGTCTACAGAATCCTAACTGGACCCATCGGCCGATGCATCCCCGTTTTGAAACGTCGCAATAGGTCACAATTGCGACATGGTGGGGCATTGCGTCAGTTTGCCCTTTTTCCAATCGGGCATGGGATATACATGTTTGGCCGAACCGATTGGAGGCCTCATGCTGTTTTGGATCATCACCGGCGTTATCGCATTCATCGTGGCCGTTTTGCTGGCGCGCGCTCTTGTCATGGGCCGCGCGGGGGACGAACCGCCCGCCGCCTATGATTTGCGCGTCTACCGCGATCAGCTCAAAGAGGTCGAGAAGGATTTGGCCCGCGGCGTGATCAACGCCGAGGATGCCGAGCGCACCAAGGCCGAGATCAGCCGCCGTATCCTGGCCGCCGACGCGCAGGTACAGGCGGGTGGCGATACCGGCGGGCAGCCGCAGGGGGCCGGGCGGCTTCTGGCCGTGGTGCTGGGGATGGCGCTGGTGGCTGGCTCGGTCGGGCTGTATCTGAACCTTGGGGTGCCGGGTTACGGCGATCTGGGCCTGAAAACCCGCATCGAGGCCGCCAAGCAACGCCACGCCAACCGCCCCAGCCAGGCCGAGATGGAGGCGCGGATGCCTCCGGGTAATCTGATGGGCGATCCCAGCCCGGAATATGTGGCGCTGGTCGAAAAGCTGCGCGCGGCCGTGGCCCAACGCCCCGAGGAATTGCAAGGCTACATGCTGCTGGCCCGCAACGAGGCCGCCCTGGGCAATTTCAAGGCCGCCTACGAAGCCAAGGCCAAAGTGGTGGAACTAAAGGGCGAAAACGCGCAAGCGCAGGACTATCTGGATTACGCCGACATGCTGATTCTGGCCACCAATGGCTATGTCTCGCCCCAGGCCGAAAACGCCCTGCTGTCCGCCCTGGAACAAGAGCCACGCAACGCTCCGGCGCGCTATTACATGGGGATGATGCTGATTCAGACGGGCCGCCCCGATCAGGCCTTCCGCACCTGGAGCGCCCTTCTGCGCGAGGGCCCCGCCGATGCGCCCTGGATCGCCCCGATCCGCGCCCAGATCATGGAGGTCGCCGCGCGCGCGGGCGTGGAATATACCCTGCCGCCGCTGGCCCCCGCAGGCCCGATGGCCGGTGGGCTCTCTGGTCCTTCGAAAGAGGACATTGAGGCCGCGCAGGACATGACCCCGGAAGAGCAGCAGGACATGATCCGCGGCATGGTCTCGCAACTCTCGGACCGGCTGGCCACCGAGGGCGGCACCCCCGCCGAATGGTCCCGGCTGATCTCGGCCTATGGGGTGCTGGGCGAAACCGACCGCGCCCGCGCCATCTGGAACGAGGCCAAAGAGGTCTTTGCCGATCGCCCCGAGGATCTGGCCACGATCCGCGCCGGCGCACAGCGCGCAGGGCTGCTGTAATGGTGCTGGACGAGTTTGACGCCTATGCCGCCGCCCTGCCCCGCGATGGCGCGCTGATGGGGCTGGATCTGGGCACGAAAACCATCGGCGTGGCGATTTCAGACGTGCTGCGCGGGGTCGCCACCCCGATGGAAACCGTCAAACGCAAAAAATTCGACCTGGACGCCGCCCGCCTGCTGGAGATCGCACAGGCGCGTCAGGTGACGGGGATCCTGCTGGGCCTGCCGCGCAACATGGACGGCTCTGAGGGGCCGCGCTGCCAGTCCACCCGCGCCTTTGCCCGCAATCTGGCCGGGCTGACAGAGCTGCCCATCGGGTTCTGGGATGAACGCCTGTCCACCGTCGCCGCCGAACGCGCCCTACTGGAGGCCGATACCTCGCGCAAGCGCCGCGCCGATCTGATCGACAATGTCGCCGCCTCGTATATCCTGCAAGGCGCGCTGGACCGGCTACGCCACATGGGGGCCGCAACATGAGCAAAGACGTCTGGAAACGCGCGGAAATCCAATCGCCTTGCGTGAATATCTGCGTCATTCACCCGGCCGAGCGCATCTGCACCGGCTGCCTGCGCTCGATTGATGAGATCACGCAGTGGTCCAAAATGACGGACGATCAGCGCAGCGCCCTGATGGCCGAGCTGCCCAGCCGCGCGGACCGTCTGAAAAAACGCCGTGGGGGCCGCGCCGCCCGCGCCCGGTCTGCCGATTAATATCCCAGCGCCTTGCGCAGCATGTTCAGCGCCACCAGCGTCAGGAACACGGCAAACACACGTTTGAGCGGCTTTGGATCCATCGCATGGGCCAGTTTCACCCCCAGCGGCGCGGTGATCAGCGTCATCGCGATGACCACTCCGAAGGCTGGCAGGTTCACCGCGCCAACAGTCAGCGGCGGCCGATGCGCCGGATCAATCGCAAGCGTCAGAAACCCGATCACCGAGGGCACGGCGATGATCACACCAAACCCGGCCGCCGTCGCCACCGCCCGGTGAATGGGCGTGTTATAAAGGCTCATCAAAGGCACGCCGAAACTGCCGCCTCCGATCCCCATCAGCACAGATAAAAACCCCACGGCGGGGGACAGGATCAGCCGCAGCACCCCCTTGGGCATCGCCTGCCCCAGCCGCCATTCAGACCGGCCAAATCCCATGTACATCCCGATCGCAAAGGCCAGAACACCGAAAATCCCCTGCAATGTCGAAGACCGCAAAGAGGCCACGGTCAGCATCCCCAGCACGGCCCCCACGGCAATGCCCGGCGCCCAGGTCTTCAGGATGTCCCAATCCACCGCGCCCTTTTTGTGATGGCTCAGAACCGAGCGGACGGAGGTGACGATGATCGTCGCCAAAGAGGTCGCCAGACAGATCTGCATCAGCTGCGGACCATCATAGCCAAGCGTCTGAAACGCATAGAAAAACGCGGGCACCAGAACGATGCCTCCGCCCACACCCAGCAGCCCGGCCAGCACCCCCGCAAAGGCGCCGATCACCATCAGCATCACCACCATCATCGCCAGCAGGGACAGATCCATTGCCGCTCTCCTTCGAGTCTCACCCGCGCCTACATAGCCCCGTCGCGGCCAAAGGCGACAGAAAAATCACGCAGCCCTAATTACGCAGCCTTGGGAATCTGCGCCAGCGCCTGCTGCACCAGCTCGGGGCCCGCGCCGGGCCTGTGCGCGCCTTCGGACAGAATGCGCCGCCAGTGCCGCGCCCCCGGACGCCCCGCAAAAAGCCCCAGCATATGACGCGTCACCTGCCCCAGTTTGCCGCCCCCCGACAGGTGCGTTTCGATATAGGGCAGCATCTGCTGCACCGCCCGCACCGGATCGCTGGCCTGCCCCGTCCCATAGATCAGCGGATCGGCCCGGCACAGAATATCGGCGGGCTGATGATAGGCCGCCCGCCCGATCATGACCCCATCCAGACCGGCGGACAGGAACTCTTGCGCCTGCTCCAGCGAGGTAATGCCCCCGTTGATCGACAGGTGAAGATGCGGAAACTGTTCCTTCATCCGCAGCACCAGAGGATAATCCAGCGGCGGAATATCGCGGTTTTCCTTGGGGCTCAGCCCTTGTAGCCAGGCCTTGCGCGCGTGGATGGTGAACCGGCGGCACCCCGCCGCGCTGACGGTTTCCAGAAAATCGGGCAGCACCTGCGCGGGGTCTTGATCGTCCACGCCGATGCGGCATTTCACCGTTACCTCAGCCTCCACCGCATCCTGCATGGCCTTCACACAATCGGCCACCAGATCGGGCTGGCGCATCAGAACCGCACCAAACGTGCCCGATTGCACCCGATCCGAGGGGCAGCCGACATTCAGGTTGATCTCATCGTATCCCACATCCGCCCCGAACCTGGCGGCCTTGGCCAGCTCGGCCGGATCCGAGCCCCCCAGCTGCAACGCCACGGGATGTTCCTGCGGCGAATAATCCAGCAAATGCATCGCCCCCCCACGCACCAACGCCGGAGACGTCACCATTTCCGTATAAAGCAGCGCTTCATGCGACAGCAGCCGATGCAGATACCGGCAATGCCGATCTGTCCAGTCCATCATGGGAGCTACAGATAAACGTGCAGCGCGTGATACGCCTTGTTTTATTGGCTTTTCTGTTGTTTTCACCATATTTTCAACCAGCACGTTTCCGTATGATTTTGCCCTATTCCGGCCCGTTTCGACATATAGTATGACTCAGAGTCATACGAGATTATTAGGAGTCATACCAGAATGGCCACTTTCAGAGAACGAACATTGAAGAGCGGCAAAACCAGCGTGACGGCGCAGATTGTGCGACGAAACCCTGCATATCAGGAATCGAAGACCTTTGACAAACGCAAGACCGCCGAAGCATGGGCGAAGAAACGTGAAGGCGAAATAGACGCGGAGATTGCTGCTGGTCGCACACCCAAGAAGCGCAGCGAAATGCGCGTCACCCTTGGCGATGCCATAGACAAGTATGTGGACGAGTCCATGCATGAGATCGGCGGAACAAAGGCGCAGGTTCTGCGGACTATCCGTAACGAGTATTCTATTGCAAACATGCGATGCGATAGGATCACAGCACCAGACATAGTAGCGTTTGCCCGTGAACTTCACCAGCGCCCCGGTGTTAGCTCACCAGCGACGGTAATGAACTACTTGTCGCACCTTTCAGCCGTCTTCACACATGCCCCAGCACTTTGGGGCTTCCAACTGGACCGGCAGGCCATGGAAGACGCCATGATTGCCATCAAGCACGCTGGCATTGCAAAGCGCTCCGAAGAGCGTGACCGCCGCCCTACCCTTTCCGAACTGGACAATATCATGGCGCACTTTGTCCGAGCCTCCGAACACGATCCGCGTTGTATTCCCATGCATCGGATCGTTGCTTTCGCGATTTTCAGCACCCGCCGTCAGGCGGAGATATGTCGGATAACTTGGGAGGAATATGACCCCGACGCCAAGCGTGTCATGGTGCGGAAAATGAAAAATCCCGGCGACAAGGGTGGCAGAGACACCGTGGTGGAACTGCCAGACCCGTGCGCTTCAATCATAGCCGCAATGCCTCGCAAGAAAGATCGCATCTTCCCCTTCAATAGCGACACGGTTAGCCGCCGCTTCACCGAAGCTTGCGCGGTTCTGGGCATCGAAGACCTACATTTTCATGATCTGCGCCATGAGGGGGCAAGCCGTTTGGCCGAAATTGGGCGGACGGTTCCGCAACTAATGGCTGTGACGGGACACCGATCAATGGCAAGTCTAGACCGCTATACGCACGTTCGGCAGATCGGGGACAAATTCGAAGGGTGGAAGTGGCTGGGCATGGTCACTTAGTGGTGTAGCTGTTCGAATTCTCGGCGGGCGTCAGCCCGCCGCCGGTCGATGTATTCAGCAAGGTCATGCACATGTACGCCCTTGGCACTCTTTTGGCTCTCTTCCATTCGCATCACCGGCAGCGCAATGCTCCCATCATCCACCTTGCGAAGAAAAACCCGCCGATCCAAACCAAAATGATCGCGCGCGACCACATCTACGGGAATAACCGGCTGACCCTCATACTGCCCCATCAACATCCAAAGCGTATTCACGTCTACATTCCCATACCTACGGTCCCTCTCCTGTGCGCAACGCCGCGCGGTTTCGTTTCGGTGACTGCTAGATAGAACATCTGCGTCGGTTCAGTCAAGCCCAACTTCAACTAAGTATCTGATTTTACTTACTTGTTTAGCATGACGGGAAATTACACTCATCAATACTGACTGCAACCGAGCGCGACCGCCCACATTTGTCAGCGATTCGCTTTTGTGGTATATGATGTGTCAAGAGAAAATTTTCCTCACACATCGGAAACACGAAAATGGCAATCGACAACCTGTCGTCGTTCAAGAAACTGATTGACGACGAAAACAACCAAGTAATGAAATCGCGTGCTCAGGAAGCCGCTGCAAACGTCATCGCGCAGGCCGCGCGGCAAGGCATTCGGATGAGCGTTGACGAGGCATATAGCCTGCCGTCCGCTCGCTTGCAGGTCATGCTGAATGAAAACGAACCTGTTGGCGATTGGTTCGCGGAAGCTGAGGCCCATGGGCTGGAATCCTTCCAAAGGGCTGCCGAAGAGCGCGCCGTGATGGAAGCCGTAGCAGACGCGAAGAATGACCGTCACGCCCAAGCCGTTGAAGCGCTGGAAACTGAGCTTTCCAAATTGTCACCCGGTGAGCGCATGGCACGTGCCCGCGAACTGGGCCAGCGCCTTCCCGGCCCCGGCGAAACCAAGCGTCAGCCCCTCAGCCCGGCAGAGAAAGCCGCCGCGCTCCAAGAACTGGAACGCCTCCTGGCGGCGATGAAAATGGCGCGCGTACGGGAACTGGGCCTGTGACTCTGTACGTCTCAAACGGCGATATGGCCGAAGTGATGGGTGTGGACGCACCTAGCTTTTCCAAGTTCCTGCGCGTTGCAGGCAGGCCGCAAGCACCCACGGAGTCCGTTCGGTCGCGCCGGTCTGCATGGCAGGAGCGCGGCTATCCGATTGATGCCGCCGTTGCCTTCCTCTATCGGCACAGTCGCCATTTCGGGGCGCTGCATGAAACGAAACTGCGCGAACTGGCGCGACCCGCTGCGCGCGAGGTGGTGTGATGACCGGTTTGACTGAACGCATTCTTGCCGAGTTGCGCCGGTACGGCGCGGACCCGCGCTCCATGTTTGAACCGGCCCCGCGCGGTGGCTGGCTCTGGACCGGCCCCGGCGGCGATTACTCTTATGTCACGAGCGAAGAGCGGGGACACATCATTCAGGTGATCAATGATGAGCGCATTTGAAGACGGATCAATCCCGTTGGCGCGGGAAGACGATGAAATGTTTGCGCGGCTGGTGGCAGTCGAGGGCTTGTCTTATCAGGATGCTTGGATTGAGTCCCGCCCCGGCCCGCGCCCTGAGCGGTCACCCGCCGCGCGCGTACAATCCAGCCGCGCTGCCAAGCGTACGGCCTCTAGGCGTTCTTTTCTGGCTAAACAGAAAGGGGGTGCAGCGGCTCCGGTAGAAGTCAGCACAGAACCCCAAGCGCTTCTGAATCTGATGGATGAAATCAGCGTCCATTTGCGCCGGGCGGCAGAATTGGCGACCGCCCACAACGCTCTCAAACTCGCGAATACCATCAAACAGGGGCTGGTACGGCATGTGTCGCGACAAAATCGCATTGCGCGTCGCGTCGAAAATCCGGGCGCAACGCAGACAGTCGATGACAGTGACGTTGAAGCAATGGCGCGCCAAATTTTGGAGTATTCGAAATGAGCACGCCTATTGAAAGCTTGGTATTTGTAGCAACAACAAGTCTGGCTGAACTTAAAGCGGGTGTGGCGGCACTGGAAAACGCGGATAGTCGGGTGATCGACGCCCGTTTGCGTGCCGTCGAATCCGTTTGTACGACGCTTTCAAGCGCTCTGGATTCTTTGAGCAAGCACATGGAAGCTCTTCCGCCCGGCGATCCAAACGCAACGCAGAAAGCCCCCGTGAAGCCCGCTGACAATGACGGGCTGTTGTTGATGGCAGCGCAGAAATTGGGTGCAATCCTCGATGCTCATAGTTCCTTCGGGGGCAATGAGGTCTTCAATGAAAAATAACCTCCCCTTCGCCGTGCCCGCATCCATCCTGACGGACGAATGTTCGTCTGCCAATTTGCCAACCGGGCCAGTTAGCGCCGCTGACGCGGCCCATCTGTTCGCTGAGCACTATGACAGCGCAGCCGACTATTACAGCGACGGGCGGCATGTTCGCCGTATTGTCAGCGTTGGTGAAGCCCGCGTCAGCGGGTTGCGTTTTGCCTTCACTGGCGAGCGTTGCCCGCATTGCGGTGCGTACTCGGTGCGAAAGCTGCGTGGCGGGCGGCGCGGTTCAGAATGCGTCCAATGTCTCAAGCTACGCGAACAACGCCGCCGCAACCGGCGTGCGAATGAGGATTTTCTGAAATGACACGCAAAGGTCCTGTTGGACGTCAGTCCAATCGCAAAACTCGGCTTGATAGCGGGCACTGTCCACCAACCGTGGTTCTCGACAAAGAAGGCAAACTTTGTTTCGGCAACGGGTCACCGTTTCGGGGTCTTGAGACGTTTCCGCTGGACCTGATCAGTTACGAAGCCGATACCTTCGATGTGGTGCAGGACGAAGCTGAACTGCGGGCGGTCATTGAACGCATTGCGCGAGTGCTGGGCAAAGATTTTGATGCCGACGCAGCAATCAATGATGCGATGCGGCCAGCGCCCGTTAGGGTGCGCGACCAATACGCTGAACAGTGGGCGGCACAGGCGCTGGATGTGGAATTCTTGGTCTATTGAGCGTCGGGACGCTAA
The DNA here is from genome assembly GCA_002708925.1 of Paracoccaceae bacterium. Classification (GTDB taxonomy): domain Bacteria; phylum Pseudomonadota; class Alphaproteobacteria; order Rhodobacterales; family Rhodobacteraceae; genus Thalassobius. The sequence continues at coordinate 24,873 of PAPN01000015.1, forward strand.
AAATAAGAAAAGCGTTCTGAAAGTGAGGGTTTTGCCTTGCGAAATGGCCCTAAAATTGGCCTCTATTGGGAAATTTTCCCAAAATTCCCGTGACGCTAAACTTTTTCTTGCCGTTAGCTGAGGTCTGACATAAGGGCACAACCCCAAAAATTGGCCCGATTGATTCGACAGGTGCCAAATATGAGCTTATAAGAAAAGGTATGGCCCGCACTCATCGCTACCAACGATGTGTTTGCGAAGGAAGCAAACAGGCGGGCCAAGTAAAATCAACACCCGGACAATACCGGCAAAGGCTCAACGAAGCAAGCCGCAATGGTCCAATATCGAAGGAACACGATACCAAATGAAAGGTAATTCAGCGCCCGTTTTTACGGGTAAGAATCCCGGCCCCAAAATTCTGGCGGCGTGGGCAGAACAAGAACGTCAAGACGCCAAAGCTGCCGCGAAAGAGGCAGAATTTTGGGGTGATGTCGGTGATATCGAGATTGACCTTGATACACTCGACCTGACGCCCAAACCGGCTCTTTCACCCGACCACCCCGGCTATGAAGCACGCGAGCGTGAGAACGCGAAACTTGTTGATCTGGCAGAATGGCGTGAACATGCGCGTGAACGCACCATTTATCAAAACTCCCCAAAATATGAAGAGCGGGAACGCCAAATCGCCGAAGACTGCGAATGGCGTGCGCTGACGGAAAAACTCGTCATCGTGTATGACGATGCCGACGAAACTTTCGAAGACACTACCGCGCGCGATATGTTGCCCGAAATCCGCCGCGAATTGGCACTGTTGAACCAGCCCGAAATTGTCGCCGAGCACAACGCCCACATCCGTGCGACCAATAAAACCGGCAAGATGGTCCACGAGAAAATCGGCATTGATGGTAAGGTAGTCCGCAAGACCTGCGATGTAGGAGGAATCCGGCGTGAAATCAGCGTCGAAAAATGTATCGACGATTTGGCGGCATTCGACCATTACACCCGCGAGGATGGTATCGACTCTGATCTGATTGAGGCGGTAATCGCGCCCCTTCTCGACATGGCCTGTGAGCACGTAAAAGGCGACGTGCAGGACGCATTCCGCGCGGCCTGCGATGCATACACTGCCGAACTTGCCGCGCCAAAACAGCGTAAAGCTTCCACCAAAGATGAACTGCCTGCCGAGTTGCGCGTGGTGGACTCGTACCTTCAAAAGATCAACGGTCCCGTTTCAACGCACAATCTCAAGTCCGGTTTGCGCGGGCTGATCAAGCGGAACCATTTGGAAGACGATGAGCAAGCACAAAACCGGCTGGTAGAAGGGCTGGTATCGCGTCGCTGGACGAACCTGCTTCGAAGAGCCAGACATTGAAGTCGGCGGGGCCGACGATGATGGCTTCTACGGCTATGATGACGAACCGGAACGCCCCGCAGCCGAATAACATGCCCTGTGCCTGTCCACCTATGAGCCGGGCAGGCACAATGTATTACCAATTATCTTTTAGATGTCTCTTCGGGCAGCTCTGCAATCCGATCCTCAGCGGCTTTTTGATTCTCAAAGCGCTCATTCTGATACGGATGAAAAGCGATCATGCCATCTTTATACAAGACAATCTGAAACAGCTCGATGCGTTTTCCCGTATTCTCCATCGCTTGTACGGGCTGCGCGCGGTATCCGCTATTGTTTGATTTCATACCTGTGTCTTTCTGGGCAATGAGTAGTTCCTATGGAATCTGAGTTAACATGCCTCCGATCCAGTAAACAAATGAATGTTGTGCTTTTCCCGTTTATCGCCATGCGCAATATGCCCCAAAACGCTGATCACGGAAAAATTGATAAAAAGCGCCTCGCATCGCCCGCCGGCTTGCGCAAGATAATTTCTTTTTTTGCTTCAGTTTGCGCACGATAATTGCAGTCGCAACGCGCGCCCGAAAGACAATAAAATTGCTTATTGATGCATTTGAACATAATTTTATGACCCATCGCAGATTTGCAATTTTTCAAACTGACACGAGGCCAGTCCGTTTTTCTGAATTCTTGATGGTCACGCGTTTTGCTTTGGGCGCGGCCTTCCAAACCACTTGTCATGATCCATCATTTTTGCATTTTGACTCGATGGAATCTCGTTTTTCTGGGGCTAGCGTAAACCAAGCCGTTCCGACAAGAACTCCTGTACAATCCGATCAATCACCAACCGCCGCACGCTGCACGCTGACGCGTGCTGGTTCCATCCAGCCGACATTGTCCTATTAGAGTATACTCACGCGGGACACATGAATCCGTACCGTATATGTCCGAATAGACTTGACGAATCATTTATCGGACACCATGCTTTTATGAGACAGTCTAATCGGACTATGGAGGCTCGAATGGGTGAACTTATCGGATACGCAAGGACCAGTAGCCGCTCACAGCCGCTGGACGTTCAAATCGACGCCTTGAAACGCGCAGGGGTCAAAGAAGACTACCTGTATGCGGAACAGGTATCGGGCACGTCTCGGAACGGCAGAACGGCTCTGGAAGAAATGCTGGCCCGTGGCATCCGCAAGGGCGACACGGTTGTATGTGTCCGCTTGGATCGACTCGCGAGGTCCACAAGAGATTTGCATAACATCGCCCATGTGCTGCAAGAAAAGGGTGTGGGGCTGCGAGTGTTGGAACAGAATATCGACACGACCACACCCGAAGGGCGTCTGTTCTTTTCCATGCTTAGCGCAATCTCGACATTTGAGACTGAGATACGTCAAGCGCGTCAACGCGAAGGCATTGACGCGGCACTTGCCAAGGGTGCTGACAGCCCGTTTAAGGGCCGTCCAGCGACCATTGACGCTGAGAAGATCAAGACTCTACGCGCCAAAGGAATGACGCCTACGGCTATCGCCAAAGAGCTAGGGATTGCCCGTTCGTCTGTCTATCGTTACCTGAAAAGCGTCGAGGCATAGACATGGCCCGCATTTCCGAAGCCTTCATGCTGATTGTCGTTCTGGTGATCCTGTGTCTCCTTTGGTGACGCCGCCTGCTACGCAGGCCAGTACCAACTTGCCAATCTGCAATCCGATCATCTGCCACCCCACCCGCCCACAGGGCTGAACCAGTACGTGTTGTTTGTAGCCAAGACCGGCACCGGCAAGAGTGCCCCGCGCGGCGCGATCAACAGGTTCATGGCGCACGCCCAAAGCGACGCATGGCATGTGGGCAATATCCCGAAAGCACGGGAAATCGGCGGACGAACCGGGCTGGCACTCGTTGACTACGATCCGTTCGCGGGGTTGTGCGCGAGCCATCCAATCTTGGCGCTTTCCGCCTTGCGGCTGGACGCCAAGCGCGGCGAGTTCCCGGAATGGGCTTGGCGGCGTTTTCTGCATTCTGAGAATCGAAAAGACGACAATGGCCGCTTAAAAAATTTCATAGCCGAACTTGTCATTTCGGCGGACGACGAAGCCTTGAAGGGCATCGTATACCCTGTGTCCAAGTGGTTTCTTTCAACCACAAAAAAGCTTCCCGACGAATGCGTTCCCACTTTCGAGCGGTTGGCTACGCGCCTACTCGGCTTCTTGACCGACAATCCAGACGCGGGCGGCTCCGGCGTTGTTCGCGGCAATCGCGATCCTGATTGGGCGACAGAAGCCCTAAACTCACCTGCGGGCAAAATTGCCCAAGCATTGTATCACGATCCGCGCCGCCACGACCTTGAAGAAAACCAAGGGCTACCCGCTGAATGGCGTACAATGGTTGAGGGTGCGTTGGCGTTGCCCGGAGACAATGGCCGCTTCGCCCTAGTCTTCTTGACGACTCGTCCGTCTTTGTAATGAAAATCGTATTTGGGCAGCAGGAAGGCGTCCACGGTATGCCGCCCGGTTTCGTCCCGGTCGAGACGCGCTGCAAACACCGCATCACCTCCATGAAACTCATTCAAGAATGTCACAGCATGATCGAGCATCCGCTGTTGCTGCGCTTTGTCTGTCCCGTCGATGAGGTCGGTGGGAAACTGCACAAGCGCATGGATGCAGGCTGTGCGGCCCGATTGCTTGACACCTTCCATGTGTCGTGCGCGGGCCGCTGTCAGATCCAGTGTGCCATAAACGAGCGGTTCTTCATCCCGCACGCGGCGTTGCTGGCTGCTTTCGTCTTGCCGTTTCCCGTGCTTCTCTGCACGGCTCAAATCTGAGGGTTTCAGCGCCTCTTGTCGCACCGCTCCAGACCTTCCCGCATTCTGTTTTTTCTCGTTTCGCATGGGGATCAGGTAGGAAAAAATTATCCGATCAAAAAATCGGATAACCCGCTAACCCTTTTGCTGAGCGCAAAAGGCGGGCCCTCCGGGGGTGCCGCTGCGCTAGACATCCATGTCTGCCATTACGTCGAAGAAGTTTTCAGAAAACCGCCACGTCAGATAACGGCCATTTGGCGCAATTGCGAGATGGTCGAAGATCCCGGGAATGGCGACCAGATCGGCAACGGGTCTACGAAGAAAACGGCTTGATCGAGTTTTGGACGGGAAACCCAGCTCGCGGAGTTCGGCGACCAAGACAAAGTGATACTGTGATCCTTCGTCTCCTTCGAACATGGGCCAGCCTTCTTCTGTTTGATCTTGCAGGAAGATCAATGCGAGGAAAAGCTTGGCTGTGGCGGCAGAGAACCCGGCCATTTTGATGATTTCTGCCACGTAGGCAGAGATACGAAATTTGGTGTGAGTGTAGTGCATTTTCACGTTCCTTTCTTGGTAGGCTGAACATGGGAACGTGGGCGTTGGGGCAAAAAGATTCAGATGAAGTTTTTCTGCGCAAATGTAGATGTGGCCGCCATCCCTGCGAATACCTTAATATCGAAGAAATCTATCCCGTTCTCAGAAGCAATATCGTCCGCCCGAAGCTGTAGCGCCTCTTCCTCTCGCATTCCGTGATGCGAAGAAATGAGCGGGGACCAGAACATCGGATCGCCGATGTCGGTAATCTCCCCTTGGAAAACTGGAGTTCGGAACAGCTTCGGCAGTTCATCCCCCCAGATCTTGCGGCTATTGTCTTCTTGCAGGATTTCAAGACGTTGCAGCTCTTGCTTGGACCAGATCACCCCCTTCATGAAGTTCTCAGTCAGAAAGCCATGGGCAATCATATAGCGCAGCACCCGCTGCGTATCCTGCATATGGCGGTAAACGGTGTTTACGCGCAGACGCGCGATACTTTCCTGATGTTCAGCGGCTTCGATGTTGCCTTGACTTGCACCAGCCTTCTTCAACTGTGCATGAACACGCGCCTTGTTTTTCTGCTCTTCCAAATCAATCGCGGCAATGATCTCGCGTGTTGAACGCGTTTCCGTAGGTGATTTCCCATGGTTCGTAGGTGCTCTTTGGATAACAGAGAACGCGTCAGTGAAATCGGATTTTTTCAGTTCGGAAACGTCTTTGTCGCCGATCACATCCACAAGTAACCTCGCCGTTGATCGAAGGTTAGCAAAAGAGTTGCGCTCATACGATTCACCTTTTTCGGGAACAGCGACTTCATCGACCTCTTTGCCCAGCTTGCCCTCCAAACGGGCCGCGCCATATCTTGTAAATGCTTCCGACAGCTTGATAGACGCCTTTTTCATCGCCTTTGAGAGCGAAGGTTGGATCGATTCAGGTGCGGTCAGTGGCGCGCCGACAGGCGCAGAAGTCGTTGCCGTCGCAGGCTCTGCCACCACATGGACAACGGGGGCAGCATGAACCGCAAGGGCCGCAGGTTCTGCGCGATAGGCAGGCATTGAGGGCACAACGTCAGCCTTCATCGCCGCTTCAAAGAAACGGCTGCGGTCAGAGAAAACACCCTGATCGCGCTGTGAACGCTCCACACTGAGATCCAGCAAAACGCGGGTCGCCTCATAGGCCAGAGCCATCCAGTTTTCCTCATTTTCATTGATATTTACACCGAGACGCGCTGCGGCAGCTCGAACAGGCGCACGTGCCACCTCACGGTTGCGCAACAGCAGCGCCTCACGCAGGGCGTCTTGCAAGACCAGCTCTCGTTGAGCGGCCATCTGCGCTTCTTCCCGTGTGCGTTCAGGTGCGATGGCGCGTGCGAGGTCCGAGGCTGCGATTTCAAATCGCACCAGCTCGGTCAAAACCCGCTCCATCAGACCTGTTTCCATGTTCGCAACACCTCTCGAATAGTCGAAGGCGAGGGAGCTGAGCCACGTCAAACGGCGGGCCTCCATATCCGAGATTGCATTCTCCAGTTTAGGAGGCAATTTCGGGGTAACCCGGCGGGCGGTGACCATCGGGATCTCTTCGATTTTTCCAGGCAGAAGGCCTTCGGGAAGTCCGTGGTCCAGCTCTTGCAGCTTGTTGATGATCTTGGTCGCCTTGCGCATCGCTGACCGCTGACTGGCATTCGCAGTCTCACTCTGCATCCATGAATGAACGAGGCTCGCTGTAAGCTGGTGCGGTTGGCGATTGTTTTCCCGCGCAAAGTTGCGCAACACGGTCACGGCAACAAAATCATTCTGCTGAATGCCTGTGCCTTTGCGCGTCCTACGGATGAACTGCGAGGTTGCGTCCAGCAGCTTCGACCAGTCATCTTCGATCTCTCGCAGAAGATCCCGTTCTCGACGCTCACCAGAAACGTGATCCATCAGGCTCTTCACATTCGAATGCCATGCCGAGAACTGCTTGAAGGTTTTGAACTCCTCAGGTGCGTCTTTGTTTTGCATATTCCGGCGCCAGCGCGCGACGAAGGCGTTCGGGTCGACTGGGATCCGCGAAAGATCGCAATTGTAACCAGCCAGTTTGGCGCATTTGCGCGCTGAACCACGCACCTTCGCGGCATTCGCTGGCGAGTAAGGCAATTCGCCTGCGTCCAGAATTTCAACAGCCTGTTGTAAGTTCATTTGCATGAGTTCGCTCCTTGTTGTTTTTTGTTTGCGAAACGGGTCCACATGACCCTTCAAGAATGCTGCTGCTCGTCTGGATTGACTTGGATGCGAATTGAGGTCCTTTTTTCGAATTTCGGCACCCGAAACACGAAATGAGGAAAAGGACCGCAAAGAGTTCTCAAATGACACTCTGTGGGCGTTTGCCTCACTTTTTCCGGTTCGGTCCAAGACGCAGCATTCGGTATTTGATGCCTCAAAAATCACTCAGAACACCTCGAACAGCGAAGATGTGAAACCGCACGGAGCCACCCAGTCGGAGGCTTGGCAGGACGCCCTCACGCGCCCAATTGCGGATGGTCGCTGGGGTGCAGTCGCATTGCACGGCCAGATCGTTCGCTGTCGCCAGCGGCTCAAGAAGGTCGCCGTGAAGAGAGGTATCTAACGCGACAGTGTGCGGGATCCCCTCGATCCGCCAGATATCAAGCGTGCTGTATCGTGCGCGTCTCCAGGGGCCTGGAACGGGCAACAGGTGATGTTCGCGGATGATCTTTCTCACAGTGTCGGCATCCAGCCGCCACCGCTGTGCGATTTGTGATTGCGAAAGCGAGGGAAGATTTGATGCTGTGCGTGCAGCAGCGCGAAGATTTGCCATGACTTGTTTCATGACAAGAAAGTGGGTTCGTTTGGCCGAGCGAGAAAAAAATGGCCGAAAGACGTTTCGATAAGCGCCAAACATCAAAGAGCTACATTGCGGAGCCTGCTCAGCTTTTTGGGCGCTGACGTTGAGTGACACCCACATAGAAAAGGCTCTTGCAGGAGCCTTTTCTATGTGGGTGTCTTCAATCTGGGTGCAAAAGAAAAAAAGCGAAAAAAAGGGATTCAAACACCTCTACCGGTGCGCAGATTATGACCGCATGTCCTGTTCAGCAGCTGAGAAAACCACAGCAGTAATAGAAAGGACCCAATATGCAAACGAACACCCGCACCAAGCCAGAATTCATCTTCGAGCGTGCCAATGACCATATCCCAAGTCGGGAGTGCAATTATGTCATCCGAAATCTTTGCAATCGGAAAGAGGTTGGCATGCTCGTCGCCCCCAGCAATGTTGGGAAGACGGCGGTCGCAGTGGCGCTTGGAGCTCATGTTGTGCAGGGAAAACCTGTTCTCAGCATGAACACCAAACGCGGTGCTGTTCTGCACATCTGTGGCGAAGGCGGTGATGGGGTCAAAGATCGTGTTTATGCCCTCCTCAGGGATGTCGAGGATGCCGAAGACTATCTCGTAATGAAATCGCGCTTGAACCTGGGTGACCCGGATCATGTGCCAGAGTTGATTGAGCAGCTGAAAAAGCATTTGCCGCGATGCGAAACCGCAATCAGCCTGATCATCATCGACACGTTCATTCATGCGATCGTTGATCTGAACGAGAATCTCTCGAACGAGATGAGCATCGCAACGTCGGGCGCTCAGACAATCGCGGAAGAATTGGATGCGCATGTCCTTCTGGTCCACCACACAGGGCGTGACGAGGACAAAGGCGGACGTGGCTCATCGGCGATCCGAACGAATGTCGACTCTGAGTTCACAATCAAGAAGAATGAAGACACTGGCGCTTGCGTCGTCAACACTACAAAGCAACGCAACATGGCTGGTGATCTGCGGTTCTCCTACGAGCTGGAGAAGGTCAAACTCTGCACGGATGAAGAAGGTGTTGACCGCTTTACTGTAAAGGCCACGATCGTGGAGGGATCGCTTTCGACCGATGATGTGGCACCTGCGAAATTTAGCCCTCTCCAAGCAGCAGCCTGGACGGCTTTGAAGGGCATTCAGGCAGAGGGCAAGACAGGGGCAATGACATCACAAATTCTCAATGCCATGCCGCCTGGGCTTCACCCGAAAGGGGCGAATACGAATGCCAAAGGAACCACATTGCGTGGTGCACTGACAAAGCTTGAAAAGGCTGGCAAGCTGAATGGCGTGAAAAACGGCAGTGGGAACTATTTTTGGTCTCTGACTTAGACAGGTCACCACTCGCAGCCAGTTTGTGTAACTTATCCTGGGTATTTTGGGGGTGAGGTAAAATTTTCGCCCACAAGTGGCGGATCTTGATCAGACCTCACCTGCACGCCCGCTTACTTCAACCCGCACCCAAATCCAGCACCTTTGCGGCTGGCAAAGAATTCAGTTTCTTTCGAAGTCGGAGTAGACATCTGCTTGCAGAAGCACTCGAGCCAAACCGCGTTCTCGCTTTCTGTCAGTTCGGCGACGTCAATTTGCCCGCTTAAAGCCGAAATTACGTTTTCGGCGTCGAACTCGTCAGACCTCAAAGCGGCTTTCTCGTCGCGCCCCATTTGCTGAACATATTCGAATAAGGTCGTGCCACCATCGCGCGCTCGGACCTGCAGGAAGGAAATCAGACTTTGTTTTGGATGTTTTGGGTAAACCATTATTCAACTCCTTGCCATGACCAACATCCTGTCGCGTTTTGATTGGTTTTCAAGCTTCCTTTGCTTGCCGTTGCGCTCTTTTGAAGAAATGCCGTGTGGCTTGCTCGCGGGCATCTTTGTCTGTCATCACGATGTTCCGCATCTCGTTGTCTTGCTGGAACATCTTGACCATGCCTTGGAAGAAGGCCTGAGAGAATGCGTTGTAGACAACGTCTGCCGGGTTATTGCGAACCATCTCGGTCATTTCTTCATTCATGATGTCGCGTGTGACACGTTCAAACCTGAGGAAATCCTCACGTGAAAAGCTGGTGCCGTGACGATCATTGAACGAGTCAATAATTTCAGAAAGCGAGCGTTCTTCTTCCTCCGTGTAAGCGTTCGCCCCGAACTCGGTGATTGGGGCCAGCGTTGTGGTTTCACCAGCCACCAAAGAAGCGCTGCCTTCCTCGCCTTTTTTCAGTTTGAATGCCGAAAGTGACAACATGTCATCGGTGATCATGATGTCGGCCGGAACTTCTCGCGAAGGCAAGAGCCGTGATAGCCACGAGGCATATGCGTAGAGCTTCTCAAGCCAGGCATCATTCAGCGAAACAACCTGTGCCACAAAGGAATAGAAGCGCAGGAAACTGCGCAGGAGTTGGCGGAATTCCTCCTTTTGAGCGTCGTCTTCATCCAGATTGAAGCGTTCAACAGCGAGGCGGATCGTCCCTTCAAGGGCAAGGCGGTCCTGGGTGGAAAGATCCCCCTGGAAAAAGCGGTCTGCAAACCGTTCTACCTCGTCCTTATTCACGTAAGTGGAGGACGATATTCTTTGCTCCAGATCGTAGATCTGATTGAGATCGGTCCTCTCTTCAAGCGCGGTTGCCTCGAAGAAGGGAGAGAAGGCCTCCTTGATCTCTTCCATAGTATTCTGGAAGTCGAGCACGAAGGTGCGATCCTTGCCGCCGCGGGTTCTGTTCAGTCTTGCAAGGGTTTGCACCGCCTGCAAACCGGCCAGCTTCTTGTCGGCATACATCGCCACGAGCTTTGGTTGATCGAAGCCGGTCTGGTATTTTTCAGCAACGACAAGGATCTGGTATTCATCTGTGTCAAACCGCTTGGGAAGCTCGGTCTCTGCAAACCCATTGGCAAGCTCTTCCGTCCAGGTTTGGTCATCCAGTTCCAGGTCACCAGAAAACGCCACAAGAGCTTTCAGGTCAGCATACCCTTTGGCTGCGATGTAATCATTCAGGCGTTGCCAATATCGCAGAGCATGTTCACGACTCTGGGTGACAATCATGGCCTTTGCCTGCCCATCAAGTTCGCTGGAAACATGCCGACGGAAGTGCTCCACGATCACTTCAACTTTCTGGTCAATTGCCGTCGGGTGAAGAGATGCATAGCGCGCCACCCGGGCCTGGGCTTTCCGCCCCTTGAAATCTGGGTCGTCTTCGATGGCCTTCTCAAGCTGGTAGTAGGCTTGATAGGTCATGTAGTTTTGCAACACGTCGAGGATGAAGCCTTCCTCAATCGCTTGCCGCATTGAATAAAGGTGGAAGGGGTTCGGGCTTCCATCGGTCCCAGTTCTGCCAAACCGTTCCAGCGTGACGTTCCGAGGGGTCGCGGTGAAGGCGAAGAATGAAATGTTCTTTTGCGGGCCGCGCGCTTTCTGGAAGGCGAGAACCATGTCCTCAATGTCGTCAGAGCTGGTGGCACTGCGCGTCAGGGCATCTGTCATCGCCTGAGCGGCCTTGCCAGATTGCGATGAGTGGGCTTCGTCAATGATCACGGCGAAGTTCTTACCGGATTGCCCGGAAATGGTCGCCAGATGCTCGGTGCCGAACTTCTGGATTGTCGTGATGATGATCCGGGCACCTTTCAGGATCGCGTCTTTCAGGTCGCGTGATGTGCCCTCAATCTTGTTCACAACGCCATCTGTCTGGGCAAACCCGCCGATGGTGTTCTGTAGCTGCCGGTCCAGGACCAGGCGGTCCGTCACGATAATGGCCGTGTCAAACAAAGGCTCATCGCCATCGTCGTGCAGGTTGATGATCTGATGCGCAGTCCAGGCGATGGTGTTCGATTTGCCCGAACCCGCGCTGTGTTGGATCAGATAGTTCTGACCAGCACCATGCGCCTTTGCATCGGCGAGAGACTTACGCACCGCATCGAACTGCTGAAAACGGGGAAAGATCAGCACTTCCTTCCCACCATCGCGTTCAAGGTGGATGAACCGTCCGATCAAGTCCAACAGCACCTCGCGCGAGAACACGGCCTGACAGTCAGGAAGATCCTTATACAGGTAGGCGACGCGGTTCTCGCCAGGGACATCAGGATTGCCTGCACCGCCGTCACGACCGCGGTTAAAGGGCAGAAAGCGTGTCTTGCCGTTCATCAGACGGGTCGTCATGGACACGTTGTCCTGGTCTACCGCAAAATGCACGATGGCCCCGCGCTTGAACGTCAGCAGCGGCTCACCAGCTGGCGAGCGGTCCTTGCGATACTGTTTCTCGGCGTGTTTGACGTTCTGCCCGGTGAGCAGGTTCTTGACCTCCCATGTCGTCACGGGAATGCCGTTAACGAAGGTCACCAGGTCAATCGCGTTCTTGTTCTTCGCCGAATAGGTCACCTGCCGCATCACCNACAGGATGTTTGCCTCGTAAAGCCGGGTGAGGTCCGGGTTCAGGTTTGAGGCCGGTTTGAAGTAGCAGAGTGAAAATTGGATGTTTGGAACCAGCTTGATGCCGTTGCGAAGAACAACATGTGTCGGGTTGTCCTTCAGGGCCTTCTCAAGCCGCTTGAGCACTTCGCTTTCAGCCTGCGCACTGTAGTGATCTTCCAGAACCTTCCAGGCATCCGGTTGGGTATTGCGCAGGAACTGGAACAACAACTCAGTGTCCAGTGCCATCCCGACATCGAAGTGACTGGTGCAATCGCGTTCGATATAGCCAAGGCCTGATGTCAGGCTCGCAACAATATGTTCTTCAAAGACTTTTTCTTGATGAATGTCTGCGGTGGAATGGGTGGTCATTGTCAAAGTCTTTTCTCAACTTGGTGATCATGTTCGTCGGTTGAAACAGCGAAAGGAGAGATCGGAGGCAGTTACTGAAGCGCTTTCAGTGCCTTCTTCTTGCTCTCCAGGTCGGCGCGCAGGGCCCTGCGACGCTTCTCCAACTCTCTAAGATCATGCTCGATACGTGATACATCTCTGGTCAAACTGGCTCTCCACTGCTTCGTGCTTTTGTTGCTGTCTTGCTTCGTGAGATCTGCTTCGATCTTGAGAGCTTCTGAAAACTCAGGCTGTTCCTTCACCCATGCTTGAATGCTGGATGCAGCCCCAATCNGTTTTTTCACTTCAGATGCGAGTTTCTTGAAGGGCTGGGGCGGTTCTTGGCCCTTGGTCAGAGCTTTTTTGACTTCCCTTATGTAGTTTTCTCTGCACCTCAACTGTTGGAGCTTTTTGTCGAGCCTTCCCTTCGTTTTCGACGAAACAAGCCTCCTTGCCTTAGACGCTGGTGATTGCTTGGCCAAAGGCACAGTTCCGTCATGTGGCTTCGGTTGATAGTCATCGTGAACCTCAAATCCATTATCGCGCATTCGCCGATCAACATTCGTTTTGGACCAATTCAACTTGCCAGCCATGACGGACCCTTCAGTATTCCAGTTGAAATAACACGCTAAATATTCGTTCCTACGCTCTGCGTTGCGATCATCGGTGTTGAGGTATTCGCTTTTTCGGCAGTTGCTGTTTCAAACCAAAGTAGGGCGGCTTCACCATCCTTCTTTGAAATCNCATCAACCGTTCTGCTATGGCGAATACCGTTTCTCAGTTCGGCGAGTTGATCAAACCGTTTCGAACAATCCTCCTTAGACACAAATCTATCCGAAAACTGAGGCCAGTTGGTTTTTGCAAGGATGATATCCTTCAACTCTTGAAGGTCGCAAAACTCTAACTTCCCCCGTGTTCCGGAATAGTATTCGGAGTCAAATCCGGGATTTTTCCTTTGAGATCTTTTCAAACGTTTTTGCAGTTTCTCTGAAACGTGTGGTGGGAAGATGCCTTCATACCCATCCAAAGAAAGCTCAATCTTCGAACGAATGGAGAGTTCGACGTCTTCCACCCTGGAATCCAGCTCCCTTAGGTCAGGAGCCAGATCCAAGCGCTCTTTAATGAGTAGAGTTTCCATTGCTTCAATGAAAGTTCTCTGCCTTTCGGTAATGAATTCTTCAAAATCGGCGTCCGAGAAGTTCGGTCTCAGCAGAATTTCAAATGCTGCTGGAGATATCAGGTGGCTCTCCAGGATAGCGCGCACTCGATTTTCTCCATTCTTCTCGATGAGCTCGGGAAGATACTGATTTGGCAGTTTGTCACGAATGATATGCCTGTTTGTTTCGTCAAGAAGCGGCGTTCTGTTCAGGATGGAGTGAATGGAACGATCTTTCAGGTGTGCTTCACCCCATGAGGCAGGAACAATGTGGTGGTCATCCAAAAGCTGGTTTTCAGGGATGTTTCCGCTCACCCAGTCTCGGGCTCCATTCAAAACCAGAAGATTGAAAATGCCGTTGTAGATTGACGACCCGTATTTGGTTTCCCGGCGCAACTCCAAGGATTTGAAGCGGGTTTTGAACTCCTGAATAAGAGGTGGTTCGTTGGCGTCATCCTCCATCCAAGCTTTCATGGTTTGAAAATCGCGCGCCGCCGTTGACTCAACCGAACCCGAATACCGATTGGTAAAAATGGCCGCCCAATACCAGAACCGGACCTTGCGTTGAGCATCCAGCCGAACTTCTGCTGGAAGACTTCTGACATGCTCTTGAAGGGCTGAAAAAGCAGGCAGAATGGATACATACGGAAGATACTTGGAGGAAGTGACGCCAAATTCTTGAGGGTGACGGAGCATCCCGATCGTTCGTTCCATTGCGGAAACTGAAGTGTTCCACAAAGCAATGAAGTCTTCGGTAGTCGGGACCAAAACTTCCTTTTCTGTGCGCCCTTCGGCGGTCCGTATCGTTTTTTGATGACCGGGCATCAGGTAGTAAAGGTATTTCGGAGAGCAATAGGCCTGCTTCAAGATCGACATGACTTGAAGGATATAGACATTCAGTTTGGGGCTATCGACAAACTCCAAACGGCCTTTTGCCTCGCGCCACATGAACTTTAGTTGAAGTTTGCGCGGCTTGAGCAGGGCATTGAGCAGGTCAAAGACATCCAGGCGCACGCCCTTGCTGTTGATCTGGGTGAAGATGTCGCAAATCTTGTCGAGCCCCAGATCCTTGTCGAGTTCAATATAAGACACCTGATATTGATCGGTCAGAGTCTGGAGTTCTTGTCCGAACTTGGATGCGTTCTCGGCATGCACTGCGAACCGTTCTGCTTCCTCGTGGTCTCCGCGCGCCTGAGCTTCTGCAGTTTGTTCCTGCCAGTATTTCTCGTATCCCTGCACCCAGTTTGGCATGGCCCACCCGCCAGCCCCGATCACGGAAAGTGGAAAAATATGCTCTTGGTATTGCAGCGTGTCATCATTTGTCAGCTTTTCGATGCGCTTTGTCTTCCAGTCATATCCGAAAGCATTATCGTATTCTTCCAGCATGAAACGATCGACGTTGATGAAATATATCGCTCGGTTGCTGCGGTTGGGAAGTGGCTTCTCTGGCGCGACACAGGCGTAATAAAGGGCTGTCAACCTTTGCTGACCATCCAGGACAATGTGTTCCGGTGATCCGCCTCCTGGATGCCCATAGATTGGCTCACATGCGAGGGCATCGAAGTTGTCATCCTTCCCCTTCCAGAGAAGCAGGCTGCCGACATAGTAGTCGAGAAAGATGGATCGCATGAGGTCCCTGATGTCCCAGGGCTTCCACTCGAACTCGCGTTGAAAGTCAGGGACCACAAAGCGGCCTTCTTTGAGCCGCGACAAAAGGTTGTTCAGGGTAAATTGATTGGGCTTCTGGGCGTCTCTCACAGGATCAAGTCCTCTTTGGTAAAGTCGTTGTTTTCAATAAATATTTGTGGATGGTCATCTGGATCACCGCAGCACGTGCTCAAGGATTACAACCGCGTCTTCTTGGGAGTTCACACCAAAGCGGATGAGGTCGTGACCATGAAAGTCGTCATAGGCAGATAGATTGCTGTTTGCGCCTTTTCCGTCGAGGCTTTTCCACTCTGTGCCGGTCCAGTGCTTTTCGGTTGTCTTGGTGCTGGAAGGGGCTGGAGGAGCGTCCTGAATGCGTAACCAGATGTTCTGCAGGGTGTCCTTGTCGAACTCGATCCCGATGGGCCTACCGGTCTTGGTGCGGAAAGCAGAGAGGTGGGCCTTGCTCGAGGTGGCAGTTTTGGAGGAAATTTCCGAGATGGTGGGATGCGCGAGGAGGTAGCCTCGCAGGAAACCACGAAGTTCGTCGATGGATCGAGTCATGCGTCCATCTCCTCTTGCAGTTTATCAAGCCTGCGCTCAGAGACGCCGGACCTGCTGTGACTTGCCACGTCGATTTGGCCTGTGACCGCATCGGTTATCAGCGCAGAGCGGTATTCTTTGAGGCGGTTGATTGACTGGTCATTCTTGGTTTGCAAATGCGTGATTTGCTGAATGCGCTCTTCGATGTATTCGGAGATCAAACGCTGCTCGTCATATTCTGGTGCTGCAACTCGGATTCTTCCAAAGTTGTCTGCATTCAGCCGCATGAAACCAGAATGCCCGGTGCCGAGCCCTTTCGAGAGAAGTCGAAACGCCGCCATCATGGGTTCGGTTTTGAACAGTCGTAGAAAGTAGGCAGCGTGTGCCTTGGGGTTCACGTCAAAAATTGAGTAGTCAGGACTGACGATGCCTGCACAATCTGCCAGGCCGAACAGACCGATCGCCGCACGCATTCGATTCATGACTATCTGACCGGGAAACACCTTCTTGTAGTTGATAAGATCATTTGGTGGGATTTCCTTGTCGGAAACATCGTTATGGGGAATCAACCCTTCCTTCATTCGCAATGAGAACAGGGTCTCCTGACCATCACCGGTATATTGAGTGTTCTCGCGGAAGAAGTGCTTTAGGCGGAACACTTTCCAATGTCGTGGTCGGTGCGACGTCCACTCCAACTCGTCCTCGGGAACCAGTTCTGCCTCGGGATCAATACCCATAGTGACAGCGCGCAGAATGTCGTCTTTGAGTTTCTCTCCCAGCAACGCAACCAAGCGCTGCTTTTTCTCGATCAGGAGGTCTATTCTTGCGGTCTCGCGGTCCAGGAAATCGGCGATCTGGCGTTGGGTGGTCAGGTCAAATAGTGGAACCGGTAACTGCCCAAGCATCGCCTGGTTCAACCCATCTCGTGTGTCCTGACTCGATAACCCCCTGATTTCGCGATACAATGACAATAGCCACCAATACAGGAACCGCGAGTTCCCATCGTATTCGTTGATACACGCGAGTGACTGATTGCCGTATGCGTCAATGCCCAGGGTTGCGACCATTCCTTTTGTCTTCCCTTGGCCAGCCAGTGCCATCGCGACGGCGCCACAGGGAAAAAGCTTCGTTGAGCTATTCTGAACTGCTTCCTTGGAGATGTATGAAGTCGGCTCGACGATATGGCGTTGGTTCACTTCCCCAGAACCCAACCAAGGCAAGTCTCCGGACCAAAATCTTTCATTCGACTTGTCCGGTGTGCCACCAGAGAAAATCTTTGCCTTCAAACCCAATCGCGTGACGCCAACTGGAAGCTCTGCTGTCTGTGGAAAACTGTCGATGATGCGCGCGGTCACTCAACCACCTCCTTCAACAATCCAGCGATCTCTGCTTCCAGCTCTTTCAATTCGGCGTCGATCTCCTCCAAGGGGCGCGGTGGGACATACTGATAAAAATAGCGATTGAAGTTGATCTCATAACCGACCCGCCCGACCTTGCCGTCCTGCGCATCGGTGTAGCTTTCATCCACCCATGCATCGGGGACAAAGGGTGTGACCTCGCGCGCCACATAGTCTTTCCAGCCCTCACCCAGTGGCACCAACTCGTGATCGCGCATGGTGGTGTCCGCTTCGGGGTTGCCCTTCTTGTCGGTGCAGGTCTCTGCCTCGTCATCCCGTTCGGCAAAAGCGTTCAGCATGGCTTTTTTGACCGGCGCGCCGATCTTCAGGCCGGATGTTCTGAAAAGATCGTCCATGGCCTTGGCGAAATTGTCTGCGTTCATCCAATGCCCGCCGCTGAGCAGGGATTGCACCAGGGTCAGCGACTTGGATTGGCTGTCTTCATCCAGCTTTTGGAAGGGCTTGGCCTCCTGAAGGGCTTCCTTTCCAGCCTCAGACCATTCGATGCGCAATTTCAACGGGCGTTCCACCCGGATCTCGCGATAGCCGAAATCCGTTGTGTCAAAGATCTTGGACACATCGGCCCAGTCAGAATTGCCGTTCAGCATGTCATGGTAGATGCGGGCGATTTCGTCCGTGGCGTCTTGCGGGATCTCGCGCCGTTTGGAACCCAACGACTTGCGCATCGGTTTCCAGAAGCGTTCGCCACTGGCGTCGATCAGTTGGACCTTGCCCTGGCGGGCGGTGTCCTTGCGGTTGGTGAGCAGCCAGACGTAGGTCTGAATGCCGGTGTTGTAGAACAGGTCGGTGGGCAGGGCGATGATCGCCTCGACCCAGTCGTTTTCCAGCATCCAGCGGCGGATCTCGCTCTCACCCGATCCTGCGCCGCCGGTGAAGAGGGGAGAGCCGTTCATGACGATGCCGATGCGCGTGCCTTGTTCGTCGTTGCGCATCTTGGAAATCATGTGTTGCAGGAACAGCAGCTGCCCGTCCGAGATCCGTGGCAAGCCCGCGCCAAAGCGGCCCTGCATGCCAAGTTCAGCGGCCTCGTCTTTGATCGGGTCCGCATATTTCTTCCAGTCGACGCCATAGGGCGGATTGGAGAGCATGTAGTGGAAGCGTTTGCCCGCGTGGGCGTCCTGGGTGAGCGTATTGCCGAAGGCGATGTTTTCCGGGTTGTGGCCGGTGACCAGCATGTCGGATTTACAGATTGCGAAGGATTCCGGGTTCAGTTCCTGCCCGAAGAGCTCCACGCGGATACGCTCGTTCAGCGCCTTCATTTCCATCTCAGCGATGGACAGCATGCCTCCGGTGCCCGCAGCCGGGTCATAGATCTGTCGGATGACGCCTGAACCGGTCAGGGCTTCCTTGTCGTTGACCAAGAGAAGGGACACGATCAGCCGGATAACCTCACGCGGGGTGTAGTGTTCCCCGGCGGTTTCGTTGGAAATCTCCGAGAAGCGGCGGATCAGATCCTCGAACAGGTAGCCCATTTCGATGTTGGACACCTTGTTCAGGTGGAGGTCGATCTGGGTGAAACGGTCGAAGACCTGGAAGAGCAGCCCTGCGTCATTCAAGCGTTTGAGCTGGTCGGTGAACAGGAACTTGTCGAGGAAGATGTCACGCACATTGGGTGAGAACTTGGTGACATAGTCGATCAGGTTCTTGTGGATGTCCTTTGCATCCTGCCCCTTGAGGGAGGCGAAGGTGAAACGAGACAGGTTGTAAAGCTTGATATTCTGGCCAACCACGCCGGCAAGAAGCGTGTCTCGCGCTTCGTCGTCCATGTCGGCGGGCAGCGAGGAAGCCATGTCCAGAACGGCGGATTTGGTTTCATCGAGGATGCAGTCGAGACGGCGCAAGACGATGAAGGGGAGGATGACCTTGCCGTATTCGGATTGCTTGAAATCTCCGCGAAGGAGCTCGGCGATGGACCAGACGAAGGATCCAAGTGATTTAATGTCAGTGCTCATGAAATGACTTCTATATGTAGTCTTTGTTATTAGGGAGAATCTTTTGCTCTCGCTTGAGTTGCACGTTAGCACGCATTCTCGGGAAAGGTCATCAGCTGTCTTCTGAGGCAGACAGGCTTAGAAAATGAAAAAGGAGCAACGAGATGTTGCTCCTTTGTATGGTTTGACAGGGGGAAGTGTCGGTGGACGAACTCAGGGCTAAGCCAGCTGTTTCCGTTCGTGCTTGAAGGCCATCCTCTCGTGTGCGGACATGTTTTTGCGCCTTAGCAGTTCGCGGTGCAACATCAGCGTGCGTCGCGCTGCCGTAACGGTTTTTTCCAATTCATAAAGCGCCCAGGCATCGCGTGGGTCATCGCGCCGACCAGAGAATCCGGACCAAGCCTTCATGTTACTCTTGGCTTTGCCAAGCTCTTTCGAAAGTGCAAGATCATCCATTTCAATGGTTCGGCCAAATGACTTGCTGTCTACCAAGATCTTTTGAAGCTCCGCCACTTCAGGCCAGTGGCACAGACAGGCCTCCACCAGTTTCAACTCTGCTTCTATTTGCCCCCGAAAGAGGGCTGGCAATCTGGTTTTGGACATGGCGATCCGCACAAAATCCATTAGCAAACGCGGTTGGAAGGCTTGTTCTTTCAGAAACCAAGTTTCTTGAACAAGGGTATGCAGAGGTTGCGCAGACCTCGAGAAAGGTAGTTGCCATATGCTGTGCTCACTCATAGTTGCCCCTTCAAACATGAAAACGTCCGCCCAGGCAGTCTTTCCATTATACCGCAGGTGAAAATCCATTCGTTTGCCATGTGCCAGCTCGAACGTCGCACACGCATGGCGGTCCGATTTAGAGAGGATAGTTGCGGAGACGTCAGTCGACTTCAGTTTGTCCATATTTCAGTTCCTTTGATGTTTGAGGTTCGAAGATGCCGCGCCTCCTCCACGAGGACAGACACGGCATTTATCAGGGTTAGATGGTCCGAAGACCAAGCTTCTGGGCCTTGAGCCGTGTCTTGGATTGTGGGTTGTCGCGCACGGGACTAACGATCTTGGAAGGATCAAACGGAACCGCAGACACGCAGTCGTGCAGGGTCTTCAGAGAAATCCCATTCTGAGCATATGAACGCTCACCCTCATCCAAGGGTTCATGCCCCATGAGTGCGCGTCGGATGGAGGATTTGAAGACCAGAGGATTCGGTTCGATTGCAGATTCAGAGGGTTCTGAATCCGACCATCTCTCGGACAGACTCTTGGGCCATCTGCGGCGCCAAACGTATCCGGAGCGGCGATACTCGAGGTGGGGAATTCTGCGTGAACGAGGCATGACTGTCTCTCCCATGTGCCACAATGTGCCACGCGGTGTGCCATTCGCAGTGCCAGAAACGAGAAAAGCGACCCTGTTAGGGGTCGCTTCTTCTTTGAAATCAATCTCTTAAGGGAAGATTGGCTCCGGCGGTAGGGATCGAACCTACGACCAATTGATTAACAGTCAACTGCTCTACCGCTGAGCTACGCCGGAATGTGGAGCGTATATAGACAGCTGAATTTCCGACGTCCAGAGCCTTTTTCGACATTTCTGCAAAAAAAATGTCCGCCTTGTTATTTCAGCTGGAACTGCGCGCTGGCGGACAGGCCTTGGGCGGCGGTCACCATGTTTTTTCCTGCCAGATCAACCAGATGCGCGAATACATTTCTGGTTGCGGCGGGGATCAGGGCCTCTGGGGTGTCGGTATAGATCTTGCGGGCCAGCGCCTGGGCGGTAGCCCGATGGCCCTCTAGCGCCTGGAGGATCGCGGTTTCGCGGCTCCGGCGGTGCTCGAGCAGCCAGGAAACGCGCTCCAAAGGTGCCCGGACCGGAGCGCCATGGCCCGCATGGTAGCGATCTGCCCTGATGTCTTGCAGCATCTCGCACGAGCGCATGAAATCGGTCAGATCGCCATCCGGAGGCGACACCAGAGAGCTGGCCCAGCCCATCACCAGATCGCCCGTGAACACCGCCTCCTCCCATTCAAAGCTCAGGTGATTGCCGAAATGGCCCGGTGTCCACAGCGCCCGCAGCGCCCAGCCATCGCCCTGGATCTGCTCTTTGTCGGCGATGGTGATGTCGGGGGCAAAGGCGGTGTCCGTGCCCTCGCCGCCCCCGGCCAGCCCGGCGGCGGCCAGATCCTGCATCACGGCGCTGCGCCCGGCCAGGAAATCGCCATAGGCATAGACCGGCGCATCGGTGCGCGCCGACAATGCCCGCGCCAGGGGCGAGTGATCCAGATGTGCATGGGTGACGATGATATGCGAAATCCGCTGCCCCGGATGCAACGCCGACAGAATCGCCTGCAAATGCACCGGATCGTCGGGGCCCGGATCAATCACCGCGATGTCGCGCTCGCCCAGCAGATAGGTATTCGTCCCCCGGTAGGTCATCGGCGAAGGATTGGGCGCTAGCAGACGCCGCAGCCCCGGCTCCAGTTCCTCGGCGATACCAACGGGCGGGTTGAAATCATCTGGTGGCAGCATCTAGCTATTCCTCTCGCGTCACTGGCCCGCTAGGTTTAGCGCATGTTCTTTCAGTGGCTCAAACGCTATTTGCCCCGTGGGCTCTATTCCCGAGCGGCGCTGATCCTGATCCTGCCGGTGGTGACGCTGCAACTGGTGATCTCGGTCGTGTTCATCCAGCGCCATTTCGAAGGCGTCACCCGGCAGATGACCCAATCGGCCACACGAGAGGTGCGCCTGCTGCTGGATGCGATTCCCCCCGATCTGCCGGGGCCGGCGATTCCGGCGCGACTGGCACCGCTGGCCGGCCCGCTGGAAATCCCGATCTACGCCCCCGGCACCCCAGCCCCCGCCGCCCCCGACATGCGGCGCTGGTTTGATGTGTCGGGCCTTCTGGTGCAGCATTTTTTCCGCGCGATGCTGCCCGAGCTGCGCTCGGTTTCGCTGCCCGATGACGATACGGTTCTGCTGTTCCTGACCGTCCCCCAGGGTCAGTTGGTCTTGCAGATGGACCGGCGCAGGGTGTCGGCCTCGAATCCGCACCAACTGTTTGTAAACATGGTGTTTTTTGGCGGATTGATGACGCTGATCGCGTTCATTTACCTGCGCAATCAGCTGCGGCCCATCACCCGGCTGGCCTCGGCGGCCGAGGCGTTCGGCAAAGGGCGCAATGTGCCCTACAAACCCTCGGGCGCGCTTGAGGTCCGGGCCGCCGGCAATGCGTTTCTGGACATGCGCGCGCGGATTGAACGGCAGATTGAACAACGCACGCTGATGCTGTCGGGCGTCAGCCATGACCTGCGCACCCCGCTGACCCGCCTGCGGCTTAGCCTGTCCTTGCTGGACGATCCCGAGGTCGAGGATATGGTCAAGGACGTGGACGATATGCAGCGGATGCTGGACGAATTCCTGTCCTTTTCCCGCGGCAGCAGCGAGGGCGTGCCCGAACCCACCGATCCCATCGCGCTGGTGCGGGTGCTGGTCGAGGACGCGCAGCGCAGCGGCCAGGATGTGTCGCTGACGCAGACGTCGCCAATGGGGCAAACGGGCACGGCCGGTGCGAACCTGGTCACTTTGCGGCCCTCGGCCATCCGGCGGGCGGTGTCGAATCTGATCGAAAACGGGGCGCGCTATGGCGGCCGCGTTCAGGTGTCGGTCACCCTGACCGAGAAATCCCTGCGAATCCGGGTCGAGGATGACGGCCCCGGCATTCCCCCGGAATCCCGCGATCAGGCGGTCAAACCCTTCGCCCGGCTGGACAGCGCGCGCAATCAGAACCGCGGCGGTGGGGTCGGCCTGGGCCTTGCCATCGTCACCGATATTGCCCGCGCTCATGGCGGGATCCTGCGTCTCGGAGAAAGTGAGGCACTGGGCGGCCTTCGGGCCGATCTGGTCCTGGGCCGATAGGAAATCAAACAATTAATACAAGTAAAAACCCCCAGAAAAGCGCAGCAAGAATCACCGCCAGCCCAAGGCCTGCGCCTGGGCGTTTGCGCCGCTCACGCGGCAGCCCCCTTCGTCCGACGCAGGGAAGCTCCTCCTCTTTCCCCATATGCGTCTCGTGTGTGCTAATGTCTAAGTTGTAAGTGCCATTTCAGCATATCCTTAAATTGAGCGTAAAAATACCTGTACTTGCAATGCACATTAAATAGCCGCTCAAAAGGCGCCGCCCTGCCCACAGAGTAAGCGAAATTTCCGGGCCCGGCCGCGCGTATCGGCACCAGTTTGCCCCCTGCCCTCAACCATGGTCAAAACCGTGGAAATCTTGACAAGATTGGTGCTCAGGTTTAGCAAACCGGCCAGCTGCATTGGGCCCAACGCCCGAAATCCTATCGCATCCCTGCGGATGCTGACCCCGCCGCGCGCCGAAACCGGGCGTCCTGAAACCTACGGAGATTGGAGAACGGGTGTGAAGGCTCTGGGCAAAAGCGCGCGACAGACGGTCAGGATTGTCTGCATGATCCTTGGGCTGGCCCTGATGACGGGGCTGGCAGCGGGCGTGCAGGCGCAGAACGCCCCCGGTCCCTCGGCTCAGAGCGCCGCTCCTGCGCCGCTTCTGCCCCCCGCAACCGAACCGCCCCATATGACGCAGGCCGCAACGACGGCGTGGGCGGAAGGTGCGAGCGATACAAACCGGGCCGCGGCCTTTTTGCGCGATGGTGGGCCCTCGATCTGGGCCATCGCCGTTCTGTCGGTTCTGACGGTGGCTCTGATCTTGTGGAAAACCTGGCGGCTGGCGCTGATCGGTGCCTGGGCGCGGGGCAAGGCCTTCAGGGCGGTGGCCACCTGGGAATCCGGCGACGCCGGGGCCGCGCTGGCCATCGTGCAGGGGCGCCGGGGCCTGCGCTCGCGCGTGGTGGCGGCCGCCATCACCGCCCGTCAGACCCGCCCCGAGGCCGCCGCCCGAGAAGAGACCACCCGCGTGGCCAAGCATGAACTGGCCGAGGCCGCCACCGGCCTGCGCGCGCTTGAACTGATCGCGACAATCGCGCCGCTTCTGGGGCTGCTGGGAACCGTGCTGGGCATGATCGCGGCCTTTCAGGCGCTTCAGCAAAGCGGAGCCCGCGCCGACCCGGCGATGCTGGCCGGCGGCATATGGGAGGCGCTGCTGACCACCGCCGCCGGCATGGCCGTGGCCATTCCCGCCTCGGCCGCGCTGACCTGGTTCGAGGCCGTGATCGACCGGATGCGCCGCGATGTCGAAGACGCCGCCGTGCGGATCTTTGTCAGCCAGCCCGACACCGCCCCCCCTCAGGAGCCCCTGGCCGCAGAGTAGCCCATGCAGTTCACCTCGCCCCGTGCATACAGGCGCAAACCCAGCCTGACCCCGATGATCGACGTGGTGTTCTTGCTGCTGGTGTTCTTCATGCTGGCCTCGCGGTTCGGGGTTGAAACCGTCCTGCCCCTGCCGCTGGCCAACGGCGGGGCCGATGTCTCCGGCAAACCGCGTCTGGTGGATATTCTGCCCGACGGCCTGCGACTGAACGGAATTGACCGCAGCGCGCCGCAGTTGCTGGCCGATCTGAACGCGCTGGTGCAATCGCCTGAGGAAACTGTTATCCTGCGCAGCACAGGGGGCGCGACGGTGCAGCAGATTGTCACCACCGCCCAGATGCTGCGCGACGCCGGGTTTAGCTCTTTGATCTTGGTGGAGTGACAGATGGATTTCCGCCCCGCCCGCCGAAAGCCTCGTGCTGAATCCATCGTTCCGATGATCAATGTTGTGTTCCTGTTGCTGGTGTTTTTCCTGATGACCGCCCAAATCTCGCAGCCCGATCCGTTTGAAATCGACACCCCCGTTGCCAGCAGCGCGGCCAAGCCCACCCCGCAGGACGCGCCCGCCGTGCTGTATCTGGGCCAAGACGGCACCATGCAATTTCTGGAGCACACCGGCCCGGCCGCCATGCAGGCTCTGGCCGCGCTGCCGGACGTGCCTGCCCCCCTGAAAATCCGCATTGACGCCCGGCTGGACGGAGACCGGCTGGCCCAGGTGATGCGGCAACTGACGCAACTGGGGGGCAACAGCGTTGAAATCGTCGTGGCCAAAGAATGATCCGGCTGCTTGAGTTTCTGGCCTTTGTGGGGGTGGCGCTTGGGCTGCATCTGGCGGCGGGAATGCTCAGCCCGCCCGCAGGTGGGGATGCCGGCGGGGACGCGGGGGCGGCATTTGTCACCCTGCGGGGCGCCCCGGCAGAGATTGACGACATCGTCGCCGCCTGGACCAAACCGCCGGAACATTCCGAACCCCGGCAGAGCCTGCACCAGCCCATCATCATCCCCGATACCCCGCGGCCGCGTGCGCAGATCGCCCCCCAGCCGCGCCTGCGCGATCGGGCCGCTCCTGCGTTTCGCGCCTCTGATGATAGCGCGCCGCAAATGGACACGCGCCCAGCGGCCCCCAGACCAGCAGCCCCAACGCCCAAAGCCATCGCCCCCAAGGCCAAACCCGCCCCCAAGGCACCCCGAACCGCCGCCCCCCCCAAACCCAGGCAAAACACCCAAAAACCCGCCGTTTCCGGGCAACGC
>PAPN01000016.1 GCA_002708925.1 Paracoccaceae bacterium
GACCGAAGCCTCTAGGTAGTTGATATATGTGCAGTCATTCATTCATCGAATGAACCAAACCGCCCACATATCTCTTCAGATATCATCAATGTCAAAGAGCGTGGAACCCAGGCAAAACCCAAACTCCAGAGACAAAATCAACCGACTGCGCTAAATACTTCCTAGCGCGGCCCGCCTCATCTACCTCAATTTTCTTAGCTTCAGAACCCTCCAGAGCCTCGCTCCGTAGCGCCGTCCGCCGCCCCGTTGTGCGCCTCAGCGCCGCCGGTGAAGGGGGTTCTAAGGTTTACTCCTCAAACCCGCAAGCGGTTTTTTGGGATTTTGTCATCTTTTTTTGATTTTCTTTGAAATCCATTCAAAATCAACAACTTACGCAACAACAAAATCATCCATCCCGGCGGCGCCCTCGCCAAAGATGCTGCAAGACAGCATCCGGAATATCAGCATATTGGGTTATCCCCAGACTTACCCACAAGAGAGCCGCAGAATCCCCGATTCAAACCCCGAGTCGGCAGCGATTCACGCCGCTTTTCCGCGACTCGCCCGTTTGAGGAATCGCAGCGCCAGCAGCAGGCAGGTTCCCAACAGGTAAATCATCGGCTCTGCCTGTAGCCCCTTGCGCAGCATCACGAAATGTACCGCCGCCAGAAAGACCGCAGGATAGGTCAGCCTGTGCAATTGCCGCCAGCGCGGCCCCAGCCAGCGCAGCGCACGATTGTTCGAGGTCATCGCCAGCGGCAAAAGCAACGCCAGCCCCGCCATGCCCACCGTGATATAGGGACGCCTGAGAATATCCGCCCACACCCGCTGGACGGACTGTACATCCAGCACGGCCCAGACCAGCACATGGCAAACCACAAAGAAAAACGCCGTCAGCCCTACAGCGCGGCGAAACCTTAGCAGGTTCAATCCCAGGAAACGCCGCAAAGGCGTGATGGCCAGGCCGGCAAGCAGCGCGATCAGCGCCGCCTCGCCATAGGCGTGCTCTAGCGCTTTGATCGGTTCGGGGCCCATACGCCCCGTTGCCCCCTGCCAGAACAGAAACGTCGCCCAGGCCGCGCCGCCAAGATAGATCAGCCAGGGCGGCACAGTCCGCAGCATCCCAGTTACCTGTTGCATCCTGCCTCAGAAATTCCGTTTCAGGTCCATGCCATCATAAAGACCGGCCACCTGATCCGCATAGCCATTGAACATCAAAGTGTCCTGACGACTGGCGAACAGCCCGCCTCCGATCTTGCGTTCGGTTGCCTGAGACCAGCGCGGATGATCCACCTGCGGGTTCACGTTACTATAGAACCCATATTCGGACGGGATAAGCTTGTTCCAGCTGGTGGGCGGCTGTTTATCGGTCAGGGTAATACGCACCACGGATTTGATGGATTTGAACCCATATTTCCACGGCACCACCAGACGTAGAGGCGCGCCGTTCTGGTTGGGCAGGTCTTTGCCATACAGCCCCGTCGCCATGATCGTCAGCGGATGGCGGGCCTCGTCCAGGCGCAGACCTTCGACATAGGGCCAGTCCAGAATGGCGCTGCTTTGCCCGCGCATTTCCGCAGGCCGGTACAGAGTCTCAAAGGCAACGTATTTCGCGCCGTCCTGCACACCGGCCAGATCCAGCAGATCGGACAGTTCAAACCCGTTCCAGGGCACGACCATGGACCAGGCCTCGACGCAGCGGAAACGGTAGATGCGTTCCTCGATCGTCATTTGCGGCAGAATATCGGCCAGATCGTAATCACCGGGTTTATCCACCATCCCGTCGATCTTCAGCGTCCAGGGCGTCGTGGTCAGAGCCTTGGCATAGCGAGCCGGGTCATCCTTGCCGGTGCCGAATTCGTAGAAGTTATTATATGAGGTGATGTCTTCCCAGCTGTTCGGCTCCAGCGTTTCGGCCCGTGCGGCCCCTGCGGCGCCGGCCAATCCCATCCCGGCCAACCCCGCCATGATCTGGCGGCGGTTCATATATATGGGCTGGGGCGTGACATCGTCCCCAGTCAGATCGTTTTTCCAGCGATTGGCCATCTTGTCCCCTCTCATGAGCATTTAAGAGAAGATAGGCCGGACACATCTGCCCGGCCTAACAACATTATCTCACGATGGCGTGCCCTGACTGTAACTTGGGCGGATTTTGTTGAGCGGGATCGAGTCCCCGTTCCCCTGCACGATCCGCACATGCCGCCGCCGCATCTGGCGCGGCTCGGCCACGCCGACGGAATGCGCGATCATTTCCACCTCTTTGGTGATGGATTTGGCATAGTTGGCGACCTTCAGCCATTTATCCTCGACCACCAGGCCGCGTTGCAGACTGGGATCATGGGTGGTGATCCCGGTGGGGCAGGTGTTCTTGTTGCATTTCAGCGCCTGGATACAGCCCAGAGAGAACATGAACCCCCGCGCCGAGGCCACGAAATCCGCCCCCGCGCAGATTGCCCAGGCCACATCGCCCGGATTGACCAGCTTACCGCTGGCGATGATGCGGATACGATCCTTCAGCCCATAGCGATCCCGCAGATCGACGATCCGCAGCAGCGCCTCGCGCAGGGGCATCCCGACCAGATCAATCAAGGGCATGGGGGCCGCGCCGGTGCCGCCCTCGCCGCCATCAATGGCGATGAAATCCGGCGCGCTGTCGGCTCCGCGTTCCTCAATCAGCTGGAACAGTTCCTCCCACGCGTCGGACGAGCCGATCACCGTCTTGAACCCGCACGGTTTGCCCGAAACCCGACGGATGTGCCCGATCATATCCAGCAGATCCCCGAAGTCGTCGATCTCGGCGTGGCGATTGGGCGAGATACTGTCCCGCCCCACCGGAATGCCCCGGATCGCGCTGACCTCTTCGTCCACCTTTTCCCCCGGCAGGATGCCGCCCTTGCCGGGTTTCGCGCCCTGGGCCAGTTTCAGCTCGAACATCTTCACCTGAGGGTGTTCGGCCATCTTGCGCAGCTTTTCGTCGTCCAGCCCGCCATGTTCATTGCGCACCCCATATTTGGCCGTGCCGATCTGATAGACGATATCGCAGCCGCCCTTCAGATGATGCGGAGCCAGCCCGCCCTCGCCCGTATTCAGCCAGATACCGGCACGCGCGGCGCCGCGGCTCAGCGCCTCGATCGCCGGACGCGACAGCGCGCCATAGCTCATACCCGAAATGTTGAAAATCGACTTGGCACTATAAGGGATCGCCGCCGTCGGCCCGATGATCATCGGCTGAGTCGTGGCGAATTCATCATCCAGAGGCGGAAAGCACGCATTCACGAAAATCGGCGTGCCAGGAATAGATAGGTTCCGGGTGGACCCAAAAGCCACCGTATTCCCCTTGCCGCTGGTCGAATGATACACCCAATCACGCTGCGCCCGGTTAAAGGGCATTTCCTCGCGGTCCATGGCAAAGAAATACTGCCGGAAAAACTCGCCCAAAGTGGTGAACAGGTGCCGGAAACGACCGATCACCGGATAGTTGCGCCGCACCGCATCGCCCGTCTGCGTCCGGTCCACCAGATACAGCAACACCGCAATCAAAGCGGCCGCCCCCAGTGCAAATACAAAAAGAAGCGCCAGAACGATCAACACATTCAAAGCGAAGTCCATCACATATTCCTTTTGATATATATCAAGATTTGCTGCAAAGCTTCGTGTAGGATTTAACTTTGCAGCGTGCTCGTATGATGCGCACGACCCTAGCACCCGGAGGAGAATATACAATGAAAGCTCTTGCACTTGCGGCAGGAATTGCGCTGGCCGCAGGCAGCGCCCTGGCGGAGGATCTGATTCGCTATACAACGGACGAAAGCTTTGACGATGTGGTGTTCGGCCTGGAAAGCGCCATTCTGGATCAGGGTCTGGTGGTCGATGGCACCTCGCATGTTGGCGAAATGCTGGAACGCACCCGCGCCGATGTCGGATCCGAGATCACGGTGTTTCTAAAGGCCGATGTCTATTCCTTCTGCTCGGCGAAACTGTCGCGCAAGGTGATGGAGGCCGATCCGATGAATATCCGCTTCTGCCCCTATGACATATTCGTCGCGCAAATGCCCGACCGCCCGGATGAAACCATCATCGGCTATCGCGCCTTCCCCGAGGGCCCGATGCAAGAGGTTCAGGCCCTTCTGGATACCATTGTCCGGTCGGCCATCGGGCTGGACTGACCCCTGCCACCAGAAGGCCGGATACGGCTCCGCGCCTTCTGGTTTTTCGGCTTTTGCCCGGCGGATCAGGTGCCTGAGATCATCGCCGCCACATCCACCGCATAACGATCCGTCATCCCTGACACGAAATCCGTCAGGGAATGCAGCGCGGTATAGGCATCCGTCACCCCGCGCAGATCCAGATCCACGGCGCGCGCCAGCTGCCGTTCATAAGTGGGCAGGGCGTCCTCTTGCCATCCCTTAACCGCCAGAGCCTGATAAACCGGCAGCAGCCCGTTCAGCACCGTATGGGTCACGTTGCGCCCACGCACCTCCAGCTTGGTCTTGCGCGGCGCGGTGAAAAGCTGGTTATGCGCGATCCGTTCGATGGCCGCAAATTCATCCGCCTTCGAGGACGCCGCCACCAAAGAGCCCGAAAACTGCCCCGTCATGATGGCCTGGTAATTGTCCTTGAAGGCCTGAACGCAGGCCTGAATCGCGGCACCGATGCTGCGGGCGCGCAGATAGGCGATTTGCTCTTGCTGGGTATAGCCGGACTGATCCTGATTGGGCTTACCGCCCAAGGCCTCCAGACAGCCGATGACCTGCTCAAAGCTCAAATCGCCCGCGGCGAACCCGTCTTCCAGATCAACGATATTATAGCAAATGTCATCCGCGGCCTCGACCAGAAAGACCAGAGGATGCCGCCGCCACCAAGCCTCCTGCGCCGTGCCTTCCCGCAACAGGCCCAGCCGCGCGGCGATCTGTGCGAAATATTCGGCCTCGCTGTGAAAGACGCCGAATTTCTTTAGGCCGCAATAATCAGCGCCGCTGTTCACCTGCACATGCGCCGTCACCGGATATTTCGAGAACGCCCCCAACACCCCCAAAGACAGCCGCATCCCGCCCGCGCCGCGATACATCTCTAGCCGGGTCAGAATGCGGAACCCCTGAGCATTGCCTTCGAAATCGCGGAACTCGGCCTGCAAATCCCGGTCAACATCCGCGAAAATGCCCTGCCCCCTGTCGAACCGATCCGCGAACCAATGGCCAATCGCCTTTTCGCCGGAATGGCCAAAGGCAGGATTGCCGATGTCATGCGCCAGGCAGGCGGCGCTTACCATACCGGCCAGTTTATGCTGTTCGCCCGGTGCGATTGCCTTGGTTTCCTCCAGCCAGTGCCCCACGGCCATCCCCAGGGAACGCCCGGCGCTGGCCGTTTCCGCGCTGTGGATCAGCCGGTGATGGATATGGTCATGGCTGGACAACGGATGCACCTGAGTTTTATTCGCCAGCCTGCGAAACGGGGCCGAGAACACGATCCGGTCCGCGTCCTGCACATAGATCGGCCGGTGCGGCTGTTCGGCATAGTCTTTGTCACCGAACCGGACCGAACTCAGCAGCCGCGCCCATTCCATTTCACTCATGACATCTCTCCTGCACTCTGAACCCTGTATGGCGCGCGTGGCGGGCGCCGCTTCATAAAGAAAAGCCCGCCGTTTCCAGCGGGCTTTGATGTTAATGCACAACCGTGTCCTGCGGCGGTTCCTGGTTGGTATTGCCGACACGTTCACCGATGATCAGCCCCTCGGGGCCTGCGGTGACGGGTACGGCGGTCCCGTCCTTGATGTCACCCGCCAGCAGCAGCTCGGCCAGAGGATCCTGCAAGGCGCGCTGGATCACCCGTTTCAGCGGGCGGGCCCCGAACACCGGGTCGTACCCTTCATCCGCCAGCCATTTGCGCGCGGGTTCGTCCAGAGCCAAGCTGATCTTGCGCTGCGCCAGACGTTTGCTCAGCAGACCCAGCTGGATGTCCACGATCCCGTCCATATCCGCGCGGGCAAGGCGATCGAAGATGATCAGCTCGTCCAGGCGGTTCAGGAATTCGGGGCGGAAGTGCGCCCGAACGGCATCCATCACGTCGCGTTTGGCATCCGCACTGTCCGCGCCTTCGGGCAATTGGCTCAGCGCCTGCGCCCCAAGGTTCGAGGTCAGGATGATCAGCGTCTGCTTGAAGTCCACCGTGCGGCCCTGACCATCGGTCAGAACGCCGTCATCCAGCACTTGCAGCAGCACGTTGAACACGTCGGGGTGGGCTTTTTCCACCTCATCGAACAGCACCACCTGATAGGGGCGGCGGCGCACGGCCTCGGTCAGGACACCGCCTTCGTCATAGCCGACATAGCCCGGAGGCGCCCCGATCAGACGCGCGACCGAGTGTTTCTCCATGAACTCGGACATATCAATGCGCACCATGGCGCTGTCGTCGTCGAACAGGAACTCGGCCACGGCTTTGGTCAGCTCGGTTTTCCCCACGCCGGTCGGTCCCAGGAACAGGAAACTGCCCAGCGGACGGTTTTCATCGTTCAGCCCGGCGCGCGCCCGGCGCACCGCGTTGGCGACAGCCCGTACAGCGGCATTCTGGCCGATGACGCGCTTGTGCAGGCCGTCCTCCATGGACAGCAGCTTCTCGCGCTCGCCTTCCAGCATTTTTGCCGTCGGGATACCCGTCCAGCGTTCCACCACCTGAGCGATCTGCTCGGGGCGGACGGCCTCTTCGACCATAACGCCTTCTTCCTCGGCGGCTTCGGCCTCGGACAGCTGTTTTTCCAGATGCGGGATCACGCCATAGGACAGCTCGCCGGCCTTGGCCAGATTGCCCTCGCGCTTGGCGATTTCCAGATCGGCGCGGGCCTTGTCCAGCTGTTCCTTCAGATCACGCGCGCCAGCGAGTTTATCGCGTTCTGCCTGCCATTTGGCGGTCAATTCGGCACTGCGGTCTTGCAGATCGGCCAGTTCCTTTTCCAGC
This sequence comes from Paracoccaceae bacterium, assembly GCA_002708925.1. Taxonomy (GTDB): domain Bacteria; phylum Pseudomonadota; class Alphaproteobacteria; order Rhodobacterales; family Rhodobacteraceae; genus Thalassobius. The sequence goes on from PAPN01000016.1 coordinate 6,934, forward strand.
GTCTCCAGACGGTCCTTGCTGGCGGCGTCATCCTCCAGCTTCAGGGCCTCCACCTCGATCTGCATTTGCAGGATGTTGCGGTCCAGCTGGTCCAGCTCTTCGGGTTTGCTGTCCACCTCCATCCGCAGACGGCTGGCGGCCTCGTCCACAAGGTCAATCGCCTTATCGGGCAGGAAACGGTCGGTGATATAGCGATGGCTAAGCGTCGCCGCCGTCACCAGCGCCGAATCCGAGATCCGCACACCGTGGTGCAGCTCGTATTTTTCCTTGATGCCGCGCAGAATGCTGATCGTGTCCTCGACCGTGGGTTCTTCGACCACGACAGGCTGGAACCGGCGGGCCAGGGCCGCGTCTTTTTCCACGTATTTGCGGTACTCATCCAGCGTGGTCGCGCCGATACAGTGCAGCTCACCGCGGGCAAGCGCCGGTTTGATCAGGTTGGCCGCGTCCATCGCACCGTCGGTTTTACCCGCGCCCACCAGAGTGTGCATCTCGTCGATGAACAGGATGATTTCCCCGGCGGCTTCGGTGACCTCGGTCAGAACGGCCTTCAGGCGCTCTTCGAATTCGCCGCGATATTTCGCCCCGGCGATCAGCGCGCCCATGTCCAGCGCCAGCAGTTTTTTGTTGCGCAAAGATTCAGGCACGTCACCGTTGACGATCCGCAGGGCCATGCCCTCGGCAATCGCGGTTTTACCCACGCCGGGTTCGCCGATCAGCACCGGGTTGTTCTTGGTCCGACGGCTGAGCACCTGCATCGAGCGGCGGATTTCCTCGTCCCGGCCAATGATCGGGTCGATCTTGCCCTGCTCGGCCGCCTCGGTCAGATCGCGCGCGTATTTCTTCAGCGCGTCATAGCCTTCCTCGGCCGAGGCACTGTCTGCCGTCCGCCCCTTGCGGATGTCATTGATCGCGCCGTTCAGCTTCTGAGGCGTCACGCCCCCGGCCTCCAGCGCGTCCTTGGCCTTGGATTTGACCATGGCCAGCGCCATCAGCACACGCTCCACCGGAACAAAGCTATCGCCGGCTTTCTTGGCGATACCTTCGGCCTCGGCCAGAACCTTGCCGGCCAGATTTTCCAGATAGACCTGCCCGGCGTCACCGGACACTTTGGGCAGTTTTTCAACGGCGGCATTCACCGCCTCAATCACCGCAGCGGCATTCCCGCCCGCGCGGTTGATCAGATTGGCGCTAAGCCCCTGATCGTCGTCCATCAGCGCTTTGAGTATATGTTCGGGCAGCAGGCGTTGATGGCCTTCGCGCATGGCGATCGTCTGAGCAGCCTGAATGAAGCCGCGCGACCGCTCCGTGAACTTGTTCAAGTCCATGGTTCTCTCCTTCTCATAAGCGTCCGGCTTGTGATGCCCGCCCATGCGGCACATCCAGTTTCGGACCTTATCGTTAAGGTGGCAATCGGCCTGCGCCGCTTCAAGCCCTGCACCGCCCAAAATAGTGAAAATTTTCGGGGCCACGGATTTGGAAACCGGCTGTTAAAGTCCGGCCCCTAAAACAAAGGCACAAAGCAAGGGGGCACGGCATGGATGTAATCGAAGTTAGCATTTCCCAGATGCGCGAAACACCTGCCTGCCGGCGGGTCTGTGGTGTCGTGTCCCTTGTCAGCGGCGGCCGGAACATCGTACTGCAATGCGATGCGCCGATCCCGGACACCGGGCGCAGCCGGGCCGCATTGTTGCGTGATGCCTTTCGCCAGTTGGACCGGATGCCCGAGCACCGCAATCAGGCCCAGCGGCCACAACGCAAGCTGATCGCCGCACCGCAGATGTCGCGGGATGCTTGACGCTTCGGGGGGATATCGCGAAAAGGGCACAATTCAATCGTAGGAGCTGCCCATGTCCCCCCGCCAACCCGATGACCGCCTGATCGTTGCCCTGGACGTCCCCAATGTCGTGGCGGGGATGGAATTGGCCGAGACGCTGAATGATGCGGTCTCTTTTTACAAAATCGGGCTGGGGATGCTGACCGGCGGCGGTCTGGCTCTGGCGAACGAGCTGAAGCAGGAACACGGCAAGCGTATTTTTCTGGATATGAAGTTCTTCGATATCGGCGCCACGGTCGAGCGCGCGGTGCGGGGCGTTGCGCAGTTCGATCTGGATTTCCTGACGGTCCACGGCGACCCGCACGTCGTCCGCGCCGCCAAAGAGGGTGCTGCGGGCAAAGATCTGAAAATTCTGGCGGTGACCATCCTGACCTCGCTGGACCGGGACGATCTGGATGCCGGGCTGATCAAACCCGGTGAAATGAAGGATCTGGTTCTCGAACGGGCGGCAAATGCGCTCGAGGCCGGGGCCGATGGCGTAATCGCCAGCCCGCAAGAGGCCGCTTTGATCCGCGCCCTGCCCCAGGCTGAAAATCGCCTGATCGTCACCCCCGGCGTGCGCCCGGCGGGCGCAGCCCTGGGCGATCAGAAACGCGTCGCGACCCCGGCGCAGGCCCTGCACGATGGTGCCGATCACATCGTGGTCGGCCGCCCGATCTATGCCGCCGAAGACCCGCGCGCCGCCACGCAGGCCATCCTGTCCGAAATCGCCAAAGTCTAAACCGCGGCCTGGGCCAGATACATTTTCACCCGCGCCGCAAAATGAGGGATGGCGCGGGGATGATCGAAATAGGCCTGCGCCGGCATCAGCTGCCAGTATTGCCCCTCATCCCCCAGCCGTATCTCTGCGGCCCGCGCCTCGGGCAGGTGTGCGGCAAAAAACCAGACCGGCTCTCCGGTGCTGGCACGGAAACAGCGTTTCCAGACAAGATCCTGATCAGAAAGGGTGATTCCCAGTTCCTCGCGCGTTTCACGCAGGGCGCAGGCCTCGGGGGTTTCGCGCCCCTCGCGCCCGCCGCCGGGCAGATCCAAATGGCCAGCCCAGACCAGACCGGGCCGATCATCGCGCATGATAACCGCCAGTTTCGACCCAACAAACAGCGCCAGTTTCGCGCCCCGGAATTCTGTATTTTCGCTCATGCCTGAGATATAATCCCGCGTATGTGACTTGCCCATGATCCTCACGAAACTCTGATCCATGCCCGCCCTGTGCCGAGATTGCCTGACCCGTTTCGAAACGGGCACCCGCTGCCCCGAATGCGGGCGCCCACGCGTGATTGCGCATCCGGAACTGTTCGATTTGTCCATCGCACATATGGATTGCGATGCCTTCTATGCCAGCGTCGAGAAACGTGAAAATCCCGAACTGGCGGACAAACCCGTCATTATCGGAGGCGGCAAACGCGGGGTGGTGTCCACGGCCTGCTATGTGGCGCGCATTCGCGGGGTGCGCTCGGCGATGCCAATGTTCAAGGCGCTGAAACTGTGCCCCGACGCGGTGGTGATCGCGCCCCGGATGCAGCTGTATGTCGAAGTCAGCCGCGCCATTCGCGCCATGATGGAGGAACTGACGCCCTCGATTCAGCCGCTCTCGCTGGACGAGGCTTTTATGGATCTCAGCGGCACCGAACGCCTACACGGGGCCCCACCCGCAGTGATGCTGGCCCGGCTGACCAAACGCATGAAGGATGAATTGGGGGTGACTGGCTCGATCGGGCTGAGCCACAACAAATTCCTGGCCAAGGTTGCCTCGGATCTGGATAAACCGCACGGGTTTTCCGTGATTGGCCGGGCCGAAACCGCCGATTTCCTGCACGATAAGCCCGTGCGGATGATCTGGGGCGTCGGCCAGGCCACGCAATCGGCGCTGGAAAGGGCCGGCATTCGCACCTTCACCGATTTGCTGCGCTGGGATCGCAAAGAGCTGCATCACAGATTCGGAGGCATGGGCGACAGGCTGTATTTTCTGGCCCGCGGGCAGGATCGGCGCGCGGTGTCCGCCCATGACCCGATCAAATCCATCTCGAATGAAACCACATTTTTCGAGGACACCGCCAATCCCGACATTCTGGATGGCCATCTGTGGCGCCTGTCCGAAAAAGTCGCCGACCGCGCCAAGGCACGGGGGCTGGCCGGGCGGGTGGTGTCGCTGAAACTGAAACGCGCCGATCACAGCCTGATTTCCCGCCGCCAAAGCCAGCACGAACCCGTCCAACTGGCCGACCGCATCTATCGCGTGGCCCGCGCCTTGTTCGACCGGGTGCCGGGGGATGGCCCCTACCGTCTGATAGGCGTCGGCCTGTCCGAACTGCACCCCGAAACGGAAACCGAACTGGCTCCGGACCTGCTGGACCCCGACGCCCGGACCCGCAGCCGCGCCGAACGCGCCACCGATGAGATTCGCAAAAGATTCGGCAAGGATGCCATCGTCAAAGGGCGCGCCCTGCGCTGATCACTCGGCCGCCAGTTTGCGCTGCGACGCGCCGAAATCCGTGATTTTGGCCACCACCCGCGTGATCAGTTCCTGCATCTTCTGGAAATTATTGTTCGGCCGGATCAGCGCCTCGTTCATATAAAGCGAGCGGTCAATCTCAACCTGAATCACATGCTGGCGCCGCGACGGACGCCCATAATGCTGCGCCGTATATGCCCCCGCAAAGGGCACGTTGCGCGATACGTTCAGCCCCTCATCCACAAAGGCCTGTTCGATCACATCCATCACCAAAGACGCCGAAGCCGCGCCGAATCTGTCGCCCAGCACCACCTCGGGGCGGCGTGTGCCGGTGCGAACCAGCCCGTCCAGCGCCTCGTGCGGCATCGAGTGACAATCGACCAGAATCGCCTCGTCGAACTGATCATGCGATTCGGACAGAAGCGATTGCAGACAGGCATGATAGGGATACCAATAGCCATCCAGGCGAGCGCGGACCTCGGACATATCCAGTTTTCCGCGATAAATGCAGCGCGAATTGGCCACCACGCGCGGCACCACCCCCAGGCCGGACACGATTCGCGGGTTATAGGTTGTGGTCTTCAGTCCGCGAATCAACGCGGGGTCCAGCTCATCCGGGCTGCGATTCATGTCGATATAGGCCCGCGGGGCACCTGCCTCCAGAAAAGGTGCCCCATGATCGGGCACGGCCTGGAACAATTGATCGACAAAAGCATCCTCGGATGAGCGAATCATATGTTCATCTAGCACCGATTGCCGCAAAAAGCGGGCAGGATAGGCCCGGCTGCTATGAGGAGACGCGAAAATCACGCTGGTCGTGCGTGTTTTCGGCATCATCAGGCGATAGGCGGGCTGGGACATTGTCACTCCTGTTACAGGAAATATCATAGACTGAATATTCTTGTGACCAAAAGCCCTTGATCCCCCCGCCGACTCCTTTTATAGAGCGCGAACCGGCGCGGAATTCCGCGCCCCTTTCTTTAGGGGCACGGGGCCAAATCGGATAAATACGGGCGATTAGCTCAGCGGTAGAGCACTTCGTTGACATCGAAGGGGTCACAAGTTCGATCCTTGTATCGCCCACCATTTCTTTCGTTTCCACCGGAAACGACCCGCAACCCAAGGCGCCCGGCGCCGCGAATGAAGGAGAGGACCATGAAGGTCAAGAACTCGCTCCGCTCGCTCAAGCAGCGTCACCGCGATTGCCGTATCGTGCGCCGCAAAGGCCGCGTCTACGTGATCAATAAAACTCAGCGTCGTTTCAAAGCCCGCCAGGGCTAAGGAACCGTTCAGAGTTTGAGCAAAAGACCGCCCCGGTTCATCCTGGGCGGTCTTTTTCTTTGCGAATGCAGCATTTTTGACTCCGGTCAAGAAACCGACACGGGTCTTATGCCATAGCCGATGTGAAACAGGCCGATTGATAGGTGTCTCATGTCCGCGCAAACGCAGCCCCGCCCCACCGCCGAAGTGCAACTGCCCGCAAAGGTGCCTCAGGTTCCGGCCCTCCGGCTGCCAACGCCCGAGCAGCACAAATACGAAACCTATGACAAGGTGATCCGGGCCTCGATGGCGCGCATGACCTCGGGGTTGTCACCCTATGCGGCGGCGGCGGCCTGGACGGACTGGCTGGCGCATCTGGCCACTGCACCGGGCCGACAGCTGGAAATGATCGAGCAGGCCCAGAAAAATGCGGCCAAGCTGGGCAGCTATCTGACCAGCCAAACCCGAGGCACGGCCGAAGCCCCTTTCCGCCCCAAAGCCTCGGACCATCGTTTTACCCATCCCGATTGGCAGAAACCGCCCTTCAACATGTTAGAGCAAAGCTTTCTGGCAGCGCAGGATTGGTGGGATCGGGCTACCTGCTGCGTGCCCGGCGCGCAGAAACAAAACATGGGCCGCGTGTCCTTTATGGTGCGGCAGATGCTGGACCTGATCGCGCCCTCCAATATTCCTGCGCTCAACCCGGAAATTCTGCAAACTGCCCGCGATACCAAGGGGCAATCCATCATCGACGGGTTCGAATTGCTGCGTCAGGATCTTGAAGATCTGGCGACAGGCGAGACTCATGCCGACACTGGCGATTTCGTGGTCGGGCGGACCCTGGCCTGCACCCCCGGCAAGGTCGTGTATCGCAATGAACTGCTGGAGCTGATCCAATACGCCCCGCAGACAGATACCGTGCAGGCCGAGCCGATCCTGATCGTGCCCGCCTGGATCATGAAATACTATATCCTGGATCTCAGCCCGCATAATTCGCTGATCAACTATCTGGTCGCTCAGGGCTTTACCGTCTTCGCAATTTCCTGGGTCAACCCGTCCGAATCCCAACGGAATCTGGAGCTGGACGATTACCGCACCCAAGGCGTCATGGCCGCGCTGGACGCAATTTCCCAGATCGTGCCCGATCAGAAAATCCACGCCTGCGGCTATTGTCTGGGGGGGACGATCCTGTCGATCTCGGCCGCGACGATGGCGCGGGATGAGGATAACCGGCTGGCCTCGGTCACGCTGCTGGCTGCGCAAACGGATTTCACCGAAGCCGGAGAACTGATGCTGTTTCTGGACGAAAGTCAGGTCGCGTATCTGGATGATATGATGTGGGATCAGGGCTATCTGGATCAACGACAGATGAGCGGCGCCTTTCAGGCCCTGCGCGCCGAAGATCTGATCTGGACCCGCGCGGTGCGCCGTTATCTGATGGGGGTGGATGAAAAGGCCGCCGACATCTCGGTCTGGAATCAGGATGCAACGCGAATGCCCTATCGGATGCACTCGCAATATCTGCGCAGCCTGTTCATGGAAAATCGTTTAACCGCAGGCCGTTACGCCGTCGAAGGCCACGTCATTGCGCTGAAGGACGTAAAGGTGCCCTTTTTCGTTGTCGGCACCGAGAAAGACCATATCGCGCCCTGGAAATCCGTCTACAAGACCGCTCTGTTCACCGACGGAGACCTGACTTTCATCCTGGCCAAAGGCGGGCATAATGGCGGGATCGTCAGCGAGCCGGGGCACCCGCGCCGACACTATCGTCAGGGCCATCGCGCGGCTGGCGCGCTCTATATGGATCCGGATACATGGCTGGCCAGTCATGACACGCAGGACGGATCATGGTGGCCGCAATGGCGCGACTGGCTGACCGCAGTTCAGTCAGAAACCGCCACCGTGGCCCCACCTCCCATGGGCACCAAGGGCCTGCCACCACTGGCGGACGCCCCCGGCACCTATGTGTTCCAGAAATAGGCCTATCGGCTGACCCGCGCCATCAGCCGCACCATCGTCGCCTGCGAGACAAAGCCCGACACGGGCAGATCGCTGGCGCGCTGGAACTTGCGGATGGCCCGACGGGTTTTCTTATTGAAAGTGCCGTCCACCTTGCCCGGATCGAACCCTGCCTCGGCCAGGGTGCGTTCAACCAGCAGCCGCGTCACGGGAATCCCGGCGACGACCTGTTCCTCGGCCCGGTGTTTTTCGATCAGGTCGGCCTTGCGGTCCTCTTCTTGCAGCTCGGCGATCCGGTCGCGAGCGGTTTCAGCGAAACTGCTATGCGGATATTGCGCCATGAAGCGGCGGTAGGCTTCGATCGTGTCCTGCGTGCGTGCCTCGTTCCAGGCGTTGCGCATAGTCACGTCCGCCTCGCGGCGGCGGCGGCGCTCCAGTTCCTCCAGGCGTTCGCGTGCGTCATCGGAATAGAGCCCATCGGGGAAGCGGCGCAGGTATTCACGCAGCCCACGTTCATCGCCCCGCCCCCCTGTCGTGCGCCAGAATTCACGATCCCGGCGTTCCTCTTCGGCGCGACGGCGGCGCTCTTCTTCTTCCAGGGCCCGCGCGCGGCGCAGCGCATCCTGCCGCAAAGTGGCCAGTTGGCTGCGATTCACATAGCCCGTGTCCGTCCACCCTTTCGAGCGCTGATACGCGGCAATCGCCTGCCGTGTGCCTCGCCCGAAAATCCCGTCGATTCCGCGTGTGTCAAACCCCAGCAAAGTCAATTGCCGCTGGATCTCGCGCCGGGCATCGCGCGACAGATTCAGAGCCTGTTCGGCGGCCTCGGCCTCGCGGGCGGGACGTTCCAGAATGGCCTGTATCCGGCGGCGTGCCTCGTTGTGGAACAGCCCCGAGGGGAAGCGATTCATATAGGCGCGATACGCCTCGATCGTGTCGATGTCACGCACCGCGCTCCAATAGGATGTGTCGCCATCAACGGCCTGATCCCCGGCCTGATCCCCGGCCCCGCCCAAGGGCGCATCGGGCAGGAAACCGACAAGATGCACCCCCAATCCGGCCTGTTCCGCCAGCCCCGCCAAAGAGCTGCCGCCCCCCAGAATCCTGTCGCGCAACACCGGCGTCACCCGATTTGCGGCGCCGCGCAGGCCTGTCACGCCTTGTGGTAATTCCAGCGCTCCGGCCCCTTTTTGCAGCCATGCCCCCACCGAAGGCCGCCCCGTTTGCGAGGGCGTCAACACGATCAGAGCCTTCCCCGCCTGAGGCCCCAGCATCGCGGCCAGCGTATTCACGGACAGCCCGTATTGCCCCACATTCAGCGCATTCACCGCGCTGAACTCACGCGAGAGCAGCCAGCTATCCGTCGGCCCCTTGGCCATGTGCCCCGACAGAATCACAATGGCACGGTTTACCGAATTGGCGTTCAGCGCCTCATTGAAATCCTGTGCCGCCTGCGCCATGGATCGCGCAGTCCAATCCTGCCCGCCAAAGACCCGGAAGCCCTGCCGCCGCAGCATCTGGGCATAGGAATCGAAGTCAGCGGTATCCTCGGCATCGGACACCCGGTCATAATCGCGATTGGCCAGAACCAACGCATAATCCTGCGCCCAGGATGGCAGGGCCGTGGACACATATAGCGCCACGGCCCCAAGAAATGAGCGATACGAAAACATGGCAGGCCTCCCTTACGGTTCCGGCCCCAGCTTAGTCGTAAGTGCGTTGATCTTCGATCACTTTTCCGTCGTTGGGCAATGAGCCGGGGGCCACGACCTCGATCTTGCCCTTCAGTTTGAGCGCATCCACCACCGAGCCCGCATAGGTTTCGGCACTGCCGCCATTTGCCTCGATCTGGACGGTCATCGTGTCCATTTCGCCCTCGCGTCCGGCGATGACACGGGCCTTCACGATCTCAGCATGTTTCGAGACCAGCGCAGCCACCTGTTCAGGACGCACGAACATGCCCTTGATCTTGGTGGTCTGATCGGCGCGACCCATCCAGCCCTTGATGCGGATATTGCTGCGCCCGCAGGGGCTTTGGCCCGGCAGAATAGCGCTCAGATCGCCCGTAGCGAAACGGATCAGCGGATAATCGGGGTTCAGCGTGGTCACCACGACCTCGCCGACCTGACCGGGTGCGACGGGATCCCCCGTGCCCGGCGTGACGATTTCCACGATGACCTGCTCATCCACGATCATGCCTTCCATCGCTTCGGATTCATACGCGATGTTGCCCAGATCGGCCGTGGCATAGCTTTGCAGGCAGGCGATTCCGCGATCGGCATATTCCTGCCGCAACGACGGGAACAGAGCGCCGCCGCCCACCGCTGCCTTGGTGATGCTCAGCTTCAGCCCCATGGTTTCGGCCTTATCCAGAATCACCTTTAGATAATCGGGGGTGCCCGCATAGGCGGTGGCCCCCACATCTGCGGCCGCCCGTGCCTGCAATTCTGTCTGGCCGGTGCCTGCGGGCAGCACCGCCGCGCCCACGGCGCGCGCCCCGGATTCAAAGATCATCCCGGCCGGAGTCAGATGATAGCCAAAGCAGTTCTGAACGATATCGCCCTGCCCGATTCCGCAGGCGTGCAGGAAACGGCCCATGCGCCACCAGTCATGCTCGACCCCGCCGGGTTCATAAATCGGGCCGGGGGATTGGAAAATATGCGCGAACCCGTTGGCCGGGCGTGTCGTCAGCCCGCCAAAAGGCGCGGCCTGGGCCTGAGCCTGCCCAAGATCCGATTTGCGCAGCACCGGAAGGGCTGCCAGATCCTGGACAGAAACGATCCGGGCCGCGTCCACTTCGGACAGGCGCCCGCCATATCCGGGCACCCCCTGCGCACGGGCGATCTGCTGCGGCAGAGCCTGGGCCAAGGCAGCGGCGCGCTCGTCCGCGCTGCGCGTTTCAAGATCGTCATAATAGCGGGTCATATATACAGGTCTCCCTGCCGGGAAAGGCATTGCCCAAAATTACCCGGTCATCTCTGGCTGTGTGGCGGGGGGGCCGATGCCCACCCAGATCATGTGTTCGGTGCTGGACGTCAGCTGAGCCAGCGTTTACGGCGACGATAAGACCGCACATCGCGGAAGGATTTGCGCCCCTCATCCGACATGCCCAGATAGAATTCCTTCACATCCGGGTTTTCGCGCAGATCCTTGGCCGGGCCGTCCATCACAACGCGCCCCGATTCTAGGATGTAGCCGTAATGCGCAAAGCGCAGCGCCACGTTGGTGTTCTGTTCGGCCAAAAGGAAGGTCACGCCTTCTTTCTCGTTCAGGTTCTTCACGATGTTGAAGATTTCCTCGACCAGCTGCGGTGCCAGCCCCATCGAGGGCTCGTCCAGCAGGATGGTTTCAGGCCGGGACATGATGGCGCGGCCGATGGCGACCATCTGCTGCTCACCGCCCGAGGTATAGCCCGCCTGGCTGCGCCGGCGTTCCTTCAGCCTGGGGAAGTATTTGTACACCATCTCCAGATCGGCATCTATATCCCCGCGCGAGGCATTGCGGGTATAGGCCCCCGTCAGCAGGTTTTCCTCGACCGTCAGGTGTTCGAAACAATGGCGGCCCTCCATCACCTGGATCACGCCTTTTTTCACCAGCTCGGCCGGGTTCAAAGCCTGCACGCCATCGCCGCGATACAGGATGTTGCCCTTGGTCACCTCGCCGCGTTCGGAATGCAGCAGGTTGGAAATCGCCTTGAGCGTGGTGGTCTTGCCCGCGCCGTTCCCGCCCAGCAAGGCGGTGATCCCGCCTTTGGGCACCTTCAGGCTGACCCCTTTGAGAACAAGGATCACGTGGTTGTAGATCACCTCGATGTTGTTGACCTCCAGAAGGGTCTCATCGGTGGGTCCTGCGTCCAGCATCTGCGTCTACTTTCTGAGTTTCGTTCGGGTGGATCCCGGCCACGACAGGCGCGGCCGGGACAACTGTCAGGGCTTAGTTACAGCCCGGAGTGATGTTGTTTTCCTTGGCATAGGCCTCAGAGTCGGCAGCGATCAGCGGTTGCAGAACCTCTTGATCCGACTGGATATAATCGGTGATCATCGACCAGGTGCCCGCTTTCGCATCCCACTGGGTAACCGCGCCATAGCCGTCACCACCGTGGTTTTCGCAGGTCACTTTGAACGAGGGGCCAAAGTTCGGCAGACCCAGGGCGGTCATCTTCTCTTCGGTCATTTCCAGGTTCTCCATACCGTCGCGCATCTGCGCGGGGGTGATGGCACCCGTGCCGTGGATACCCTGCGCGGTTTTCGCCGCTTCGGCGGCCAGCATCGCGGCATAGAGACCACGGTTATACAGCACCGAGCCGATCTGATCGCCCGCGCCGGCAGCCTTCCCCGCATCGACAACGTATTTCTGGATGTCGTCAAACACCGGATAGTCCGACCCCACATTATGGAAGGTCAGCGCCTTATAGCCATCGGCACGCTCGCCCGCGGGTTTCACGTCATTTTCCGAACCCGACCACCAGATACCGATGAAGTTTTCCATCGGGAAACGGATGTTGATGGCTTCTTGGATGGCGACCTGGTTCATCACGCCCCAGCCCCACATCAGCACATAGTCAGGACGCTCGCGGCGGATTTGCAGCCACTGGGATTTCTGCTCCTGACCGGGGTGGTCAACGGCCAGCAGGGTCAGATCATAGCCGTGCTTCTTGGCCAGTTCTTCCAGGGTGCGGATCGGTTCCTTACCATAGGCCGAGTTGTGATAGACCAGCGCGACTTTCTTACCTTCCAGGCTGCCGCCGTTCACGTCCAGCAGGTGCTTGATCGCGATCGAGGCGCCGTCCCAGTAGTTCGCCGGATAGTTAAAGATGTTGCGGAACACGGCACCGTTCTTGGCCGAGGTCCGGCCATACCCGCCCGAGTGCACGGCGATGCCGTCTGCGGTGGCTTTGGGGATCAGCTGATAGGTGATGCCGGTGGACAGCGGCTCATAGACCAGCGCGTCCGAGCCCTTGGTGGATTCGTAACATTCCACGCCTTTTTCGGTGTTATAGCCGGTTTCACATTCCAGCAGGTTCACCTTTTCTCCGCCGATACCGCCGTCGCGCTCGTTCAGCAGGGTGAAGTAATCGGCATAGCCGTCCGCAAAGGGGATGCCGTTTGCGGCATACGGCCCCGTACGGTAGCTGAGCGAGGTAAAGGTCAGGTCTGCCATCGCCGGGCCTGCGGCCACAATGGCGGCAACGGCGGCAGAGATCAGTTTCGTTTTCATCGGTATGGTTCCTCCCTTTGGTCGTATCCGATGGTTTCCAGATCCGAGGTTATGCCCCGGTATGTTGGCTGGCCCCGCCTTAGTGCGGGAAGGGCCAGAGCCGTAGTTTTTCCTTGGCGACGCGCCACAGCTGCGCCAGCCCGTGTGGCTCTGCGATCAGGAAAATGATGATCAGAGCGCCCACGATTATGAATTCCAGATGCGCCGCCATATCCGTGGGCCAGCCCAGGGTGCCCACCAGCACGTTCTTCAGCAGCACCGGCAGCAGCACCAGAAAGGCCGCCCCGGCAAAGGCCCCAAAGATCGAGCCCAGACCGCCGATGATGATCATGAACAGCACCAGGAACGATTTGTTGATGCCAAAGGCCTCGCCGACCTCGACCGCGCCCAGATAGACCGCAAAGAACAGCGCGCCAGACACCCCGATAAAGAACGAGCTAACCGCAAAGGCGCTGAGCTTGGAGCGCAGGGGATCCACGCCGATGATCTCGGCCGCGATGTCCATATCCCGAATGGCCATCCATTTACGTCCCACCGACCCGCGGGTCAGATTCCGCGCGATGATGGCGCTGATCGTCACGAAAACCAGACAGAACAGATAGGACGCCCAGGCCGAGGTATTCGCGCCGGTCACAGCAATGCCGAACACGGTGCGCTCGGGCGAGCTGATCTGCCCCGAGGCCGAGTAGTTGTAGAACCACGGCACCTTGTTGAACAGCCACACCAGAAAGAACTGCGCCGCCAGGGTGGCCACCGCCAGATAGAAGCCCTTGATCCGCAGGCTGGGCAGACCGAACAGAACCCCCACGATGGCTGTCACGCCTCCTGCCAGCAATACGTGGAAAAAGATGTTCACCTCGGGAAAGGCGGTCATCAGCTTGTAGACCGCATAGGCGCCCACAGCCATGAAGCCCCCGGTGCCCAGCGACACCTGCCCGCAATAGCCCACCAGAATGTTCAGCCCAATCGCCGCAATCGCGTAGATCAGGAAGGGCATGAACACCGCGTTCACCCAGTAGTCATTGATAATGAACGGAATTACGCAGAAGGCTGCGAACAGGACAAAATAGTACCGATAGCGATCGAACTTGATCGGAAAGGTCTGGTTGTCGTCGGTGTAGGACGTTTTGAAATCGCCCGCTTCACGATAGAACATGGTTGCTTACCCCTGCTCATTGGCGTGGGTGAACCCCAGCGCAGTATTGTTAAGCGCGTGTCCACGCGACAATTTCAGATAGGCCGCCACCCCGGTCAGGAACCCAAGACCCGCCAGACAGGCCGCCGTCAGGATTTGGGATTGGGTCAGCTCGCTGGCGGTCAGGGCGATGTAGCCAAAGGCCCAGAACCCCGCCCAAGAGACCACGTTGATAATGGCAATCAGCTTTTGCATGGTCAGACCCTCTCGATGATTTTTTCGCCGAACAGGCCTTGCGGGCGGAACACCAGGAACACCAGAGCCAGCACATAAGCGAACCAGTTCTCGGTTGCGCCGCCCACCATCGGGCCGATGAGGAATTCAAAGAGTTTCTCCCCCACGCCGATGATCAGACCGCCCACAATCGCACCGGGGATCGAGGTGAACCCGCCCAGCATCAGCACCGGCAGCGCCTTCAGCGCGATCAGCGACAGGCTGAACTGCACGCCCGATTTGGCACCCCACATGATGCCCGCAACCAGCGCGACAAAGCCCGCGACCGACCACACCATCACCCAGATGAAGTTCAGCGAAATGCCAACCGACAGCGCCGCCTGATGGTCATCGGCCACAGCGCGCATGGCGCGGCCTTGCTTGGTGTATTGGCTGAACAGCACCAGCGCGATCACCAGAATGGCGGCGATGACGGTGGCCACCAGATCCAGCTGATCCAGGAAGAAGCCATAGAAATTCGGGTTTCCGAAGCCCAGCCACTGGGTGTTTTCCTCGATCCAGAAGCTGCCGCCCTGAGGCAGGCCCACGTCCAGTTTCTTGATGTCCGAGCCCCACATCAGGTCTCCGAAACCTTCCATGAAGTAGGCCAGGCCGATGGTGGCCATGAACAGGATGATCGGTTCCTGATTCACCAGATGACGGAAGATGAATTTTTGCACGGCCCAGGCCAGCAGGACCATCACCGCCATGGTGAACAAGATCGCCAGAACGGCCGGAACGTGCCAGCCAAAGTGATGCACCTCGGTGCCGAACACCGCGTTGATCAGGTGGCTGAAAGGCACTTGGCCTTCCATGATGCCCACCAGGGTCAGCGCCGCGAACAGCGCCATAACACCCTGAGCATAGTTAAAAATGCCCGAAGCCTTGTAGATCAGCACGAACCCCAGCGCAACCAGCGCATAGAGAACGCCCGCCATCAGCCCGTTCAGGACAACCTCGGTACCAAAAAGGAGTTGTTCAGGCATGGATCGTGCCTCCGGTCGGAATGGTCAGGAAAGTGGCGAAATCAGTCATGGCTCACCCCCAGATAGGCGTCGATGACGTCTTGGTTGCTGCGCACCTCGTCGGGGGTGCCGTCGCCGATCTTCTTACCGTAGTCCATGACGACCACGCGGTCCGACAGATCCATCACCACGCCCATATCGTGTTCAATCAGGGCAATCGTGGTGCCGAATTCATCGTTCACATCCAGAATAAAGCGGCTCATGTCCTCTTTTTCCTCGACGTTCATGCCGGCCATGGGTTCGTCCAGCAGCAGCAGGCTGGGTTCGGCCGCCAGGGCACGGGCCAGCTCGACCCGTTTTTTCAGACCATAGGGCAGACGCGCCACGGGGGTTTTGCGGATGGACTGGATTTCCAGAAAGTCGATGACTTTTTCAACGACTTCACGGTTCTCCACCTCTTCCTTCTCGGCGGCGCCTTTCCAGATCGCCTGCTGGAACATGTTGGTTTTCATGTGGTTCAGACGGCCGGTCATCACGTTGTCCAGCACGGTCATGCCTTCGAACAGCGCAATGTTCTGGAAGGTGCGGGCGATGCCCAGACGGGCGACCTCGTAGGGTTTCATGGCCGGACGGCGCGCGCCCTTGTACCAGACCTCGCCTTCCTGCGGGACATAGAACCCCGAGATCACGTTCAGCATCGAGGATTTCCCGGCCCCGTTCGGGCCGATGATGGCACGGATCTCGCCTTCCTTGATGTCAAAGCTGATGTCGGTGATCGCCTTCACCCCGCCGAAACGCAGCGTGATGTTTTTCATCTCCATCAGAGTGCCGCCGATTTTGCGACCGTCTGCGGTAACGTAGCCTTCTTCTTGCATAGCCTGGTTCATTCTGCGGCCACCTTTTGTGTTTTCACCGGCACCACAGCGGCGTCGATCAATTGCAGCGTCGCACTGATCGAGCCCTTGCGGCCGTCCTCGTAGGTCACTTCGGTGGTGGTGTAGATTTCGTCCTTACCGTCATACAAAGCCCCGATCAGATCATCGAATTTCTCTTCGACGATGCGGCGGCGCACCTTGCGGGTACGGGTCATTTCGCCGTCATCCGCGTCCAGTTCCTTGTGCAAAACCAGGAAACGGTGGATCTGACAGCCCGACAGCATCGTGTCCTCGGCAACCGAGCGGTTCACCTCTTCGACGTGATCTTTGATGGCTTGCAGCACCTTGGGATGGCCCGCCAGTTCCTGATAGCTGGAGTAGGCGATGTTATTGCGTTCAGCCCAGTTGCCGACGGCGCTCATGTCGATGTTGATGAAGGCCATACATTTATCGCGGCCATTGCCGAACAGGACGGCCTCCAGCACGTTGGGGAAGAACTTGAGCTTATTCTCAACGTATTTGGGCGCGAACATGCTGCCATCGGCCATTTTGCCAACGTCCTTGGCGCGGTCGATGATCCGCAGATGGCCCGAATCCGTCTCGATAAAACCCGCGTCCCCGGTGGCAACCCAGCCCTCGGCATCCTTGGTCGAGGCCGTGCTTTCGGGGTTTTTATAGTAGGATTCGAAAACACCGGGGCTGCGGTAGAACACCTCGCCATTGTCGTCGATGCGCAGTTCCACACCCGGCGCGGGCACGCCGACCGTATCGTTGCGCACCTCGCCATCGGGCTGCACGGTGATGAACACCGTCGCCTCGGTCTGACCATAGAGCTGTTTGAGATTGATCCCCAACGAGCGGTAGAATTCGAAAATCTCGGGCCCGATTGCCTCACCCGCGGTATAGCCAACGCGCACGCGGCTTAGACCCAGGGTGTTTTTCAGCGGCCCAAAGACAAACAGATTCCCAAGCGCGTATTTCACCCGGTCCAGAAAGCCGACGGGCTTACCATCCAGAATGGCCGGGCCCACCTTTTTCGCGTGGGCCATATAGTGGTGGAACATGCGCTGCTTCAGCTTGCCCGCGTCCTCCATCCGGATCATCACGTTGGTCAGCTGGGTTTCGAAAACGCGCGGCGGGGCGAAATAGTAGGTCGGCCCGATCTCGCGCAGATCCGAGGCCATGGTCTCGGCGCTTTCGGGGCAGTTCACGCAGAACCCGCACCAATAGGCCTGCCCGATCGAGAAGATGAAATCCCCAACCCAGGCCATCGGCAGATAGGCCAGGATTTCCTCGTCCGGGCGCAGGTGATCGAATTCAGACGAATTTTTCGCGCTTTCGATCACGTTGCGGTTCGACAGAACCACGCCTTTGGGTTTGCCCGTGGTGCCCGAAGTATAGAGCATCACGCACTGGCTGTCGTAATCCAGCTTGGCCTTGCGGCGGTCCAGTTCGGGCGTCAGTTCATCGCGCGCGGCAAACCCCTGTTCCTGAACGTGGCTGAATTCATGCAGCTGGCTGTGGTCGTATTTGCGCATCCCGCGCGGATCGACGTAGATCATGTGCTCGAACTGATGCAGACGGTCCTGCACCTCGATCACCTTATCGACCTGTTCCTGATCCTCGGCGATGACGAAACGCGCGCCGCAGTGATCCAGCACATAGGCCATCTCTTCGGCGGCGCTGTCCTGATACAGGGGCACCGGAATCGCGCCCACAGACTGGGCTGCGACCATAGACCAATAGAAATGCGGGCGATTGCGACCGATGATAGCGATGAAATCGCCCTCGTTCACGCCCATGTTGATCAGCCCGCGAGCAAGATTGTTGATCTCGCGCTTGGCCTGGCTCCACGTCCAGCTCTGCCAGATGCCGAACTCTTTTTCCCGATAAGCGGGGCGATCCCCGAACTCGGTGGCGTTACGCTGCAAAAGCGCCGGTATGGACGCCAGTCCACCGGCCGCCTGTGACGACTGTGCCAATTCTGTTCCTCCCAAATGGCCGTTATTTGTGGCCTGCGACCGTCAGCAAACGACGATTCTCCCGTTTGCTAGGGTGCGCAGTTATCTTGAACCGTCAACTTTTTCCTGAACATTTCGAAAATCCTACGAATTGTAACAGGGCCGACATCTTCGCGTTTTCCACGTTGAATCCTACAGGACAAAGGCTTTCCCTGCACGTCCAAAAGGTGCTAATCAATTGAAATATAAGAGGTCATACTGGGAGGCAGGCCTTTGCACCGATATATGGACGCGCTGACAATGGCGGGGCTGAATCTGATTCAGCAGGCCTTGTCGATCTATGACAGCGATTTGAATCTTGTCGTCTGCAATCGCAGGTTTCAGGAAATGTTCGACCTGCCAGCCGAGCTGATCACCCCCGGCGCCAGCTTCGCGCAAACCATTCGTTTTCTGACCCAGCGGGGGGAATATGGCGATGTCGAAGACCCCGAACAGGTCGTTTCGCACCGGGTCGAGCAGGCGCGGGCCTTTGCTCCGCATTACATTGAACGCATCCGCCCGAACGGCAAACGGATCTCGATCGAGGGCAACCCCTTGCCACAGGGGGGCTGGGTGGCCGTTTATACCGACATCACCCGCACCAAGCAGCAAGAGGAATTGCTGCGCGCGCGCTCAGAAGAGCTGACCGACAAGGTGCTGGCCTATGCCGAGGAGCTGGCCACCGCGAACCGCAAGCTGCAATCCACCATCGCCGCGCTGGAAGAAACCAAACGCTATGTCACCGAGGCCGAGGCCCGCACGCGCCTGACAACCGAAATGATGCCCGCCCATATCGCGCATGTGGGGCTGGACCGGCGCTATACGTTCTCGAATCGGCGGCTGAATTCGGTGATGCCGGGCCGCCCCACCGAGATTGTCGGGCTTTATATCGGCGATGCCCTGGGCGAGGCCGCCTATACCGCGATCAGGCCCCATCTGGACGAGGCTTTCGCCGGGCAGGCCTCGGCCTTCGAATTCACTGACGAGGACAGCTCGCGCCGGATCCGCACCTCATTCACGCCCGATCTGGACACCCGCGGAAACGTCACCGGCGTCTATATCATGTCGGTGGACATCACGCAGGAAACCCAGGTGCGCTCGGCGCTTCAGCAGACCCGGCGGCGGGAAATGGCCGCGCAGCTGACCAGCGGCATGGCGCATGATTTTTCCAACCTGCTGACGATCATGCTGGGCAGCCAATCCCGTCTGCAAAAAATGGACCTGCCCAGCCCCGCGCACGAGTTGGTAACCGCAACCCTGTCCGCCGCCCAGCGCGGAGGCACCCTGCTGAACCGTTTGGCCGACATCACCGGCGCGCGCGATTGGAACCCGCAGAAGGCCAGCCTCAGCTCGCTTCTGAAGGATCTGAAAACCCTGGCCCTGCCTGCTCTGCCCGAAACGATGCGGCTGCATGTGAATAATCTGGTGCGCGATGACATGCTGATGCTGGACACCGGGATGCTTCAGGATTCGCTGCTGAACCTGATCCTGAACGCGCGCGATGCCTGTCGCGGCGCGGGGCGGATCACGCTGACCGTTGCCCCCGTGCAGGGCCTGTGGATCGAATTCATGGTAACGGACACCGGCCCCGGATTTTCGGAAACGGCGATGGCGCGCGCGCTGGAACCGTTTTTCACCACCAAAGGCGATGAAGGCTCGGGGCTCGGGCTGGCCATGGTCTATGACATGACCAAACTGGCTGGCGGCCGCGTCCGCCTGAACAACACCGAGGACGGCGGCGGTCAGGTTGTGCTGCGCCTGCCCCTGCGTCTGGTCGCCCCGGAAATTCCCCCCGGCCTGATCCTGCTGGTCGAAGACAGCCCCGAACTGCGCACCGGGATTCGCGAAATGCTGACCGACATGGGCCATACCGTGATTGAGGCCGCCAGCGCCGAGGAGGCCCTGTTGCTGAATTCCGAACTGCCCGAGATCACCCGCATCCTGTCGGACATCACCCTGGCCGGAGAGATGACCGGCGTCGATCTGCTGCGCGCCCTTCCCAATCCGCACCCGCCCTGCTACCTCATGACATCGCTTGCGCCCGAGGATGCGCTGTATCAGGCCGGCTCTGAACTGACCTCCGTCCTGCGCAAACCGTTTTCGACCGCGCAACTGACCACCCTTTTCGCAACCACGATGGCACCGCAATGACTCTGGCACCGCTTGTCACCATTCTGGACGATGAACCCGCGATCCGCACCATGCTGGCTGACGCGCTGCAAGAGGCGGGGTTTCGTACGCTCAGCTTTGGCCGTGCCACCGAATTCGAGGCAGCGCTGAAATCCGCCGCCCCCGATGTCTGCCTGGTGGATCTGTCCCTGCCTGACCGCGACGGGCTGTCGCTGGTGCATCGGCTGGCGCTGGAACAGGGGGCGACGGTGATCATCATCTCGGGGCGGGCGCAGGTGCAGGACCGTGTAACCGGACTGGAACTGGGGGCCGATGACTATATCATCAAACCCTTCGATCCATCCGAGGTGGTCGCCCGAATCCGTGCCCGCCTGCGCCGCGAAAAACCCACAACTCAGACCGGCAACTCAGCGATGTTCAACGGCTGGACGGCCCATTTCGACAGCTACATGCTGGTTGATGACAGCGGGGCCGAAACCCCGTTTTCCCACGCCGAGGGCGAGGTTTTGCGCCTGTTCCTTGAGCGCCCCAAACGTCTGATCTCGCGTGCGTTGATGCAGGAAACGCTGGGCGGCGCTGCGGGTGAAAGCTTTGATCGCGCAATGGATGTGCGCATCTCGCGCCTGCGGACCAAGCTGAAGGAAGACCCAAAAAACCCGCGCCTGATCAAGACAATCTACGGCGCAGGCTATATTTTCCTGGGCGATGTACATTGGAATTGACCTGAGATTCACCAGCTGGATCAGGCTCTTGCGCTGATTCGGCTGGCAGGGTACGATTCTGTCATGCTCAGCTGCCTTATGTACCGCCCCTGCCCCAAATCCGGCCGCCGCCGCTATTATCGCGTCGAGCTAAGCTATAACCTGTTCGAGGAAATCTCGGTTTTGCGGGAATGGGGATTGGCCGGCGGGCGCGGTGCATCGCGCATCGATATTTACGGCAGCCTGCGCCTGGCCTCGGAGGCCGCGGACCGTGTGCGCAATGCAACGCTGAAACGGGGCTATTCACGCGCCGCCTGAAGACACAGCGAAAACCGGGGCACAATTCCAGATGTATTTGCGAAAATGGGCCCCCCGCGTTCTTTCCGCACGCCGAGAGGAAGGCGCGCTGCATTCCGGTTGCACCCGCCCAAGGCTTTGCCTACCCCTGTAGGCAAGCAGCCAACCGGAGTTCCCATGTCCACCATTACTCTTGTCCGCCATGGTCAGGCCAACACGGCCGCTCAGGATGAAGACAGTTATGACAACCTCAGCGATCTGGGGCGGCAGCAAGCGGCCTGGCTGGGCGATCATCTGGACGACACACACGAACATTTCGAGCGCGTCTATTGCGGCACATTGCGCCGCCACCGGCAAACCGCAACGCAAATGCGCGCCCAGGCCCGCGCCGACATTCAGCAGGACGCCCGGCTGAACGAGATGGAGTTCTTTACCCTGGCCAATCTGCTGCGCGATCAGCAGGGCATTGCCATGCCCCAATCCCGCGAGCAATTCGTCACCTATATGCCGATGTTGCTGTCCAAATGGCAGGCAGGCGAGATTGAAACACCCCCAGAAACCTTTCAGCAATTCGAAACCCGCGTAAACGAGGCGCTGATCGACATTGCCGCCGGGCGCGGCCCCGCTCTTGTGGTGACGTCGGGCGGGCTGATCGGTATGGCGTTTCGGCAGGCAATGGGGCTGGACATCACCGCATTTTCACGGACTTGCATTGCGATCATGAATACCTCAGTGCATCGTCTACACCCGATTGGTGATCGTCTGTCGATGACTCAGTTCAATGCCACCCCGCATCTGGACCGGCCAGACCGGCAATTCGCCCAGACACACCTGTAACCAACTCGTAAAGGACCAACCGATGACGCATCTCTGGGTACGCGCCGAACAACGCCCCAACGAGGACCGGGTCGGCCTGACCCCCGAAGGCACGGCCGAACTGATCGCCGCCGGTATTCGCGTCACGGTCGAACGCAGCAGCACCCGCGCCATTCCCCTACAAGGTTACATCGACGCGGGCGCCGAAATCGCCGCGGAAAACAGCTGGCCGCAAGCGCCTTTGGATGCGATCATCTTCGGCCTGAAGGAGCTGCCCGAGGACGGCACTCCGCTGCCCCATAAACACATCATGTTCGGCCACGCCTATAAGGGCCAGCATTCCGGCAAGGCGCTGCTTGCGCGGTTCAAGGCCGGGGGCGGGACGCTATTCGATCTGGAATATCTGGTGGATGAAACCGGCCGCCGCGTCGCCGCCTTTGGCTATTGGGCGGGCTATGCAGGGGCGGCTGTCACGCTGAAAACCTGGGCCGCGCAACAACGCGGGCAGATTTGCGGCCCCGTCGGTGTTTACCCCAGCAAGGATGCTCTGAACGCTGAACTTCTGTCTGAACTGGACGCGCTGAATGTCCCGCGCCCCACCGCCATGGTGATTGGTGCCCTTGGACGTGTCGGCACTGGCGCGGCGGATTTGTGTACCGCGATGGGCGTTGACGTCACCAAGTGGGACATGGCGGAAACCGCCAGCGGGGGGCCTTTCCCCGAAATCCTGCAGCACAACCTGTTCCTGAACTGTATCTTTGCCCGCCCCGGCACGCCTGTTTTCGTCCCCACCGAGACCCTGACAGCGCCGCGCGCGCTGACGGCCATTGGCGATGTGGCCTGTGATCCCGACAGCGATTACAACCCCGTGCCGATCTATGACCGGGCCACCACCTGGGACGCCCCCGCCCTGCGCGTGGCAACCGACCCGGTGATGGATGTGATGGCGATTGATAACCTGCCCTCGATGCTGCCCGTCGAAAGCTCGCAGGATTACGCCGAACAGCTGCTGCCCTCGCTCAGGACGCTGACGGATCTGACGTCGGGCGTCTGGGGCCGCGCCGAGATTGAATTCAACAAACACGTATCGGAGGTCTGATCATGATCCATTGGTGTGGCACCGGCCTGTCGGCCATTCCCGGTCTGCGGCGTCTGCTGATGGCGGGGCACCCCGTCACCGTCTGGAACCGGACCACCGCAAAAGCGGCCGAGGCCGTCGGAGACCTGACCCAGGACATCCGCGCCTTTACCCTTGACGCGCTAGAGGCCCAGCTGGCCCCCGGTGACATCGTTGTCTCGATGCTGCCTGCCGATATGCACGTCCCGCTGGCCAAACTGTGTTTGCAGCACGGCGCGGATTTCGTGTCTTCCTCGTATATTTCGCCGGAAATGGCCGCTCTGGCCCAGGCCGCGCGCGAAAAGGGCCTGCGTTTCGTGAACGAGGTCGGGCTGGATCCGGGCATTGACCATCTGATGGCCCATGCGCTGGTGGCCGATTACCGTGCCTCTGGGGCCTATGATGCGGGCAACACGCTGTCGTTCCTCTCGTATTGCGGAGGGGTGCCGAAAATCCCCAATCCGTTCCGCTATAAATTCAGCTGGTCTCCGCTTGGTGTGCTCAAGGCGTTGCGCTCTCCGTCCCGTTCGATTCGGGATTTCGCCCAATTGCAGGTGAACCGGCCCTGGGATGCGATCAGCAGCTATACCGCCCCCCTGCCCCAGCCCGAAACCTTCGAGGTCTACCCAAACCGCGACTCGCTGCCCTTTATGCAGGATTACAAATTCGACAGCGATTGGCAGGTGAAGGAATTCGTGCGCGGCACCCTGCGCCTGAACGGCTGGGCCGAGGCCTGGTCGAATGTCTTCCAAGAGATTGAAACATTAGAGGGCCCGGCGGGCGAGGCGCGGCTCAAGGAAATGTCCGATCAGTTCTGGGCCGAAAACGCCTATGACCAGGACGAGCCCGACCGCGTGGTGCTGTGTGTCAGCCTGAAGGCAGAAAAGGACGGGCAGCCCGTCTGGCACAAAACCTATGTGATGGATGCCTGGGGCGATGCGCGCGGCACGGCGATGGCGCGGCTTGTTTCCGTTCCGGTGTCTTTGGCGATTGAATCGGTGCTGGCGCGGGCAATCCCCGCCGGTGTGTCTGCTGCGCCCTCGGATCCGAAACTGGTGGATGCCTGGATGGAGGAAATCGGCAAACTGGCCCAGCATCTGGAAATCGTCACCGAAGCCTGACCCAAAAGAGAAACGCCCGCCAATTTGGCGGGCGCATTCCGTCCGTGAGTGGACTTAGCGATACGAGAAGTTGCCTTCGACGGTATCGGCAAACGATCCGCCAAAGACGTAGCTGTTCACCGCACCATTTTCGGCGATGGCACCTTCGCGCGGGTTCAGGACGTCACCGGCCTCGGCCATCAGTTTCTGGCCATAGGTCACGCTGACATAACCCGATTTGGCGATGGCTTCGTCACGCGGATGCAGGATGGACTCGGCCGGGATGCTGCGGGTCATGATCGTGTCATTGGCGTAGCCCTGTTCCGCAACAGCGGCAGAAGCAAAACCCAGAGCGGCGACAGCAGAGATAAGTGCGAATTTCATTTCGATTTCCTTTCGGTTTGTGAGTGATCGTGTTGTCGATCTGAACCCGAAATGGGACCGAAAAGCCGCAGCTTCAAGCAATCCAACCCCCTGAAAACCGTGCGAAAATTCAGCCGACCTCTGCATTTGTGCACGACACAAGAATGTGAGCGCACAATGCGCGTTTTTCCTGAGGTTTTACCCCGGTTGGCCTGTCCGCAGGGCTGTAATTTCACGTCATGTCACGAAAAGCGTGAGCAGGCTTTTCCGCCTTGAAACGACAAAACGGGCCGCTTGGGCCCGTTTCCAATCGCGATTTCGCCTGGATTACCCCCCCCGGATCAGGTCATCCTCTTCCTCAAGCGCGGACAGGCCCAGCTCTTCAAGCCCCGATTCCAGGTGGTCGGGCAGATGCGGCGTGCCGATCAGATAATCCGGCGTGGGCACCGTGGCCTCGGACTGGGCGGTGGCGCGGGCCTCTTGGAATTCGTCCGCATCAAAGCTGCCGCGCCCGATCCACATCAGCGCCACCAGATCGGTCTGTTCCTCTTCGGTCAGACGTTCAAGAAAGGCGCGCAGCTCGCCCTCGGCGCGGTCCAGCTCGCGCGCCATCAGAATGACATTGGCAACCTTGGTTAATGTGATCTCAAGCATGGCGGTTCCTCCTGTCTACGCAGGGCAGTTTCGCCAGAGTCAGGCCACGCGTCCTTGATCTGAGGCAAATCCGCGTTCAGCGTCCTTTCGGCCGGTCGATCCGCACGATGGAACCGTCCTGATCTGGCGCCAGTTCCTCGAAATCGAAATTGTCCAGACGGCGGGCGCGGCGTCCGGCCTTGTCGGCGCTGATCTTGATCTCCGAGATGTCCTTGGCCGCCTGCCCGAAATGACGATCCAGATTTTCCACGCGGGTGCCCAGCCGTTCGACATCGGCGAACAGCATGGCCAGTTCCTTGCGGATCGCGCCGGCCTGTTCGCGCATCCGGGCGTCCTTCAGAATGGCGCGCATCGTGTTCAGCGTCGCCATGCAGGTGGTGGGCGACACGATCCAGACCCGCCGGTCGAACCCTTCGCGCACCAATTCGGGAAAACGCGCGTGCAGCTCGGCATAGACGGCTTCGGAGGGCAGGAACATCAGCGCGCCATCGGCGGTTTCCCCCTCGATCTGGTATTTGTCCGAGATCGCCTTGATATGGGTCCGCACGGCCTGGCGCAGCATGGTGGCGGCACGGTTGAACTGATCCTGGGTTTCGGCCCGGATCAGCGCCTCATAGGGTTCCAGCGGGAATTTGCTGTCAATCACGATGGGCCCCGGCGGGTTGGGCAGATGGATCAGGCAATCGGCGCGTTTGCCGTTGGACAGGGTGGCCTGCCAGGTGAAACTGTCTGCGGGCAGGGCCTTGCTGACAATATCGCGCAGCTGAATCTCGCCGAACGCGCCGCGGGTCTGTTTGTTGGACAGAATGTCCTGCAAGCTCAGCACATCGCCGGACAGTTTGGTGATATTGTCCTGCGCCTTGTCGATGGCTTGCAGACGCTGCTGTAGCTCGCCCAGCGAATGGGCAGTGCGCCGGGCGGATCCTTGCAGGTTCTCATTCATGCTGTGATTGACCTGCGCCAGGCGTTTCTCCATCAGTTGCAGCATGTTTGCCTGGCTGGCCGCCTGCGCCTCGGACACATGAGTCAGCCCGCCCGCCAGTTGCTGCTGCCCGTCCGATAGCATCTGCACCCGCTGCCCCAGCTGCTGCATCTGCTGCGACAAAGGCGCGGCCATGCGGGCCGATTGACCGGCGGCGCGCACAGCCATGATCAGCAGGATCAGCACCAGCAGGATCACGGCGCCAGCGGCCAGCAGAGCGATCATAAAAGGATCGCTCAGGTCATAAAACTGTCCGTTGATTGTCATGTTGTCCGTCCGAATAGGCGTTCGATATCGGCCAGCCGCAGCTCTACATAGGTGGGGCGGCCGTGGTTGCATTGACCAGAATGAGGCGTGGCCTCCATTTCGCGCAGCAGGGCGTTCATTTCCTCGGCCCGCATCCGCCGCCCCGACCGGATCGAGCCATGGCAGGCCACGCGGGACAGGATTGCCTCGATCCGGGCCTGCACCGTCTGGCTGGAGCCCAGATCGGCCAGCTCATCCAGAATGTCCAGAACCATCACGCGGGCGTTTACCTCGCCCAGGATCGCAGGCGTTTCGCGCACGGCCAGCGCACCACCCCCGAAGGGCTCCAGGTAAAGCCCCAGTTTTTGCAGTTCCTCAGCCAGCTCCAGAATACGGGCGCAATCGGCCTCGGACAGCTCGACGATTTCAGGGATCAGCAGCGCCTGCGAGGGCACGCCGTTTTCCGCCATCTGTGCCTTTAGCTTTTCATAGACCAGCCGTTCATGCGCCGCGTGCTGATCAACGATCACCATGCCGGTTTCCGTCTGCGCGATGATATAGTTTTCATGCACCTGCGCGCGGGCGGCGCCCAGCGGCAGACGCTCCAGCGGAGTTTCCTGTGGGGTGTCCACCACCTCTTCGACGCGGGCGCTGTAAGTGTCGCCCAGATCGGCAAAGCCCGGCGCGGGGGCCTGCGCCTGATAGCTGGCGCGCATCGCCCCCATTGACGGGCGATCCATCTGATAAACGCGCGCCGGAGCGTCCACGGGTTCGGGCCGGAAAGCCCCCAGCGTCGCCCCCGCCACCGTGGTCGAGGCCCGGTGCCCCGCCTCGGCCAGCGCGTGACGCAGGGCGGACACGATCAGCCCACGTACTACACCCGGATCGCGAAACCGGACCTCGGATTTGGCAGGGTGCACGTTCACATCCACCTTATGCGGGTCGCATTCGATGAACAGCGCCGCAGCGGGGTGCCGATCCCGGCTGAGGAAATCGAAATAGGCCCCACGTAGCGCCCCGATCAGCAGTTTGTCACGCACCGGGCGGCCATTGACGAACAGGAACTGCGCGACGGCCGAGCCACGCGAATATGTGGGCAGCGCGGCATATCCTGTCAGCAGGAAACCATCGCGCTCGGCGTCGATTTTCAGGGCGTTTTCGGCAAATTCCGTCCCCAGAATGCGCGCCAGACGGCCATGTAGCGCATCGAACAGACCGCCGCTTTCGGGATCAGCGCGGAAAGTCACGCGCCCCTCGCCCCCGCCCGAGACATCGCGCAGGGTGAAGCCTACGAAGGGCTCGGCCATGGCCAGGCGTTTGACGGTGTCGGTGATGGCCTGCATCTCGGCCCGGTCGGTGCGCAGGAATTTCAGACGAGCGGGCGTGGCATAGAACAGATCGCGCAGTTCAACGACCGTGCCAGCCGTCAGCGCAGCGGGTTTGACAGCGGACATCACCCCACCCGCAACGGCGATCTGCGCCGCGTCCTGCCCGGCGGCGCGGCTGGTGATCGTCAGGCGGCCCACCGCCCCCAACGAGGGCAGAGCCTCGCCCCGGAACCCGAAACTATGGATGTTCAGCAGGTCCGTTCCATCGATTTTCGAGGTCGCATGGCGTGACAGCGCCAAGGGCAGCTGACCGGGCGCGATCCCGCAGCCGTCATCGGTGATCTTGATCAGGGTCTTGCCGCCGTCGGCGATGGCAATGTCGATCCGGCGCGCGCCCGCATCCAGCGCGTTTTCCACCAGTTCCTTAACGGCCGAGGCCGGACGCTCAACGACTTCACCCGCCGCAATTCGGTTAATTGCGGCGTCGTCCAGCTGTCGGATGACGGGCTGATCTGTGGATATCTTGGGGTTGGCCTGGGACATACCGCAATTTGTAGCACGCCCCGCGGCGATTCTGCCAACGCGTTTTCTGGGCCGGTTCATCGCCCCTCTGGTCTAGCCTTTCAGCGCCGCGCGATACCAGGCCACCAGCTGCGCGCGCTCTTCGGGCTCCATCCACGATAGGTTCGCCGGGGGCATCGCGTGGGTCACTCCGGCCTGCATATAGATCGCGCGCGCATGGCGGGCCATCTGCGCCTCGGTCTCAAGCACGACACCCTTGGGCGCGTGGCGCAGCCCGTCCCAGGCGGGCTCTTGTGCGTGGCACATCGAGCAACGGCCCATCACGATGTCATAGGCATCCTCGAACCCGTCGGCCTGAACGAACCGGGTCTCAATGGCTGACAGTTCCTCGGGGGGCTCGCGCCACATCGGGGCCAGCGACAGCGCCATCACCGCCACGAACAGACCCGCCGTCAGCCCCCATGTCCACCAGGGCATCCCCTGCCGCGCGTGCATGGTGTTAAAGAAATGCCGGATCGTAACCCCCATCAGAAACACCAAAGCCGCGATGATCCAGTTATACTCTATGGCAAAAGCCAGCGGATAATGGTTCGACAGCATCATGAAGATCACCGGCAGCGTCAGATAATTGTTATGAGTGCTGCGCTGTTTTGCGATTTTCCCGTATTTCGGATCGGGTTTACGCCCGCCCATCAGGTCAGCCACCACGATTTTCTGATTGGGGATGATGATAAAGAACACGTTGGCAGACATGATCGTCGCCGTGAACGCCCCCAGGTGCAGCAGCGCCGCCCGGCCAGAAAAAACGCTGGTATAGAAATAGGACATCGCCACCAGCACGACAAACAACGCTACCATCAGCAGAGTCTGGTTGGCGTTCACGAAAACCTTGCACAGGGTGTTGTAGACCCCCCAACCAAAGGCCAGCGAGACCACGGAAATGGCAATCGCCTGCCAGGCCTCAAGCTCCAGAACGGTCGGGTCCACCAGATAGAATTCGGCCCCCATGTAGTAAACCACCGCCAGCAGCGCGAATCCCGTCAGCCAGGTGGCGTAGCTTTCCCATTTGAACCACACCAGCCCGTCGGGCATGTTTTCCGGCGCGACCAGGGATTTCTGGATGTGATAGAAACCGCCCCCGTGGACCTGCCATTCCTCTCCGTCTGCGCCGCTGGTCAGATTGCGATCGCGGTGCAGGCCCAGATCCAGCGCGATGAAATAAAACGAAGACCCGATCCAGGCGATCGCGGTCACCACATGCAGCCAGCGCAGGGCAAACTCCAGCCATTCGGTGATGACGATCCAATCCAGCATGGGCCTCTCCTGTCTGTTTTGCGCAGGCTATCGCAGCGCGGACTTGTTTGTTAATCCTGCTAATCACAGCAACAGTTTCAAGAGATGGCTGATAATGTCCTACGTGAACAACATCCGCATGTTCGTCCGCGTCTATGAATTGGGCGGCATGAGCGCGGCGGCGCGGGATCAGCGATGCTCGCCCGCGGTGGCGTCTTCGCGGATTGCCGAGCTGGAAAAGCACCTGGGTGTGCGGCTGTTCAATCGCACCACCCGCGCGCTCAGCGCCACCGAACACGGCGAGCTGTTCTATGACGGGGCCCTGCGCATTCTGGATGCAATCGACACCGCCGAGGCCGCCGTGATGGAGGCCACCCAATCGCCGCGCGGAACGCTGTTCGTGGCCGCGCCTCTGGGTGTCGGGCGCAGGTTCATCGCCCCAGCCGTGCCCGCCTTTAAACGCGCCTATCCGCAGATCGACATCCGGTTGCGCCTGTCGGATCGGGTGGTGGATGTCACCGGCGAGGGGCTGGATCTGGCCTTTCATCTGGGGCCTTTGTCGGACAGCGATCTGAAAATACGGGTGATCGCGGATTGCCCACGGATTTTATGCGCGGCTCCGTCCTATGTGGCGCGGCGCGGGATGCCGGCGGACGGGCAGGCTCTGGTGGATCAGGCGCATGACTGTCTGAACCTGCGCTTTCCCGGCGCTAAAGAGTTTCAATGGACGCTGCAAACCCAGGCCGGCCCGCGACGCTTTGAAATCCGGGGGCCATTTGAAACCGACGATGGCGATGTCCTGACCGGGTGGGCGCTGGATGGGGCCGGGATCGTCCTGAAACCGATATTCGAGGTGGCCGAGCATCTGCGCTCTGGGGCGCTGGTGCCCGTTGCCCCCCAAACGCCGCCCCTGCCCACGCAACTGGCCTCGCTTACGCCCAGCAGGAAATTGCGCGATCCCAAGGTGCAGCTGTTCTCGGATTTCATCACGGCCCATTGCAAAGAGGCGCTGGCGGCCGTTCCGCAGGATTTCCCGGCCAGCCGATCCGAATGAAAAAACCCAGGCGCAGCGCGCCTGGGTCAGTGTCGAAAAGCTGATCAGGAAGGAGAAATCAGCCTTTGGAGAATTCGGGGTACGCTTCCATACCCAGTTCAGCCATATCCAGGCCGTTGATCTCGGTTTCTTCGTCAACACGCAGGCCCATGACAATCTTCAGGATGAACCAGACGACTGCCGACATGACCACGGTGGCCAGGCCAATGACGATGATACCGTACAGCTGAGCACCGATGGTTGCGTCACCGTTGGTGAAGACAACAGCGATGGTGCCCCAGATACCGGCGATCAGGTGGACCGGGATGGCACCAACCACGTCGTCGATTTTCAGCTTGTCCAGCATCGGAACCGCGAAGACCACGATCACACCGCCGACCATACCGATCAGGGTAGCTGCGCCCAGGGTGGGGGTCAGCGGCTCGGCGGTGATCGACACCAGACCGGCCAGCGCGCCGTTCAGCACCATGGTCAGGTCAGGCTTTTTGTACAGGATCTGCGTCAGGATCAGGGCCGCGATAGCGCCGCCTGCTGCTGCGGTGTTGGTGTTCGAGAAGATACGCGACACATCGGCAACGTCACCAACCGAGCCCATGGCCAGCTGCGAACCGCCGTTGAAGCCGAACCAACCCAGCCACAGGATGAACGTCCCCAGGGTTGCCAGCGTCAGGTTCGAGCCGGGCATCGGGATGGTTTTGCCATCTTTGTACTTGCCGATACGCGGGCCCAGGATGATCGCGCCAGTCAGAGCAGCCCAGCCGCCGACCGAGTGCACGATGGTCGAACCAGCGAAGTCCGAGAAGCCAGCCTCGCCCACGAAACCGCCGCCCCAGGTCCACGATGCGGTGAACGGGTAGATGATGGCCGTCAGGATGATGGTGAAGATCAGGAAGGGCCACAGCTTGATACGCTCGGCCAGGGTGCCCGACACGATCGAGGCAGTGGCAGCACAGAACATCAGCTGGAAGAAGAAGTCCGAGCCGGTCGAGGCATAGGAGTAATCGTCAGCTGCGTCAGCGGTCACGCCCACGGCTTCCAGAACACCGGGGCCCCAGACGCCGGACAGGATACCTTCGACCGACCAGGTGCCCAGCGGGTACATCAGGTTATAACCGATCAGGTAGTAGAAGATGGCGGCCAGACCGAACAGCGCCATGTTCTTGGTCAGCTGCATGGCCACGTTTTTCGAACGCACCAGGCCTGCTTCCAGCATGGCAAAGCCAGCAGCCATGAAGAACACCAGGAAGCCGCCCACAAGGAACAGCAGCGAGTTCAGGATGAAGACGGTATCGGTCGAGGGGTTCACGCCCGCAACCGGCCCTTCTTCTGCAAGACCCAGGCTGGGCAGCGCGGTCAGCGCGGCGGCCAGGGCCAGTTTTTTCGTCAGGTTCATAGTCATTTCCTTAGTTTCCCCCGTCCGCGTCTTACAGCGCGTCATCGTTCGATTCGCCGGTACGCACGCGAACTGCCTGTGCGACATCCAGCACGAAAATCTTGCCGTCACCGATTTTGCCGGTACGTGCAGTGTTGGTGATGGTTTCGACGACCTGATCGGCCATCGAGGCATTCACCACGATTTCCAGTTTGATTTTCGGCACGAAATTCACGGCGTATTCGGCACCGCGATAGATTTCCGTGTGGCCCGACTGCGAACCGAAACCTTTAATCTCGGTCACCATCATGCCGCGCACGCCGATTTCGGTCAGCGCTTCGCGAACCTCCTCCAGCTTGAACGGTTTGATCGTAGCAATGATGAGTTTCACCTTGATCCCCTTGTCGTTATGCTGCGGGCACCCCCGCTGATTGCACTCGCAGAGAAACACGAGGTTCAGCAGTCGGGGGAAGGGAACAGCCCAAAAATGCGACTAAAACCGAAGGTGTTTGCTTATTTTTTAATCATTACAGCATATCTGCACAAATATAAGGCTTAATGAAAACCGCATTTGGGATGCAGCTAAACCTCAACATTCCCGGAATCACCGGGTATGATGTGAAAAAATTGGGCTCGGGCAGGGCAAGAGATGAGTGATTCAGGGCGTAAGAAGCCGCCGTTGGTGGCGGAAAAACGGTATAAAAACCCTAAAAAAACGGTAAAGACGGCGAAAAAACCGGCTGCCACGCGCAAACCGCGCAAAAAGGCGCCCGCCAAAAAGACGCGCAGAAACCCCATCATAGCAGCGATTCTGGGGCTGTTTCGCTGGGTGCTGCGCCTGATCTGGGGCTTTTCCTGGCGGATCGGGCTGATTGTCTGCCTGCTGATCGCAATGGCCGTCGGGTATTTCTACACCACTTTGCCGCCTGTAAACGAATTGCTGGACGGGCGCGCCAAGGGCTCGGTCACGATGATGGACCGGGACGAGAAGATCTTTGCCTGGCGCGGCGACACCTTTGGCGGGGCGGTGACGGCCGAATCCGTCAGCCCGCATCTGAAGAACGCCGTCATCGCGACCGAGGACAAACGATTCTATCTGCATTTCGGACTCAGCCCCCGCGGCATTGCCAGCGCCATCCGCATCAACCTGCGCGAAGGGCGCGGGCCGCTTTCGGGGCATGGCGGATCCACCATCACGCAGCAGACCGCGAAACTGCTATGCCTGGGCGTTGTCTACGATGACACCCAATGGGACAGCGAGGCCGCCTACGAGGCCGACTGCCGCCGGGGCTCTTTGTGGCGCAAGGCGAAAGAGGCGATTTACTCCATGGCGATGGAGGCCAAATACACCAAGGATGAGATCCTCAGCATCTATCTGAACCGCGCCTATATGGGCGGCGGCGCATACGGGGCCGAGGCCGCCGCGCAGCGTTTCTTTGCCAAACCCGCCGCCGCACTGAACCCGGCCGAGGCCGCGATGATTGCCGGGCTGCTGACCGCGCCCACGTCCCTGTCCCCCACCAACAATCTGAAACGGTCACAGAACCGGGCCGGGGTGGTGATCGGGCTGATGCAGGAACAGGGCTATCTGTCGGATCGCGCCGCCCAGGCCGCGCTGGACACCCCTGCCCAGCTGTCCGAGGCCGCCGAGGCCCGCGCCGGCGGCTATTTCGCCGATTGGGTGATGTCCTCGGGGCCCGAGTTTTTCACCCGCAGCTCGGCCTCGGATGTGGTGATCAAGACCACGCTGGACCAGCGCCTGCAAACCGCCGCCGAGGACGCGCTGGCCTATATTTTCGAAAACAAGGTCAAGGAAGGTTCCAAGGCGCAGGCCGCCATTGTTGTCATGAGCGCGGACGGGGCCGTGCGCGCCATGGTGGGCGGCCGCAAGACCAAGGTCGCCGGGGCGTTCAACCGCGCCACCCAGGCGCTGCGGCAGACGGGATCCTCGTTCAAACCCTTTGTCTATGCCACTGCGCTGGAGCTGGGCTGGTCGGCCAATGACACGATTGTGGACGAACAGATCACCATCAACATTCCCGGCTCGGGCGCCTGGACACCACAGAACTATGACCGCAAATTCCACGGGCGCGTCACCCTGACCGAGGCTTTGCGGACCTCTCTGAACATCCCGGCGGTGAAACTGGCGCAGGATGTGGGGCTGGAAAATGTACGCAAGATTGCCGCCGATTTCGGGCTGGAATCGGATCTGGCGCAGGGACCGGCGCTGGCGCTGGGGGCCTCGGAATCCACGCTGATTGAAATGACGGGCGCTTATGCCGGGATTCTGAATGGCGGCAGTTCAGTTAAGCCCTACGGGCTGATCGAATTGCGGATGCAGGGCGATGATGAGCCCGTGATGACCGCCACCGGCGGGATCGGCGAGCGGGTGATCCGCGAAGAGGCCGCGCAAGAGCTGATCTGGATGATGCACAAGGTTGCAACCGAGGGCACCGGGCGGCGGGCGCTGCTGGGGGATCGTCCGATCGCGGGCAAGACCGGCACCACTCAGGCCGCGCGCGATGCCTGGTTCATTGGGTTCAGCGCCGACTATGTGGCCGGGGTGTGGATGGGCTATGATGACAATACGCCTTTGACCGGGGTGACGGGCTCGGGGCTACCCGCCGAGATCTGGCACGAAACGATGACGCGTGTGCACGAAGGCGTGCCCGTCTCGCCGCTGCCGATGCTGGAGGGGGGCTCGCGGCCCAAAAGGACGCCCAGCGATGACCGGGACCGGACCAAGAAGGGGATCGAAAGACTGCTGGACGATCTGCTGGGCGGGGGTGGCAACCGCTGATCCGGGGGGGCGTTTCCGGGCCTTGATCCAAAGGAGCGCTAACGCGCGCTTGTCTGCTCGTCGTCGGCTTTGCCGCCGTCTCGGGCTGCCGGACGGTGACGCATCTTAGCCCCCGCAGTGTGAAGACGAGAAAGCCGCCCCAGCGCCCGGCAATCACCAGGGTGATTTATAGAGGCTTGCGCAGGGACGGCGGTCTGGTTTGAAGCGGGCCGGATCAGCCGGTTTTCTTCAAATCCGTGATCATCTGGTCGATATCGCCTTTGCGGCGATCCAGCATGGCGCCGATTTCTTCGCGTTCGGTCAGCAGCATGTTGATGCCTTCAATATACATGTTGAAGAACAGATCCTTGCCGGTGCGATCCGAAACATGGAAGTCCAGCTCGAACGGGGCTTCGCCGCGCAGGTGGGCGATGGTGCGCACCTGATAGAAGCTTTTGACCTTTTGCACGCCCTGCACTTCGAGCCGGCCCCCGATGAATTCACGGAACCGTTTGCCGTATTTGCGCGAGACATAGCCGGTGAAGGCCTCGGTGAAGGATTTCTTCTGTGCGCTGCTGGCGCGGCGACCGTCCACGCCCATGGCATAGGCGGCGATATAGGGCAGATCGGCATATTTGCGGAAAATCACCTCGAAATCGCCAATCATCGCCCGTTCGGATTTGCCCGAGTCGATGACCCGGTTGATCTCGGACACCAGCGCATTCACCAGCGTTTCAGCCTGCGCGTTGTTCAAAGCCAGAGCCTGCCCCGGCAGCGCCAGGCTGGCCCCGGTAGCGGCCAGAAAAATTCGGCGGGAAAAATACGACATTTAAGTACCCTTCTTAAAATCCATCCGTGTCGATGTCTTCTGGGGCGATATAGGTATCCTCGGTGGCCATTCCCAGTTCGTGACGGCGATTTTGCAGGTACATGGTCCGGCCCTGCGCGTAGCTGTCGGCGCTTTCATAGAGGATGGAATCGACGATATCCGCATAGCGGCCCCGGTCTCCTACTTTTGCCGCAACTTCGGCGACCTTGCCAATGTTGCGTTCGCGCGTCGGCAAAACATAGCTGAGCGGGTTGGTGAACAGATCCACCACCTTGCCCGCAGCGTCGCGTTCGGTGGACGGGCCAAGCGCGGGGAGCTCTACATAGGCGCCCTCGGGGGCACCCCAGACATGCAGGGTTTCGCCGAAATCGGATTCGTCCGGATACAGCCCCAGATCCGAGGCCGCGTCGAACAGCCCGCCAAAGCCCAGTGTCACGTTGATCACGAAGCGGGTCACGTTCCGCGCCACGCCCGGCACATCCCCCTGAAGCGCGTGGTTCACAGCCGAGGACGGCTCGCCCAGGTTTTCCGCGAAATTACCGACGCTGATCGCGATGCCCTCGGGGACGACGGTCACATAGCCCTTGGCGGCAGGCCGCACCAGAGCCCGGTCCAGGGCGCGGTTGAATTCGTGGGTTTTACGGTTGCCCTCTTCATAGGGATCGAAAATCTCGCCTTGCGGATGGTCGGGCCCCGCAACGGTGCACCCGGCCAAAGCCGCAATCAACACGGCCGCGCCCAACTTAGGCAAAACGGAAGAAGGGATATTGTAATGCTGTACCGGCACGTTTTTTTCCAATATCAGTCGTTTGGTGATCTATTTAGTCGAAGTATTAAGGAAGCCCAGCCACCCTGTCCGGCAAGTCAATTCTCTGTGGCAGATGTGTGACAGAGCTTTGGGCGTTGCAATTACAGCAAAACGCCACAAACCGAAAGGGCAGGCCATGGGAAAACCGGACCTCAGAGAATGAAGAACCCAAAAATAGAAGCTGGCAAAGACGAGCTGCGCGCCGCGCGACGCGAGAGTCGCGGGCTCTTTTGGACCGTCGGACTCTTCAGTTTTTTCGTGAACCTGCTGATGCTGACCGGGCCGCTCTACATGCTGCAGGTCTATGACCGGGTGCT
>PAPN01000017.1 GCA_002708925.1 Paracoccaceae bacterium
CGCCCGTCGCTGTAATAGTCGGCTGCGCTGTCATAGTGCTCAGCGAACAGATGGGCCGCGTCAGCGGCGCTAACTGGCCCGGTTGGCAAATTGGTGGGCACGGCGAAGGGGAGGTCATTTTTCATCGTCAACCGCACGCCGCGCCGCGCGCATTTCGGTGGTGGGGCCAGCCTCGCTGCCAAGCGCCACTCCCTCGTTGGTCATGATATCCGCCAGACGCTGCGCTGCGCTCAAGAGCAGCCCGCCGTCAATCCTTCAATACAATAAGCCAACTCCAACAGAGCGAAATCTTGGCGTTGAGCACTTGCCTCCCAGACAGGTCAATCCACGAAAAGAAAGTGGTCGGTCTCTCCAGAAAACAACAAAACGCGGCAATCATCACCCCTGTGTAAAACCAATCGCATTGATGTACCACCTATGTCGATTGGTTGCCCAACCCGGCGATACCGTTCTTGATCCATTTACGGGAAGCGGCGCAACCGGAATGGCGGCGATTTGGAACAATCAAAACTTTATCGGCATCGAACTGGATGAGGGATATTTTGAGGTGGCTAAACTCCGTGTCGAATATGCCTTGAACAATTTAAGGCCCAAGTTTCCTCTCACTGCGGCTCACAGAAGAAAGTTGGCGAAAACCGAAAAGTCTATTGCCAATCCGGCTTCTCAGGTGACTCCGTGGTTGGAAGCGTCAAATGACCTCTCACTTCTGGTTCCAACTCGACGCCCCACAAAGTTTCGGGAAGCTATCGCAGGTCTTTTTGCCAGTGTTTCAGCCTCGTGCCTTTATCCGGGTTCCAATCCACCACGAAGGCACGTCCACATTTCGACTGGAAGCTGTATTGGTCGTTGACCGAACGTTTCGTCGTGCCACCGCTTTGGGCCATTTTGTTGTATGGCTCCACAGCAAAGACGGGACTGTCGATTCCACGCGGAAAGGACAGTGTGTAAGGCACCGGTTCTGGACCATAGAACTTGAGCACGGTTTGATTGCTGAACCCGTGAAGATTGATCATGCCGGAAATGGTGGTAGGTCCAGCCTGCGCTGTTCCAGTCACAGGCCATTCTGATCCGGGCCGTATCTCGGGACCATATTGCGTGCCCACAATCTGGCTGACATGGACGTTCGAGAGAAACGCCGAAATTTCGGCAGCAATCTTTGCCTGACGCTCTTTGAAGGCATCGGGACGCTCAAGAAGGGTTTCGCATCTCTCCCAGAACATGCCTTTTAGGCCATCCTCGCTCTGGGTCAGCACGCCCTTGTCATCACGGCCACCGAAGCCACGCCCGGAAATCCCACGGATGTCGAATGTGATCGGTTCACCCTCTTTCTTCGGAAAGACCATGACACGGGCGTTTTCGATGGTGTTCCCGGTCGACAAGTTTTCAAGCGACATCGTCCCCTTGATTTCGTTGGGGTTAAATGGCGTCGGGATGTCCAGTCGGGCAATAAACTCGTAGGCCATCCCACAAGAAACATGACCAATCCAGTCACCGCCCAGCTGTGCGTTTAGCGTATCGCTTCTCTGCTTCTCGCCGAACCCACATCATATGGCTGGAAGGGTCGGTAATGCTCTGGGCCTAGGAGAGACTGTCATGCCTCATTCACGCAGAATGCCGCCTGAGCTTTACGATCTGGGGCGGGTTTTTTGTGGGTCGTAATGGGGGAAGGGGGTGACGCGGGCGGCATAGCGTTTCAGGTGGCCGTCCATCTGGCCGACTTCGACCTGCGTGCCCTCGGCGGCATGGGCCACATCCAGACGGGCCAGCGCGATCCAGAGTCCCGTACGCGGGGATCGCATGGCCGAGCAGATCTCGCCGACCTGGGCGCGGCCCACACGGACGCAATCGCCATGGGCCACCGGGTTCTGGCCCTCGATCTCCAGCCCGACGAATTTACGCGCGGGAGTGTCCTTGCGCCGCTGTAGCGCCGCGCGCCCGACGAAATCGGCGGTTTTGGATTTCAGCGGAACGGTAAAGCCGATGCCGGCCTCGAACGGGTCGGTCTGATCGCTGAAATCATAGCCGGCGAAAACCAGCCCGGCCTCGATGCGGACCAGATCCAGCGCCTCCAGCCCCATGGGTTTCAGGCCCAGCGGCTGGCCGGCGTCCCAGATGGCGCGGAAAATGGCGTCGCCGTCCCTGGGGTGGCAGAACACCTCGTAGCCCAGCTCGCCGGTATAGCCGGTGCGCGAGATCACCACCGGAATGCCCTGAGGGCCGCCCAGACGGGCCGGGGTGAAGCGGAACCAGCCCATTTCGGACAGATCGGTGTGGTGCGGCGCGGTCCAGAACAGGCCGGTGATCAGCGCGCGCGATTTGGGGCCCTGCACGGCCAGATTGTGCATCTGATCGGTCGAGCCGCGGATCATCACGTTCAGGCCCAGGCGCGCGGCCTCTTCGCGCATCCAGGCGCCGCCCTCGTCCGAGCCGCCGATCCAGCGGAAATTCTGCGCGCCCAGCCGGAACAATGTGCCATCGTCGATCATGCCGCCATGCGGGTAACACATCGCCGAATAGACCACCTGACCGACCGCCAGCTTTTCCACGTTGCGCGTGAGGATCCAGTTCAGCAGGGCCTCGGCATCGGGGCCGGTGATCTCGAATTTGCGCAGGGCGGACAAGTCCATCATCACCACATCGTTGCGGCAGGCCCAATAGGCCTCGGTTGTGTCGCATTGCGGGAAGCTGTTGGGCAGCCAGAAACCGTTATAATCGGCGAAATACTGGGTCATCTGGGCGAAATTCTGGTGAAAGGCGCTCTCGCGGGTCATGATCGGGTCCTCATCTGGGGTCGGGCGCCAGGCCGTGGCACGCGAGAATCGTTCGGTTTCGGCATAGGTGCGCACGTGAATATCGGTCAGGTGCCAGCCATTCGCGGCCGAAGTGTCATCGGGGCAGGCCGAGCTGACGCAGACCAGATCGGTCAGCGCGCGCAGCAGCACATAATCGCCGGGGCGGGACCAGGGCTCATCCGCGATCAGCGCGCCATGTTCATCCACCGCCGTGTTGAAAAAGAAGTTCGCCGCCATCCATCCGGGCCGCGCGGGCACGCCATACTCGGCCAGCGCGCCGTTGAAATTGTCCGAACAGTTCACATGGCCCGGATAGCCGATGTCATCATAATATTTGGCATTGCAGGCCAGGGCAAAGGCATCATGCCGCCCGCAGGTGTCCTGCACCACCTCGATCAGCGGGGTCAGGTCGTGGTCAAAGTATTTCCCGTGCAGGCCGGGCATCGGATAGCTGTGGCCCTGGATGGTGCGGGTGGTGGTCACGTCCAGCGGATGGGCGATGCCCTTGTCCAGCTTGCGGGCGTCGAAACATTGAAAATCGGTGCATTGGCGGCCGTCCACATCCATGATCTGGATGAACTCGCCCGCCTTCACGCGATAGGCGCGGGCGGTGGCCGAGCCAACGCGGATGTCTTGCAGCGGGTCGGCCAGGGGCTCGGGCAGGGCAAAGCTGCCGGCCTGCCGCGCCTGCGCGCGAGTGATCAGAACGCGCAGGGGGCTGGTGGTGGTTTGCGCTTCAAAATCAGAGAGAGGGGCCGGGGCGGTGACCAGCACCCAGCCGGGCGATTGCGCGGTAAAGCTGACGCCTTCGCCGGGGCGGCTGTCAGGGGCGAACAGCCCGATCGTGCGCGCCGCGCCCACATCTATCCCGCGCCGGGCCAGCCCGCGCAGCACACGGCCTATGCCAGGCAGGCCACTGGCCAGAACCGCGCGCAGCCCGGTGCCTTGCCCATCGGCCGACCAGCCCAGAACGCCCGCATCCACGCGGCCATCGGTGTGGGCGGCCAGCATTTCGCATCGCTGGCCGCCTTCCAGATTTGTGATGGTGATCCGGTCGCCCTGTTTCAGTTCCAGCAGAGCCGCGCCGCCGCCCTGCACGGTGTGGCGTTCCTGGGTCGGAGACAGGCGAAACGCCTGAGGCCGCCGGGCAAAGGACGCGGTGGGCGCTCCGGGGCGGAACGGCAGGCCGGTGGGGTCAAGGATCAATTGGATCTCCATCGTCGTAGATAAAAAAATCCGGGGGCACATACGTCCCCCGGACCAGGGGGAGGTGTCAGTTTTTCAGATAGGCTTCCATCGAATCGTCCAGCGCGTCTTTCCACGGGGTGTGGTGCACGGGGGCCATGGTGCCGGTGATGACCGATTTGTAGGAATTGTTGCGGAAGGCCATGATGTCCTGCGCCTTGTGCCCTTTCCATTCAAAGAACGCCTCGCAGGCACCATCAATGTCAAAGCTGGGATAGTCGGTTTCGGCGACCAGTTCCTTCACGTATTCGGCCTGATATTTGATGGCGTATTTCACGTCATCGCTGGCCTCTTCGCGGGTTTCGCGTTCGGTGACATCGGCCAGCAGAGTGGCCTGATCGGAGGGCACGGTGATCCGGTCCATGATGATGTCACGCACGTACCAGGCCTGCGCGTCGAACATGTTGAAGGTGAACCACTGGTCCTGCATGCCCAGATAGAACAGTTTCGGGTTCTTGGCATAGACGACGCCCTTGTACAGGTCGGCGGTGGCCAGACGGTTGGCGGTTTTCAGGCGCAGATCGTCGGGCAGGAAGGGGAAGTAGTGCTTGTAGCCGGTGCACAGGATGATCGCGTCCACGTCCTTGGTAGAGCCGTCCTTGAAAAAGGCGGTTTTGCCCTCGACCTTCTCCAGCGCGGGTTTTTCTTCCCAGTTGTCCGGCCATTTGAACCCCATGGGGGCCGAGCGATACGAGGTGGTGATCGTCTTGGCGCCGTATTTCCAGCATTGCGAGCCGATATCCTCGGCTGAGTAGGACGCGCCCACCAGCAGCACGTCCTTGCCCTCGAATTCGCGCGCGTCGCGGAAATCATGGGCGTGGACGATGCGACCGTTGAATTGTTCGAATCCGGGGTATTCGGGCACGTTGGGCGAGGAAAAATGCCCCGAGGCCACGATCACATGATCGAATTTTTCTTTGTAAACACGGTCCTCGGTCATGTCGTGGACGGTGACTTCGAATTCTTCGGTCTCGGGCAGGTATTCCACCCAGCGAATGACCGAGGAAAACCGGATCCATTTGCGCACATCGGCCTTGATTACGCGGCCCTCGATATAATCGAACAGCACGGCGCGCGGCGGGTAGGATGCGATCTGCTTGCCGAAGTGTTCCTCGAAGGAATAGTCAGCGAATTCAAGCCCTTCCTTGGGGCCGTTCGACCACAAATAGCGGTACATCGAGCAGTGCACGGGCTCACCGTTTTCATCGACGCCGGTGCGCCAGGTGTAGTTCCACAGCCCGCCCCAGTTGGATTGTTTTTCAAAGCAGACGATCTCGGGGATGTCCGCGCCTTTCTGGGCGGCCGATTGAAAAGCGCGCAGCTGTGCCAGCCCCGAAGGGCCCGCGCCGATGACGGCGACTCGTTTTGTCATGGGTTTTCTCCGTATTGGTTTCAGTTTTTTGCGTCTTACTTTGGTATGGACCAAATTAATAAATTGGTTCCATTTGTTTGAATTTGGTTTGGTCCAAAAATTTTCTGGTGGTCAACGAATTTTCTTTAGGGGAATATCTGTTTTGCGAGTCTTTCTGGATTTTTGATCTATTCTTGGGCGAGAGGTGAAAAAATGAGCAGCATTTCCCTGGCGCAGAGATTGGCGGTGGGCGGCAGTTTGCCCCGGCTCAGTGTGCAGGAACGTGCCCCGATCCGGATCGGGGCGCTGGTGCCGATGACTGGCCCGGAAGAGCGCTGGGGGCGGCCCGGCGTGGATGGGTGTCAGCTGTGGGTGGACTGGATCAACGCACATGGCGGGATGATGCTGGATGGGCGCCGCCATCTGGTCGAACTGG
Source organism: Paracoccaceae bacterium (assembly GCA_002708925.1). Classification (GTDB taxonomy): domain Bacteria; phylum Pseudomonadota; class Alphaproteobacteria; order Rhodobacterales; family Rhodobacteraceae; genus Thalassobius. The sequence goes on from PAPN01000017.1 coordinate 5,825, forward strand.
TGGTGCAGGACAGCGCGCTGGGGAATGTGCAGACGCTGAGGGCCGCGCGGCAGATGGTCGAGTCGCAGCGCGTGCGTCTGATGCTGACGCTGGGCGGTGACGATATGGATCTGGCGCTGGCCTATCTGATGGACCGGCGCGTTCTGACGGCGACGCTTCTGCCAAGCGATCTGTCCCCCGATCACCCCTGTCTGATCGCTCCGGCCGAGGTGCATCCGTTCTTTGTTGTGACCGGGGTCGAGTGGCTGGCGCGGCACCGTCCGCAGGCGCGGCGGGTGGCTTTGTGCTCGCAGACCGATCGGATGGGGCTGCCCTCGCTGGCGGTTTACCGGGCGGCGTTCGGAGTGGCCGGGCAAGAGATTGTTAAGGAAGTTCTTTACGATTCCGAGGCACCGGACGCGCGCGCGATCGTGGCGCAGATGATGGCGTCCGGGGCGGATGTTCTGTGCTGGTGCTCTTCTGCGCCGCCGATGATCAAGGAGTTGACACAGGCCGCTTTTGACGCCGGATTCGCTGGCGAAATCCTGTCCTGCACCTGTGATAACTACCCAGAGCTGATCGCGCGGACCTCGGCCGATTTCATGGAGCGCGTGACCTTTCAGTTCCCCGATTTCGACGATCCGAAACTGGCCGAGGCGGATTTCTTTTTCAGCCGCCCGCGTGCTTTTTTTGACAGTTATGCCGCGCGTTTTCCCAACGACTGGACCGCCGTGAGCTGGGAATATGCAGCGATTCTAGACCTTTGGCACGATGCGGTGGAAACATCCGAAAGCCTGCAAACCGGGCCCGTCCTGGCCGCGCTTAAGCGGGGGCGGCGGATGCCGCATGTCTTTGGCCTGGCCAATTGGTGGGGCACCGAGGTGTTCGGAATCGACAACGCGCTGGTCGGGGACTGGCCGGTTGTGGCGATCCGCCAGGGGCGGGCGCGGATACAGGAATTCGGCTCGGTTCTGAACTGGCTGGAGGCCCATGCAGAGCGCCTGCAAGCAGAGCTGAGCCGCGTGGATCAGCTGTGGCATCAGCGGGTGAAACCGGATTTGGCGCAGGCTCTGGCCAAGCAGACCTCAGTTGCGCCATAGTGAATCGTTAACAGCGGGATGTAAGGAAAGCAGTGTGAAAAGCTCTGAGAATGCGTTGCGTCAGAACCCCCATGCGGTGCGGGAACAGCGGGAAAAAAACCTGGAGGTCGCCATTGGCCGTCAGGTGCGTGAGCTGCGCAAGCGTCAGCGGCTGACCGGCGCGGATCTGGCGGCGCAGACGGGGCTGTCGGTGGGGATGCTGTCAAAGATCGAGAACGGGGTGATCTCGCCCTCATTGAACACGATTTCGGTGTTGGCGCACGCGTTGAAAGTGCCCCTGGTGCAGCTGTTTTCCGGCTATGAAGAAGAGCGCGGCTGTATGCACGTCAAGGCCGGAGAGGGTGTGGAGATCGAGCGCGCGGGCACCCGTGCGGGGCATCAGTACAGCCTGCTGGGGCACATCGGATCGAACAATTCGGGTGTCGTGGTCGAGCCCTATCTGATCTCTCTGGACGATGCCTCGGACAGGTTTCCGGCGTTTCAGCACGAGGGGATCGAGCTGCTCTATATGCTGGAGGGGCGGGTCAGTTACCGGCACGGGGACAAGAGTTTCCTGCTGGAGCCGGGGGATTCCCTGCTGTTTGACGCCGACGCGCCGCACGGGCCCGAAGAGCTGATCGAACTGCCGGCCAAGTATCTGTCGGTGATCACCTATCCGCAGGCGCGCTGATCGGTTTTCATTTTGCCTGGTATTTGAACATGTCGCCCAACTGGGCGGCATTTTTGCATTCAAATTGGTTCTTTTTCCTGTGGGTAAGGAAATCTTCCAAAGAGGACAAAAACTTTCTTGATGAGAAAATAGATTTCCTTTTAGTGAGGTCTCAACGGCGCGCTGCCGCCGATTCTGACACCACGAACGGAGAACCCCATGTGTGGCATTGTAGGCCTCTTCCTGAAGAAGGATGAACTGCGCCCCCAGCTGGGCGATATGCTGACCGATATGCTGATCACCATGACGGATCGCGGCCCCGATAGCGCGGGCATCGCCATCTACGGTGACGAGGCAGACGGTTTCGTCAAAATCACCGTCCAATCGGACAGTCCCGAACAGGCCTTTGCCGAGCTGGATGGGGCGCTGACCTCGGTCATCCATGCGCCGGTGACGATGCGGGTGGTGGACACCCATGCCGTGCTGATCGTCCCCGCTGAGGTCGAAGACAAGGCTATCACCGCGCTTGAGGAAAAAGGCCTGCGGATCATGGGCTCGGGCACCTCGATGGAGATCTACAAAGAGGTCGGCCTGCCCAAGGACGTCGCCGCGCGGTTCGGCCTGCGCGATATGGGCGGCAGCCACGGCATTGGCCACACCCGCACGGCCACCGAAAGCGCCGTAACGACCATGGGCGCGCATCCGTTTTCCACCGCCGATGACCAGTGCCTGGTGCATAATGGCTCGCTCTCGAACCACAACCAGATGCGCCGCAAGCTGGCCAAAAAGGGCGTGCTCACCCGCAGCGAAAACGACACCGAGGTCGGCGCGGCCTATATCTCCAGCCGGATCGCGGATGGTGCCAGCTTGGGCGAGGCGCTGGAAGGCACGATCGAGGATCTGGACGGGTTTTTCACCTTCGTGACCGGCACAAAGAACGGCTTTGGCGTGGTGCGCGATCCCATCGCCTGCAAGCCCGCCGTCATGGCCGAAACCGAGGATTATGTCGCTTTTGCCAGCGAATACCGGGCATTTGCCGATCTTCCGGGGATTGAGGACGCGAAAGTCTGGGAACCCGAACCTGCCACCGTCTATTTCTGGGAGCGCTAAGACATGGAAACGATTGATATGGCCCAAACCCCGCTGCGCGAGCTGAATGCGGCTTTGCAGGCGCAGGCGAAATCGGGCGCCAATGCGGAATATGTGATCGAGAACCCGCGCGGCGCGCACGCGGTGGCCTGCGGGCTGGATGGGCCCTTGTCTGTCACCGTGAAGGGCTCGACCGGGTATTACTGCGCTGGCATGAACAAAGAGGCCTCCGTGACCGTCGAGGGCTCGGCTGGGCCGGGCGTTGCGGAAAACATGATGTCGGGCATCGTCACCATCGAGGGCGACGCCAGCCAATATGCCGGGGCCACGGGCCATGGCGGGCTGCTGAACATCAAGGGCAATGCGTCGTCGCGCTGCGGGATTTCCATGAAGGGGATCGACATCGTGGTGCATGGCAACATCGGGCATATGTCTGCGTTTATGGCGCAAAAGGGCAATCTGGTGGTGCTGGGCGATGCTGGCGATGCGCTGGGAGACAGCCTTTATGAGGCGCGGCTTTTTGTGCGCGGCTCGGTCAAATCCCTGGGTGCGGACTGTATCGAAAAGGACATGCGCCCCGAACATATCGCGATCCTGACCGATCTGCTGGCACGCGCCGGCGCGGATGCCAAACCCGAAGAGTTCAAGCGCTACGGCTCGGCCCGCAAGCTCTATAACTTCAACATCGACCACGCTGGCGAATACTGAGGAAAGCCCCATGGACAAGACACCCAACACGATGCCGCGGCAATCCTGGACCTTCTCGAACGAGGTGAACTCGGAAATCCGCCGGGCGGCGGCCACCGGGATTTATGACATTCGCGGCGGCGGGGCCAAACGCAAGGTGCCGCATTTCGATGACCTGCTGTTCCTGGGCGCCTCGATGAGCCGCTACCCGCTGGAAGGCTACCGTGAAAAATGCGAAACCAAGGTGACCCTGGGCACGCGTTTTGCGAAAAAGCCGATCGAGCTGGACATCCCGATCACCATTGCGGGCATGTCATTCGGTTCCTTGTCCGGCCCCGCGAAAGAGGCGCTGGGGCGGGGGGCCTCGATGGCTGGCACCTCGACCACCACGGGCGATGGCGGCATGACCGAGGAAGAGCGCGGCCACAGCGAAAAGCTGGTCTATCAATACCTGCCCAGCCGCTATGGCATGAATCCCGATGACCTGCGCCGCGCCGATGCAATCGAGGTGGTCGTGGGCCAGGGCGCGAAACCGGGCGGCGGCGGGATGCTGCTGGGCCAGAAAATCACCGAGCGTGTCGCCGGAATGCGCTGTCTGCCCGAAGGGATTGATCAGCGCTCGGCCTGTCGTCACCCCGACTGGACCGGCCCCGATGATCTGGAAATCAAGATCCTGGAACTGCGCGAGATCACCAACTGGGAAAAACCGATCTACATCAAGGTCGGCGGCGCGCGCCCCTATTACGACACCGCGCTGGCGGTCAAGGCGGGCGCGGATGTGGTTGTGCTGGATGGGATGCAGGGCGGCACGGCGGCCACGCAGGATGTGTTTATCGAACATGTCGGTCAGCCCACGCTGGCCTGTATCCGTCCCGCCGTTCAGGCGCTTCAGGATCTGGGAATGCACCGGCAGGTGCAGCTGGTCGTCTCGGGCGGGATTCGCACCGGCGCGGATGTAGCCAAGGCGCTGGCCCTGGGCGCGGATGCGGTGTCTATCGGTACGGCGGCGCTGGTTGCCCTGGGTGACAATGACCCCAAATGGGAGACCGAGTATCAGAAACTGGGCAGCACCACCGGCGCCTATGATGACTGGCACGAGGGGCGCGATCCGGCGGGTATCACCACGCAGGATCCCGATCTGATGGCCCGTCTGGACCCGGTCGAGGCCGGCCGCCGTCTGCGCAACTATCTGAATGTGCTGACGCTGGAATGCCAGACTCTGGCGCGGGCCTGCGGCCACAATCACGTCCACAACCTGGAGCCCGAGGACCTGTGCGCCCTGACCATGGAGGCCGCCGCGATGGCTCAGGTTCCGCTGGCGGGCACCAACTGGTACCCCGGAAAATCCGGTTTCTAAACGCCAATCCGGGGGGCCACAGGCCCCCCGCAACCCACAGGGAATAGGGTAGACAAATGAGCAAACTTGCCAAATTCGCCGAGGACAATGGCGTTAAATATTTCATGATTTCCTACACCGATCTGTTCGGCGGACAGCGGGCCAAACTGGTGCCCGCCACCGCCATTGCAGATATGGAAGAAGACGGTGCGGGCTTTGCCGGTTTCGCCACCTGGTTTGATATGACCCCCGCGCATCCGGATATGCTGGCCGTGCCGGACCCGGACGCGGTGATTCAGCTGCCGTGGAAACCCGATGTCGCCTGGGTGCCCGCCGATTGCGTGATGGAGGGCGCGCCGGTTGAACAAGCTCCGCGTAACGTATTGAAAAAGCTGATCAAAGAGGCAGCCGAGGCCGGTCTGCGCGTCAAAACCGGGATCGAGGCCGAGTTCTTCTTGCTGACCCCCGAGGGCGATAAAATCTCGGATCCCTTCGATACGGCGGAAAAACCCTGCTACGATCAGCAGGCCGTCATGCGCCGCTATGATGTGGTTGCGGAAATCTGCGATTACATGCTGGATCTGGGCTGGGGCCCCTATCAGAATGACCACGAGGACGCGAACGGCCAGTTCGAAATGAACTGGGAATTCGATGACGCGCTGGTCACCGCAGATCGGCACTCGTTCTTCAAGTTCATGGTCAAATCGGTGGCCGAAAAACACGGGTTGCGCGCCACCTTCATGCCCAAACCCGTCGAGGGGCTGACGGGCAATGGCTGCCACGCGCATATCTCGGTCTGGGATCTGGACGGTAAGGTCAACGCCTTTGCCGGAGACGCGGGCGGCCAGATCGGCGAGGGCGGCCTGTCCGATCAGGGCGGTTATTTCCTGGGCGGCATCATGAAACACGCCGAGGCCCTGGCCGCGATCACCAACCCCACCGTCAACAGCTACAAGCGGATCAACGCGCCGCGCACCATGTCGGGCGCGACATGGGCGCCCAACACCGTCACCTGGACCGGCAATAACCGCACCCACATGGTGCGCGTGCCCGGCCCCGGCCGGTTCGAGCTGCGCCTGCCCGATGGTGCCGTGAACCCTTATCTGTTGCAGGCCGTGATCATCGCGGCGGGCTTGTCTGGGATTGGGTCCAAAGCCGATCCCGGCCCGCGCTATGACATCGACATGTATGCCGAAGGCCACACCATCAAGGACGCGCCGAAACTGCCGCTGAACATGCTGGACGCAATCCGCGCCTATGATGCGGATGCCGAGCTGAAGGCCAAATTGGGCGACAGTTTTTCGGCCTCATTCGTGAAGATGAAACACCAGGAATGGAACGCGTTCGTGTCGCATTTTTCCCGGTGGGAAAAGGAAAACACGCTGGACATCTGATCGGCTGCCCGATGGCGAAATGATCCCCCCCCTAGGGTCCGGTTTTTCCGGGCCCTTTTTTGCGCAAACGGGATGGCGGCTGGCCATAGGTCTTGCGGAAACTGTCGGAAAAATGCGCCTGGCTGGCAAAGCCCGTCATCTCAGCGATTTCGGTCAGGGGCAGGTGGGTTGAGGTGACCATATTTTTCCCTGTTTCCAACCGGATACGCCGATATTCCTCCATGATAGAGCCGCCCAGGCTGGTGCGAAACTGCCGCTGCAATTGCCGCACGGACAGGCCCGAAAGATGGGCGATCTGATCCTGATCCAGCGGGTCGGCGATATGGCTTTCCATCAATTCCAGCGCCGAGGCGACGGCGCGCGGCAAACTGCCATAGCGCGCCTGAATCGAGCTTTGCTGCGGGGCGTCCGGGCTGCGGATCTCGGTTTGAATGAACCAGTCTGAAATGCGCTGCGCAAAGCTGGTGCCATGATCGCGCGCAATGATCGCATACATCATGTCCAGCGGCGCCGAGCCCCCCGCGCAGGTATAGCGATCCCGGTCAATCACGAATAATCGGCGCTCCAGAAGCCAGTCTCCGGGTAGGTTGCCAAAGTCGTCATAATGGTGCCAGTGGACGGTGAAACGGTGGTGTTGCAACAGCCCGGCGCGGGCTAGAATGACCGCTCCGCCCGAAATTCCGCCTAAGGCCGCCCCAACCCGATCCGCCTGTCTGAGCCAGGTAAACAACGCTTCATCGCGCACTTGGGCCGGTTTCCCCCCCGCGACCAGGAAAATCAGGTCAAAACCCGGTTGAATCTCATGGAATGGCCGGGTGTCGAACAGCCCTCCGACTGATGAACGCGCCTGCGGGTCAGACATCGACAAAAGCGTGATCTCATATAGGTTTTCTTGTTTGTTTTCAGATGAAAACAGGTTCGCAGCCCGCAAAGGCTCCAGCGCTGCGGCAGTCGAAAGCAGCGCGAATCCGTCCACCAGAAGAAAGGCGATTCTTTTCACTTTTCCGGGGCCCGTTTGCTGATTAGAATTTGTCCTGAATATATAATTATATGACCCAAAAAGAAAGGAAATTGCCGCAAGATCTGCGTAGAAAAGTCATGTACGCACAGGAGCGACGCGCATGAAATTTTCTGGGTTCAAAGTCGTCAAAGAGGCGCTGACCGGCCATAAGGGGTGGCAGCCGCTGTGGCGCGATCCGGCGCCCAAACCGGCCTATGACATCATCGTTATTGGCGGCGGCGGGCACGGGCTGGCGACGGCCTATTACCTGGCCAAGGAATTCGGCGCGCGCAATGTGGCCCTGCTGGAAAAGGGCTGGATCGGCTCGGGGAATGTGGGGCGGAACACGACGATCATCCGCTCGAACTATCTGCTGCCGGGCAATCAGCCCTTCTATGAATTCTCGATGAAACTGTGGGAAAATCTGGAGCAGGACACCAATTTCAACTCGATGGTCAGCCAGCGGGGGATCGTGAACCTGATCCACTCGGACGCGCAGCGCGATGCTTATCGGCGGCGCGGCAATGCGATGATGCTATCGGGCGCGGGGGCGCGGATGCTGTCGGTGCCCGAACTGCGCGACATGATGCCTTTCGTGAACTTTGATAACGCGCGCTTTCCGATCAAGGGAGGGTTGATGCAGGCGCGGGCCGGGACGGCGCGCCATGACGGGGTGGCCTGGGGCTATGCGCGCGGCGCGGACATGCGCGGCGTGGACATCATCCAAAATTGCGAGGTCACCGGATTTCGCGTTGAAAACGGCAAGGTTCTGGGCGTTGACACCTCGCGCGGGTTCATTGGCGCGGCCAAGGTCGGCGTGTCTGTCGCGGGCAATTCGGGCCGGGTGATGCAGATGGCCGGGATGCGCCTGCCAATCGAAAGCCACGCGTTGCAAGCCTTTGTTTCCGAAGGGCTTAAACTGACAATTCCGGGTGTGATCACATTCGGCGCGGGGCATTTCTATGTCAGCCAATCGGATAAGGGCGGGCTGGTATTCGGCGGCGATATCGAGGGCTACAATTCCTACGCGCAACGCGGAAATCTGCCCGTGGTCGAAGACGTGCTGGAGGGCGGAATGGCCCTGATGCCGATGATCGGGCGGGCGCGTTTGCTGCGGTCCTGGGGCGGTCTGGTGGACATGTCCATGGATGGCTCGCCGATCATTGATCGCACCGGAATCGAGGGGCTCTATTTCAACGGAGCCTGGAATTATGGCGGGTTCAAAGCGACCCCGGCGGCGGGTTTTGCCTTTGCGCATCTGCTGGCGACGGACCGGCCGCATGACACCGCGACGGGCTTTGGTTTTGACCGTTTCAATCGCGGCTATGTCATTGACGAAAAGGGCGTTGGCGCCCAACCCAACCTGCACTAGGTGACCTGATGCTGATCCCTCATCCCCTGCTTGGCCCGCGCGATGCGCAAGAGTTTACCTATCTGGGCGACGCCGCGTTGATGCTGCGCCCCGATCCCGCAGCCGAGGACGCCGAGGCGGCCTTTTGCGACTATGTGTTCCTGCGCGATAACCCGGCGGGCGTGCTGCGCGAGCTGTGGTTCCACGAACAGGGGGATCGGTCCTGGCTGGTGGTGACGCGTGACACGATTACGCATGAGATTCTGGGCGCTGAACTGGCGCGGGATATGAAACGGGAGGGCAGCCAATGACTCGTCTGGCCGCAGGTCTGATCGACCGATCCTTGCCCCTGAAATTCACCTTTAACGGTAAGCAATATCAAGGGTTTGCTGGGGATACGCTGGCCTCGGCCCTGTTGGCGAACGGGGTGCAGATGGTGGGGCGTAGTTTCAAATACCACCGTCCGCGCGGCGTGTTTTCCGCCGGCTCAGAAGAGCCAAACGCCCTGGTCGAGCTGCGCGACGGGACCCGGCAAGAGCCCAACACCCGCGCCACCGTGACCGAGCTGTTCGATGGTCTGGTGGCCCGTTCGCAAAACCACATGGGCTCGCTTGAGCGCGATCTGCTGGCGGTGAATGACCTGTTTGCGCCGTTTTTCGCGGCTGGGTTCTATTACAAGACTTTCATGTGGCCCAAGGCGTTCTGGGAGAAACTATATGAGCCCGCAATCCGGCGCGCGGCAGGGCTGGGCAGCCTGTCGATGTTGCCCGATCCGGATGAGTATGACAAAGGTTTCCTGCATTGCGATCTGCTGGTGATTGGCGGCGGGGCTGCGGGTCTGGTGGCTGCTCTGACGGCGGCGCGCGCGGGGGCTGAGGTGATCCTGGCCGATGAGGATTCCCGCTTTGGCGGGCGGCTGCTGGCCGAAAGCGATTTGCTGGATGGATTGCCCGCAACCGATTGGATTGAAACCGTTCTTCAAGAGCTGCGCAGCCTGCCAAATGTCCGTCTGATGCCCAGAACCACCGTGTTTGGCGTCTATGATCACGGGGTGTTTGGCGCGGTTGAGCGGGTCTCGGATCATCTGCCCGAGCCGGGCAATCGGGTGCGTCAGACGCTGTGGCGGATTACCTCGAAACGGGCGGTGCTGGCCGCCGGCGCGACCGAGCGCCACATTCCCTTTGCCGACAATGACCGCCCCGGCATCATGCTGTCGGGGGCGATGCGCGCCTATGCCAATCGCTGGGCGGTGGCACCTGTGCGTCAGGGGGGCGATCCGATTGCGATTTTCACCAATGGCGACGACGGCCACCGCACTGCGCTGGACCTGATGGCCAAGGGCGTGGGCGTGCTGGGCGTGATTGACGCGCGCCCCGATGCGCCGTGTTTTGGCGATTACCGGCTGTTTTCGGGCGCGATGGTGACGGGCAGCAAGGGCCGTCACGGGCTGCGCGCGATCCAGATCACTCAGGACGGCCGGTCCGAGTGGCATTCCGCCGGTGCTTTGGGTGTTGCGGGGGGGTGGAACCCGAATGTGCATCTGGCCTCGCATCACCGCGGGCGGCCGGTCTGGGATGAGCGGCTGCTTGCCTTTGTGCCCGGTCCGAACGGGCCTGCCGGGCTGATCCCGGCGGGGGCGGCTGCGGGGCAGGGCGGGGTGGCGGATGCGCTGGCCTCTGGCAGTCGGGCGGCGCTGGTTGCGTTGGCTGATCTGGACCTGAGCGCCGCGCAAATCCCGCTGCCCGAGGCGGAGAATGCGCCGCACTCTCAGGCGCCGATCTGGCACGTGCCGGGGGAAAAACGCGCTTGGGTGGATTTCCAGAACGATGTGACGGTCAAGGACATCGCCTTGGCGCACAAGGAAAATATGACCCCGGTCGAGCATCTGAAACGCTGGACCACGCTGGGGATGGCGACCGATCAGGGCAAGACCTCGAATATTTCGGCGCTGGCGGTGATGGCCGAGCTGACGGGCAAAACCATCCCCGAAACCGGCACCACGATTTTCCGCCCGCCTTATACCGGGGTCTCATTGGGGGTGCTGGGCGGCGGCGATACCGGCCCGCATTTCCGGCCCAGGCGGCTGACGCCCAGCCATCATTGGGCGCAGGCGCGGGGCGCTGAATTCGTCGAAGTCGGTCAGTGGATGCGCGCGCAATATTTCCCGCAACAGGGCGAGACCCACTGGCGTCAGTCCGTCGATCGCGAGGTTCTGGCCGTCCGCTCGGGTGTGGGGCTGTGCGATGTGACGACCCTGGGCAAAATCGACGTGCAGGGCGCGGATGTGGGGGAATTCCTGAACCGGATTTACGCCAACATGATGGGCACGCTGAAGGTGGGCAAGGTCCGCTATGGCTTGATGCTGCGCGAGGACGGGCATCTTTATGACGATGGCACCTGCGCGCGTTTGGGCGATCGGCATTATGTTGTGACCACGACCACCGCGAATGCCGGGCTGGTCTATCGCAACATGGAATTCGCGCATCAATGTCTCTGGCCCGATCTGGATGTGCAGATGATCTCGACCACGGATGCCTGGGCGCAGATCGCCGTGGCGGGGCCGAAATCGCGCGAATTGCTGACCCGGATCGTGGATGATCTGGACCTCTCGAACGCGGCGTTTCCCTTCATGTCCTGCACCGAGCTGACGATTTGCGGCGGGCTGCGGGCGCGGCTGTTCCGGATCTCGTTCTCGGGCGAGCTGGCCTATGAAATCGCCGTGCCTGCGCGCTATGGTCAGGCCCTGATGGAGCGTCTGATGCAGGCCGGAGACGATCTGGGCGTCACCCCCTACGGGACCGAGGCCCTGGCCGTTCTGCGCATCGAGAAGGGCCACGCAGCAGGGGCCGAGCTGAACGGTCAGACCACGGCCGGGATGCTGGGTCTGGGCAAGATGGTCTCGGCCAAGAAGGACAGTATCGGCGCGGTGATGTCCCGCCGCGAGGGGCTGGCGCTGGATACGCGCCGTCTGGTGGGGCTGAAGCCGGTGCAACCGGACCGCCAGATCATGGCCGGCGCGCATCTGTTCACCAAGGGCGCGGCGCAGACCATGCAGACCGATCAGGGCTGGGTGACCTCGTCCTGCTATTCCCCGCACGAGTCCAGCTATATCGCGCTTGGCTATCTGGAAAATGGCGTGGCGCGGCAGGGCGAGGTGATCGTCGCCGCCAACCCGCTGGAGGGCGAAGAGATGCAGGTGCAGGTTGTCTCGGCCCATTTCATTGACCCGGAAGGAGACCGTCTGCGTGACTGATTTGACTCCGATCACGGCCCTGGGTGGGCCTGCTGCGCGCGTCGCCAGCTTTGGCTCGGTGAGCCTGACAGAAAACACGGGGCTTGCGCTGGCCTCTTTGGCGGGGGCGGCTGACGTGGCCCCCATGGGTCTGGATTTGCCCCCGGTGGGCGGCGCGGTTTCGGCCGGGGGCTATGGTGCCTTCTGGACCGGCCCCTCGCAATGGATGATCGAGGCCGCAGGCCGGGCCGAAACCGATTTTGCCGCGGCTTTGCAGGCTCAGGCCCCGGACTGCGTGGTGACCGAACAAACCGACGGGTTCGTCTGTTTCGAGATCACAGCGCCGGGTGCAGGGTTGACCGGATTGCTGCAAAAACTGGTGAATCTGGATCCCAAAACACTTGGTCCGGGGCGCGCGGTGCGCACTGGGCTGGAACATATGACCGTCTTTCTGATCCGCCGCAGCGACACGCAGCTGGCCGTGATCGGAATGCGCAGCCTGGCGGAAACCCTGTGGCACGCCCTGTCCGTGGCCGCCCGCCGATTGGAGGATTGAAAATGACCGCAACTATCATCGACGGTAAGGCGTTTGCCTTGGATGTTCGTGGGCGCGTTGCGCAGCATGTTGCGCGGCTGAAAGAGGAAAACGCGATCACGCCGGGCCTGGCCGTGGTGCTGGTGGGCGAGGATCCTGCCAGCCAGGTTTATGTGCGCTCGAAGGGGAAAATGACCGTCGAAGTGGGCATGAATTCCTATGAGCACAAACTGCCCGCCGACACGTCCGAGGCGGATCTTCTGGCGCTGATTAACCAATTGAACACCGATTCTGAGGTACACGGGATTCTGGTGCAGCTGCCCTTGCCGGCGCATCTGAACGAGGATCTGGTGATCAACGCCATCGACCCGGCCAAGGATGTGGACGGGTTTCATATCTCGAATGTGGGGCTGCTGGGCACCGGGCAAAAGGCGATGGTGCCCTGCACGCCGCTGGGTTGCCTGATGATGCTGCGCGCGCATCACGGCAGCCTGTCGGGGCTGAACGCGGTGGTGATCGGGCGCAGCAATATCGTCGGCAAACCGATGGCGCAGCTGCTGCTGGGCGACAGCTGCACGGTGACGATCGCCCATAGCCGCACGCGCGATCTGCCCGGTGTGGTGCGGGGCGCGGACATCGTGGTGGCGGCGGTGGGCCGTCCCGAAATGGTGCCGGGCGACTGGATCAAACCGGGCGCCACGGTGATTGACGTGGGCATCAATCGGATCCCGGCTCCGGAAAAGGGCGCGGGCAAAACCCGGCTGGTGGGCGACGTGGATTTCGCCAGCTGCGCGGCGGTGGCCGGGGCGATCACCCCGGTACCCGGAGGCGTCGGCCCAATGACCATCGCCTGCCTTCTGGCCAACACCCTGACCGCCTGCTGCCGCGCCAATGGCCTGACAGAGCCAGAGGGGCTGACCGCCTGAACAGGGGCAAAAGGGCCATATCTGCGCTCGGATCAGCCTCCGAACAGGACGCTATGCATGATCCTGCCGGGCAAAACGGTGAAGGCTCCGGCCCCCAGCAAGGCCCCCCAGACCAGGCCCAGCATCGTTTTGCGGTGCCTTGAAACCCGGCGCGCACGGATGCTGTAGATCGCATGGATCAACGCGCCCAGCGTCAGGACAGATAAGGCGTGAATGGGGCTGAAGGGGCCGATCAGACGGATGTGAGCGATCCAGAATGAGGACAGGGCGACCGCCCCCATTCCGACCACCCAGGCCCAGCCCAGCGTTTTATGCAGCCCGCTGCCGCGGGGGATCAGGAAAATCGCCACGGTCAGGGGAATAAGCGCCAGGGCGATCCAGGCGTGAATTTGAATGGCGGCGGGGGCCTGGGCCAGGGGGTGAAAGCTCATCTATGCAACTCCGGTCAGTTTCTCTAGAACGAGAAGCAGCATGAGCGGCCACCCTGGCCAAGCGTGACTGCATGAACTTGCTGGGAATTGCGTGTGTGACCATGAAAAACGGCCCATTGCATTTGGCGCTTCGCCAACGGCCCGAGATCGTAACGCCTTTGGTGTTGTGGATCGCGCTTTCGGTATTAGGAGGGCTGACAGGCCCGTTCGAAACTTATGAATTGCTAAGCGGACCGGCGCGTTTGATGTATTGGGCTTGCGTGGCGGGGGTCTCGATCCTGACGGATCTGGGCTTCCGCAGGCTTCTGGCCGGGCAGGGGCTGTGGCGCAGACTGGCGGCGCGGCTGGGATTCGCCATCGTGCTGGGGGGAATGCTGCATGGGCTGAATGCTCTTGTTTTCGATGGCTGGGGCGGTCTGCGTCAGGGGCTGTGGATGATCGGCGTGGTGTGGATTGTCGCCATGATTGTCGAGGCCGTGGTGGCCCTGATCCATCACTTTCACCTGCCGGCCGTGGTGCAGACGGATGCCGCAGAGCAGCCCGCGGCGGATGCGGTTTTCCAAAAACGGCTGCCTTTAGAACGCCGCGGGGCGCTGATCCGGATCGAATCGCAGGATCACTATTTGAATGTCGTGACAGATGCGGGCGCGGCCCTGATCCTGATGCGTCTGTCGGATGCCGAGAAAGAGCTGGCCGGCTTTGCGGGGCTGCGGGTGCATCGCTCGCATTGGGTGGCGACGGGGCAGGTGCAGCAGGTGTTGCGGCGCAATGGTCAGCTGTTCTTGCGGATGCCCGATGGGGCGCAGGTGCCCGTCAGCCGGACCTATAAACCCCGTGTCGAGGCGGCCGGCCTGCGCCCCTAAACCGGCACGGGCACCATGGTGCCCTGCAAAATCGCGACCAGTTTTTCCTGCTCGCCCACACGGGCATGGACCTGAGCGGTAACGATTATCAGCTTGCGTCCGGGTTTGATCACACGGCCTGTGGCCACCAGCAGGTCGCCGGTTGCGGGGGCCAGCAGGTTTATCTTGATCTCGGCGGTCACCACTTCCTGGCCCTCGGGGATCATGGTCAGGGCCGAATATCCGGCGGCGGAATCTCCGATCGCAAAGGTCAGCGCGGCGTGGGCGTGCCCCTGCTGCTGACGTGCGCCCGGCAGAATCGGAGCTGTGATCTGAACCGATCCCTCTGACACATCCGCCAGCCGCGCGCCCAAAGTGGACATCATGGATTGGCGTTCGAAACTGTGCGAAATGCGCTGAAAAAGACTGTCTGACATGGGGCCTCCTGTCGTTAACCTATTGTTAAGAAGTTAGCCGCGCAACCGAGTGATAGGTTGCAACCCAAAGTGGGTGATGTATAAGGCCATGTAAACTAATGTTTTTGTCTGTGCTTGGTGGGTTGGTGCGGGGCAAATGAGTGCGATGTTGAGTGCTGTTTTTCGATCAGGCCGGGTGGCCTCGGTTCTGTTGGGATGGGCGTTGTTCACGATTGTTGCCGTGATAATGGGCCCGTTCAACACCTTATCCCTTATGGAAACCGGAACGCGCGTGCTGTTTTGGGGCGTCATCGTGGCGGCGGGGCTGATTGCGTCGGGCGCGATGAATCTGGTGTTCAAAAAGCTGCATACCGGCCTGACCGGCTGGCGTTGCGATCTGCTGCGCGTCTGCGGCATAACGCTGGTTCTGTCTCCGGTTTTGTATGTCTGGATTCATTTCATCATCGTGGATCCGTCGGGGATGACGCCGAATCTGTTGCGCATCAGCCTGTGCGTTGCGCTTGTCGGTTTGATCATACAGGTCAGTAAGCGGCTGTTGGTGGGCGATCAGGGGTCGGTTCAGGCGCAGGAAATGCCCGCCGCCGTGCCGTCCGTGCCCCAGGCCCCGCCGCCGCCCGCTCCGCCTGCGCCAAGGCTGATGCGCCGCCTGCCAGCCGAGGCCGAGGGCCCCGTTCTGCGTCTTTCTGCGAATAATCACTTTGTCGAGGTGGTGCTGCCGGGTGAAGCTCACCGTCTGCGGATGCGCTTTACCGATGCAATCGACGAGATGGACAGTGTTGAGGGCCACTGCGCGCACCGCTCTCATTGGGTGGCCGTGGGGGCGATCACGGATGTGCAGCGCGCGGAGGGCCGGATTTTCCTGATTCTGGCGAACGGAGATAAAATCCCCGTCAGCCGCACCTATCGTCCGGGGCTGGAGCAGGCGGGCCAGCTGTAACCTGCGCGGTGCCGGCTGGGGCGCATTTTGGGGCTTGGGCATAGAATTTGCCAATACCCGGTCATGTGGATGTTTCATTGGATGTCCGGTTCGGGCTCTTGCAAGGTGATGCAACGGGGGCATCCCCGTCCAAGGGAGGATAACAACCATGAAAAAGACACTTGCCGCGGCCGTGCTGGCCGCGATCACCCCTCTATTGTCTGCGCCCATCCAGGCCGAGCCGCGCTGGGGCCCCGAAGATCAGATCGGCGCGGCCAACCTGGTGACACAGGCCAGCGTTCTGGCGGCCTCGGGCCTGATCACCACGGGCAAGACCTATGCGCTGGGGATGATCATCGACGATAAAATCCCCGCCTATCCGCCGCGCAAGCTGGGGCTGACCATTGTCCAGCCGAACCAGATCGACAGCAAGGGCCACGGCCCCACCATGTCCAGCTA
>PAPN01000018.1 GCA_002708925.1 Paracoccaceae bacterium
CGGCCATGACCATTTCGGTGGCGATGTAGCCGGGGCAGATGGCGTTGGCGGTGATGCCTGCGCGGGCGCCTTCCTGTGCCAGCGATTTCACAATGCCCAGATCGCCGGCTTTGGTGGCGGCATAGTTCACCTGCGCGAACTGGCCCTTCTGGCCGTTGATCGAGCTGATCACGACGATCCGGCCGAATTTACGCTCGCGCA
This sequence comes from Paracoccaceae bacterium, assembly GCA_002708925.1. Lineage (GTDB taxonomy): Bacteria > Pseudomonadota > Alphaproteobacteria > Rhodobacterales > Rhodobacteraceae > Thalassobius. Next base: position 202 of record PAPN01000018.1, read on the forward strand.
TACCGGGCCAGATCGGGTGGACGGTGTTGAACACGCCGGTCAGGTTGGTGTCGATGACTTCCTGCCACTGCTGCGGAGTCATTTTATGGAAGGGGGCGTCGCGGGTGATGCCGGCATTGGCGACGACGATATCGATCGGGCCCAGCTCTTCTTCGACTTTGGCGATGCCCGCGGCCGAGCTTTCGTAATCGCCGACATTCCATTTGTAGGTCTTGATGCCAGTTTCTTCGGTGAACTTGGCGGCGGCTTCGTCATTGCCGGCATATGTGGCGGCGACGGTGCAGCCCTGGGCTTGCAGGGCTTTCGAAATGGCGGCGCCGATACCGCGCGAACCGCCGGTGACGAGTGCTACTCTGGACATGATTTCCTCCAATTAAGTGTGATGCGCTGGTAACTCTGTTACTTTGAATGCTGCGAATGCGCAATAATATTGCGTGCGAAAAATGGCGTCTAAACACATTTTTTACGCTTGTGCGGCGTCCGAGCAAAAAAAGGGGCGCTGAAAACAGCGCCCCGATATGGGTTTCAGCCTTGCAAGGGCTTAGGGGCGCTCAAGGCACATGGCCACGCCCATGCCGCCGCCGATGCACAGCGTGGCCAGGCCTTTCTTGGCCTCGCGGCGCTTCATTTCGAACAGCAGGGTGTTCAGGATGCGGCAGCCCGAGGCCCCGATCGGGTGGCCGATGGCGATGGCGCCGCCGTTCACGTTCACGATGTCCGGATTCCAGCCCATGTCCTTGTTCACGGCGCAGGCCTGAGCGGCAAAGGCTTCGTTGGCCTCAACCAGGTCCAGATCGCCTGCGGCCCAGCCGGCTTTGTCCAGCGCCTTGCGCGAGGCATAGATCGGGCCGACGCCCATGACCGACGGGTCCAGACCGGCAGTGGCATAAGAGGCGATGCGGGCCAGCGGCTCCAGCCCACGTTTTTCGGCCTCTTCGGCGCTCATCAGCAGCACGGCGGCCGCGCCGTCGTTCAACCCCGAGGCGTTCGCGGCCGTGACCGAACCGTCCTTGGTGAAGGCCGGGCGCAGTTTTTGCATGGCTTCCATCGTGGCGCCGTGGCGGATGTATTCATCCTTATCGACGATGATGTCGCCCTTGCGGGTCTTGACGGTGAAGGGGATCACCTCTTCGTCGAATTTCCCTGCTTTCTGGGCGGCTTCTGCCTTGTTTTGCGAGGCAACGGCGAATTCGTCCTGCATGTCGCGGCTGATCTGCCACTGGTTGGCCACGTTTTCGGCGGTTTGGCCCATGTGGTAGCCGTTGAATGCGTCCCACAGACCGTCGCGGATCATCGAATCGATGTATTTCACGTCCCCCATTTTGGTGCCGGCGCGCAGATGCGCGACATGGGGGCTGAGGGTCATGTTTTCCTGACCGCCCGCCGCGACGACAGCCGCGTCGCCCAATTGGATGTGCTGCGCCCCCAGCGCAACGGCGCGCAGACCCGAACCACAGACCTGATTGATGCCCCAGGCGGCGCTTTCGACCGGCAGGCCGGCATTGATATGCGCCTGGCGTGCAGGGTTCTGGCCCTGACCTGCGGACAGAACCTGGCCCAGGATTGTTTCGGACACTTCGGATTTGTCGATGCCGGCGCGGGTTACGATGGCCTCCAGCACGGCAGCGCCCAGATCGTGGGCTGGGGTGTTTGCGAAAGAGCCGCTAAACGAGCCAACAGCCGTACGGGCCGCCGAAACGATTACAACATTGGTCATGTTCATCCTCCACCAATTTGCCAGTCGAGGAGCGCCGGGCGCGCAGTGTGCGGGCCCTGGACTCCCCACCTTGGGCTCCGTGATAGAGCAACTGCCGCAATGCGGCAACTGCGGAGAATTGCCGCGCCGCAGCGAAATTTATGCTCGCCGACGTTGCGTCGTTTTGGAATTTTGTTTCCAGGGCTCTTGGATAGAGGGCGCGCCAAAGTAGTAGCCCTGAAGGCAGTCAACGCCAATTTGTTGCAACCATTGGCAATCTTCGAAGGTTTCAACGGATTCCGCGACGGTAAACATGTCGAATTGCTGTGCGATCCCAACCAGTGCCTTGGTCAGAACCTGATTATCCGGGTCCGTATGGATGTTCCGAATGAACTGCCCGTCGATCTTCAGAATGTCGAAATAGAAGTCCCGCAAATACCGAAACGAGGTATATCCGGCGCCGAAATCGTCCAGGGCAAAGCTGATTCCCTTGCGCTGTAGATCGGACATGAAGCGGACCACCAGTTCCGGAACCGTCATGGCCGAGCTTTCGGTGATTTCCAAAATCAGACGCTCGGCAACGGTTGGATCCCGGTCCAGCCCATGCCGCAGCGTATTCATCCAGCGCGGAAACCCGATCGAGCGCGCAGACATGTTGATCGACAGCCGCATTTCCGGCGCTTTTTGCAGGGCTTTCAGCCCGAATTCCAGCGCCAGACAGTCAATGACGCGCCCCAGCTCGGTTTCCTCGATATGTTCGATGAAATCCTTGGCGGGAATGATCCGGCCGGTTTCGTCGAAGATGCGGATCAGCCCCTCATAGAAGGCGGGCTGGCTGGGGCGGGTGGCCTGCACGACCGGCTGATAGGCCAGCGCGACCTGTTTGTGTTTCACCGCTTCGGCGACCATGGACATCACACCGGCATCCCGCGTGGTCACGGCAAAATCCAGGGGCGACTGTTCGCCGGTCTGCACGTCATTCCATTTGTTGCGTCTACGTTTGCCCACGACTCTCTCCGTTGGCTGCATGTGCGACTGTCACATTGCGGCCTCAGGCCTTACCAGTTGCTTAATGTTTGCATTTTGTTCTAATTGTTCCAATCTCGGGAAAATGCGGAGGAAAACATGGGTGAAAGATGCGGATGGGCGGGGCCCGATCAGATATATTTCGAGTATCACGACACCGAATGGGGCGTGCCGGAATATGACAGTCGCGCGCTGTGGGAAAAGCTGATCCTGGACGGGTTTCAGGCAGGGCTTAGCTGGATCACGATCCTGAAAAAGCGCGAGGGGTTTCAGAAGGCTTTTCAAGGGTTTGATCCGAATGTGATCGCCACATGGGGCGAGGAGGACGTGGCGCGGCTGGTTGCGGATCCGGGCATTGTGCGGCATCGCGGAAAGATCGTGGCCACCATCGGAAACGCGCAGGCCTGGCAGCGGATCGAGGCTCAGGAGGGCTTTGCCGAATTCCTGTGGAAATACGTGGATTTCCAGCCGGTTCAGAACCGTTGGGCCACTCTGGCCGAGGTTCCGGCCGAGACAGAAATTTCCAAGCAAATTTCGAAGGATTTGAAGAAGGCCGGTTTCAAGTTCTGCGGCCCGACGATTGTCTATGCCTTTATGCAGGCGGTGGGGATGGTGAACGATCACCTGGTCTCTTGTCCCTGTCATGATCGGGTTGCACAGCTGGGGCAGGGCGGGTTTCCCGGACGCTAGAGGCGCTCGAACCCTGGTGTGCCGCGATCCTGTGGGGTGTTGCTCAGGTGTTTGCGCTTGATTTCTTCTGAGGTGTCGCGGCTGCCGTCATGGCTCCAACCCGGAGGCGCGACGGCATACATCAGACGTTGGCGCAGGGACAGACCGGGGCGCAGCATGTCCCGGAAAATCCCGACCCATTCATGAAAGGCCACGCGGATCGGGTTGAACGTGCCCAGATTATGCACCAGCCCGTATTGGACTTTTTCCTGCGCCAGTTCGGGCACATAGGTGCCGAAGATCTTATCCCAGACGATAAAGACGCCGGCATAGTTGGCATCCAGATAGCGCGTATTGCGCCCGTGGTGGACGCGGTGATGGCTGGGCGTGTTCATGATGGCCTCGAACCAGCGGGGCATCTTGCCGATCGCCTCGGTATGGATCCAGAACTGGTAAATCAGGTTCAGCCCGCCGCAAAACAGCACCATCGCGGGGTGAAAGCCCAGCAAGATCAGCGGCGCGCGCACGATCATCATAAAGGTGAACGTCCCCGTCCAGGTCTGCCGCAGGGCGGTGGTCAGGTTGTAATGCTGGCTGGAGTGATGATTCACATGGCTGGCCCAGACCCAGCGGATGCGATGCCCGAACCGATGCACCCAGTAATAGCGCAGATCGTCCAGCACAAAGCACAGGATCACCACCCAGACCGAGGTGCCCAGATCCAGCGGTGTCAGCGCCCACAGGAACATGAAAAACCCATAGGCCACGAACCCCAGCGCGATCCCCGAGGCCACATTGCCCGCGCCCATGATCAGGCTGGTCAGCGCGTCGCGGGTTTCATAGCGGCCGCCGCGCCCTTTGATGACGATCCAGGCCAGCTCGGCCAGAATGGCGGCGATGAAAAAGGGCACGGCCCATTGCACCACGTCGGGATAGCTGAGGTCAGTCCTGGGGTCTGTCATGGGGCCTCTTTTATTCTGCGCAGCCAGTCCTGGGCTTCGTCCGGGGTCAGCCACAGGCTGATTTCCGGGGCAGTATAATCGGGCAGAGACAGAATCAGACCACTTTTTGTGCGCCGCACCTCAACCCCCAGCAACAGCCGGGCCGCGCCGTCCGCGCCCATCGGCCACACGATGCCCAGCCCGGCACGAGAGTCCACAAGGGCAAAGTGACGGTTGCGGGATTGCACGATGCTCAGAATCTGCGTGTCGGGGTATTCGGCCTGCCAGACCCGGCGCACGGCGGGCTCGTCCGTGAAAACGCAAGGCCTGCTTAGCCCCAGAAGATGCAGGATAATCACGATACCCGCAATTCCGCCTGTCACCAGCAACAGCAGCAAAGATAGTGTCATTGTCTCCTCCGGGCTCTATCAAAGAGGCCAGAAAAGCGTTTGTCAAAACATCGTAAAGGGTGACCTAGCGGACCCTATCCCTTTGCCCCGAAACCTATTCTTTCGGCTTTTCCGGGGCCTCTGGTAGCAGCGCGGCGATCAACGCGCGGGCTTCATCCGAATGCCAGTCGGCATCGCCGATCAGCCGCCCGATTTCCTGGCCCTCGGGGTTCACAATGACAGTGATCGGTAGCCCCAGAATGGCCATTTTGCGGGCCAGGGCTTGTTTGGGGTCGCGGTGCAGGGGCAGGTTGGTCACGCCGATCTCGTCAAAGAATTTCTTCATCGCGGGGGGCGGGTTGCGGCCGGTGGCGATGGTGACAACTTCGAAAGAGTCGCCGCCGAATTCATCTTGCAGGGCGGACAGCGCGGGCATTTCCTTGCGGCAGGGGGCGCACCAGGTGGCCCAGAAATTCAGCACGACGGTTTTGCCCCGATAGGCGGCCAGGGTCATTTGCGTGCCGTCTTCGGCGTAAAACACCGTGTCGGGGGTGGATTGCGGCGCCGAATGCAGGTTCAGCTTCTTCATGTCGCCCACGCGCAGAGCCTCTAGCGCGGGATCTGCCGCCAGCGACGCATTTGCACCAAGCGCCAAGGCCGTATAAAGGACGATCCGATAAAACCTGTGCATGACACCTCCTAGGGGCAGACGAATGAGTGACAAATCCTCGAACCAGATGTGGGGCGGCCGCTTTGCCGCCGGTCCTGACGCGATCATGGAGGCAATCAATGCCTCGATCGGGTATGACCAGCGCATGGCGGCGCAGGATATTGCCGGCTCCAGGGCCCATGCCGCCATGTTGGCTGCGACAGGCATCATCACTGATAACGACGCGCAGGTCATTCGGGAAGGCCTGCTCACGGTCTTGTCAGAAATCCAGGGCGGGACGTTCGAATTTTCCACCGCGCTGGAAGACATCCACATGAATGTGGAGGCCCGGCTGAAGGAAATCATCGGCGAACCCGCAGGCCGTCTGCACACCGCACGCAGCCGGAACGATCAGGTGGCGACCGATTTCAAACTGTGGGTGCGCGATCAGATCGACGCGGCCATTGAGGGCATCGAGGCGCTGATCAAATCTCTGATCGGTCAGGCCGAGGCCGGGGCCGATTGGGTCATGCCCGGCTTCACCCATCTGCAAACCGCGCAGCCCGTCACCTGGGGCCACCACATGATGGCCTATGTGGAAATGTTCGGTCGCGATCTGTCGCGGTTTCGCGATGCGCGCGCCCGGATGAACGAAAGCCCGCTGGGCTCGGCCGCGCTGGCGGGCACGTCCTTTCCGATTGACCGCGAGATGACCGCCCAGGCGCTGGGGTTTGACCGGCCCACGGCCAATTCGCTGGACGCCGTGGCCGACCGCGATTTCGCGCTGGAGTTCCTGTCCTGCGCTTCGATCACCGCGATGCACCTGAGCCGTTTCGCCGAAGAGCTGGTGATCTGGTCCTCGGCCCAGTTCCGCTTTGTCACCATGTCGGACAAATGGTCCACCGGGTCCTCCATCATGCCGCAAAAACGCAACCCCGACGCGGCCGAACTGCTGCGCGCCAAAATCGGCCGCATCTTCGGCGCGAATGTCGCCCTGATGACCGTGATGAAGGGCCTGCCGCTGGCCTATTCCAAGGACATGCAGGAAGACAAAGAGCAGGTGTTCGACGCCGCCGATAACCTGATGCTGGCCCTGGCCGCGATGACCGGGATGGTCAGCGACATGACCGGCAACCGCGAAAATCTGGCCGCGGCGGCTGGCTCGGGGTTCTCAACCGCGACGGATCTGGCCGACTGGCTGGTACGCGAATTGAACCTGCCCTTCCGCGATGCCCATCACGTGACCGGATCGCTGGTCGCCATGGCCGAAAGCAAAGGCTGCGATCTGCCCGAGCTGACCTTGGAAGACATGCAATCGGTCCACACGGCGATCACCCGCGCCGTTTTCGACGTGCTGGGGGTTGATAATTCCGTGGCCTCGCGCATGTCTTATGGGGGAACGGCACCGGCACAGGTGCGCGCCCAGATCGCGCGGTGGAAGGACCTGCTGACATGAGACCTCTGGCCCTGATGACGATCCTGTCGCTGCTGGCGGCCTGCGGCGTGGACGGAGAGCCCGTCCCCCCAAAGGATGAGCCGAAAACCGGCATCACAATTTCAGGAACCGCACGGGTCGGCATCACCAAAGAGCTGTGATGTCGGCGCTGCGCTGGACATATCTGGCCCTGGCCCTGGCCGGTGCAGCCGTTCCGATGTGGCACCTGGTGCCGTGGATTGTCCGAAACGGCTTGTCGGTGGACGGATTGATTGCGGCCTGGACGCAGAATGCGGCGGCGACCGGGCTGTTCTGGGATCTGGTGATCTCAGCGGTTGCCTTGAGCGTCTGGATCCTGGCCGAAGTGTCCATACGCCGGAACTGGCGCGCGCTTTGGGCGATTCCTGCGACGTTTCTGATTGGGGTCAGCTGCGGTCTGCCGCTGTATCTGTTCTTGCGGTCCCGCCCGATCTGAGAACTGCCAAAAGGAGCGCTGACGCGCACAGGATACCTCGTCATCGGCCTCCGGCCTCTTCCTCAGGCGGGCGCTTGATTTCGCTGGCATCGCTTCCCGCTTTCTTTGCTCTTGAAATACTCCGGGGGTGAAGGCCGAAAATCGCAGATTTTCGACCGAGGGGGCTGGCCCCCTTTTCCTTCGATTGAAATGCCGCGCCAGTCTGCTATGACGCATCGAAACCAGCCAGAGGACGGATAAATGGATCATTTCCTGTATAAGAATGGCGCGCTTTATGCCGAGGACGTGCCGGTGTCCGAGATCGTGGCGGCTGTTGGCTCGCCGGTTTATATCTATTCCACGGCTACTTTGCTGCGCCATTTCCGCCTGTTCGACGAGGCGCTGGATGGGATGGATCATCTGGTGTGTTACGCGATGAAAGCCGCCAGTAACCAGGCGATTTTGAAAACGCTTGCGGCGGCGGGCGCGGGGATGGATGTGGTCTCGGGCGGGGAATATGCGCGGGCCAAGGCCGCTGGCGTGCCGGGGCATAAGATTGTCTTTTCGGGTGTGGGCAAGACCCGCGCTGAGATGCGCGCGGCGCTGGAGGGCGGTATTCGTCAGTTCAATCTGGAATCCGAGCCCGAGATGGAGCGCCTGAACGAGGTGGCGGTGTCCATGGGGGTGCAGGCCCCTGTCACTGTGCGGGTCAATCCGGATGTGGATGCCAAGACCCATGCCAAAATCGCCACTGGCAAATCTGAGAACAAGTTCGGTATTCCGATTTCTCGTGCCAAAGAGGTCTATGCCTATGCGGCCCGCCTGCCGGGGCTGAAGGTGATCGGCATCGACGTGCATATCGGCAGCCAGCTGACCGAACTGGAGCCTTTCCGCCTGGCCTATCGCAAAGTGGCCGATCTGACGGAAACGCTGCGCGCCGAGGGCCATGACATCCAGCGGCTGGATCTGGGCGGGGGGCTGGGCATTCCCTATACCCGCTCGAACGAGGCCCCGCCTCTGCCTGTCGAATATGGCGCTCTGATCCGCGAGGAGCTGGGCCATCTGGGCTGCGAGATCGAGATTGAACCGGGCCGGCTGATCGCCGGCAACGCCGGCATCATGGTGTCCGAGGTGATCTATGTGAAATCCGGCGAGGGCCGCGATTTCCTGATCATTGACGCGGCGATGAACGATCTGGTGCGCCCCGCCATGTACGAGGCCCATCACGACATCATTCCCGTCATCGAGCCCGAAATCGGCATTGAACAGGCTCCCATCGACATTGTCGGCCCTGTCTGCGAATCCGGCGATACCTTTGCCAAGCAGCGGATGATGCCGCCTTTGGCCTCGGGGGATCTGGTGGCGTTCCGTTCGGCCGGAGCGTATGGCGCAGTGATGGCCAGCGAATATAACTCGCGCCCGCTGATCCCCGAAGTTCTGGTCAATGAGCATCAATTCGCCGTCATTCGGGCGCGTCCTACCTTTGACGAAATCATAAACCGCGATACCATTCCCGAATGGCTTTGATGCGATCCCCGCGTCGGGCCGCATTGGAAACGGTATGTCTGACGCTGATCGTACGGTCCTGAGCAAAATCCGCTGGCCGCTTCGCCTGACCTGGGCGGGGCTGATGGCCGAGCGCATCACCCGTGCCTTCTGGCCTGTCTGGTCGGTGATCTTTGCGGTGGCTGGGCTGTTGATGCTGGGTGTCCATGACATGATCGCGATCGAGCTGGTCTGGGCAATGGCCGTCCTGTCCGCCGCTGTGCTGATCGGGCTGACGGTGCGCGGGGCTTTGCGGTTCCGCTTCCCGGCCCGCGCCGAGGCATTGGACCGCCTGGACAGCACCATGAAAGGCCGACCCATTCAGACTTTGCTGGATCGGCAGGCGATTGGCGCGGGGGATGCGGGCACGATGGCGCTGTGGCAGGCGCATCAGGCGCGCATGGCCGCGCGCGCCGCGCAGGCCAGACCCGCCCGGCCAGACCTGACCCTGACCCGGCGCGATCCTTTTGCCCTGCGCTATGTGGCGCTGCTGGGCCTGTCTGTCGCGCTGCTGTTCGGCACTTTCAGCCGCGTGGGATCGGTGGTGGGCATGGGGCCGGGCGGGCAGGGCGATCTGGCCACAGGCCCCGCTTGGGAAGGCTGGATCGAGCCCCCCGCCTATACCGGCCTGCCGGTGCTTTATCTGGCCGATCAGGGCCCGAATCTGGAAATCCCTCAGGGCAGCCGCGTCACCCTGCGCTTCTACGGAGAGCTGGGCGCGCTGACCCTGGCCGAGACTGTCTCGGGCCGGATTGGGGATGTGCCCCCCGCCTCGGACAGCGCGCAGGAATTCATCGTGACCCGCTCGGGCGATCTGGCGATCAACGGCACCGGCGGGCGCAGCTGGGATGTCGCTCTGCTGCCCGATCTGAAGCCTCAGGTCGTGGTCTCAGGGCGCCCGGAAACCAATGTGGATGGGCAGATGAGCCTGCCGTTCACCGCCTCGGATGATTATGGCGTGACCGGCGGCACCGTGCGGATCACCCTTGATCTGGATGCAGTCCCGCGCCGCTATGGCCTGCTGCCCGAACCCGAACCGCGCGCGCCGATTGATCTGGACCTGCCGATGCCCGTGGCTGGCAATCGCGCTGAATTCACCGAATTGCTGATCGAGAATTTCTCGCAGCATCCGTGGGCGCATCTGCCGGTCAGCCTTGATTTTCAGGTGCAAGATGCCTCGGGGCAGGTTGGACACAGCCAGCCCGAACAGCTGAACCTGCCCGCGCGGCGCTTCTTTGACCCGCTGGCCGCCGCCCTGATCGAACAACGCCGAGACCTGCTGTGGACGCGTCAGAATGCCCCCCGGATCGCCCAGGTTCTGCGCGCGATTTCCTGGCAACCCGAAGATCAGCTATTCCCCGAACAGGCCGAATATCTGCAATTCCGTGTGATCCTGCGGCGGCTGGAAACCTATGGCCCGACCATGGATGCCGCCCAGCAAGAGGAACTGTCGCAGGCGCTGTGGGATCTGGCCGTGCAAATCGAAGACGGCGATCTGGACGACGCGATGGAGCGCATGAAACGCGCGCAGGAACGTCTGTCCGAAGCGATGAAAAACGGTGCCAGCGAACAGGAAATCGCCCGCCTGATGCAAGAGCTGCGCGATGCCACGCAGGACTATCTGCGCCAACGCGCGCGCCAGGCGCAGCGCGATACCGAGCAGATGGACGAAGGAATGCAAGCGCCCGACGATTCGGTCCAGATGAGCATGGACGATCTGCAACGCATGATGGACCGTATACAGGAACTGGTCGAACAGGGCCGCATGGCCGAAGCCCAAGAGGCCATGCGCCAGTTCCAGGAAATGATGGAAAACATGCAAACCGCACAGCAGGGCGGGCAGGGCCAGAATGCCGGTGAACAGGCAATGGAACAGCTGGGCGAAACGCTGCGCGAGCAGCAGGGCCTGTCCGATCAGGCCTTTCGCGATTTGCAGGAACAGTTCAATCCGGGTGCCAATCGCGGTCAGTCTCAGGGCAACGAGGGGCGCAATGGGGGCCAGGGGCGCGGTGAAAACCACGCAGAAGGCCAGGGAAACAGCAACTCCGAAAATGGCGAAGGCCAGCAGGGGCAGGGCTCTTTGGCGGATCGCCAGCAGGCCCTGCGCGACGAGCTGAACCGACAACGCGGCAACCTGCCCGGCGCGGGCACCGAAGGCGGCGATGCCGCCCGCGAGGCGCTGGAACAGGCCGAACGCGCCATGAACGGGGCCGAAGAAGCGCTGCGCCGCGATGACCTGTCTGGCGCGATCGACAAACAGGCCGAAGCCATGGACGCGCTGCGCGAAGGTATACGGAACCTGGGGGAGGCAATGGCCGAAGCCGGCCGGCGCCAAGGCGGTGCCGAACCGCGCGACAGCGAAAATGCCCAGGCCGGCAGCCGAGATCCGCTCGGCCGCACTCCGGGCGCGCGCGGCGGGGACGTCGGCACCGAAGAGAGCCTGCTGCAAGGAGAAGACGTCTATCGCCGTGCGCGTGAGCTACTTGATGAAATCCGCCGTCGCACGGGGGATGGGGAACGCCCGGAGGACGAGCTGAACTATCTGAAACGACTGCTGGAGCGTTTCTGACCCCCCTCATAGATGCCCCTGACCCAATTGTGCGCTACGCGCGCAGGATATCTCGTCATCGGCCTTTGGCCTCTTCCTCGGGTGTGGGGCTGCGCCCCACCGAAAGCCTCTCTGTGGCTGCGCCTTTCTTTGCTCGGGTCAATACTCCGGGGGAGCGCCAAAGGCGCGGGGGCAGCGCCCCAAACAAGATCCCCCAGCGCGGGGCTGGGGGGCTTTCTTAGTGGTGATCCTTGTAGTGGATCTCTTTGGTGTCTTCTCCGGGGCCGGTTTTTTGCCGCCGCACGATCAGCCGGTTCAGTGCGTTTACATAGGCGCGGACGCTGGCGACCACTGTGTCGGTATCGGCCGAGGATCCGGTTGCGATGCGACCATCCTCTTCGATACGCACCGAGACAGTGGCCTGTGCATCGGTGCCTTCGGTGACGGCATGGACCTGATAAAGTTGCAGGCGCGCCGTATGGGGATAGAGCATTTTCACACAGTTGAAGGCCGCATCCACAGGGCCGTCGCCGGTGGCGTCGATGCTTTTGTCTTCACCGTCAATGGACAGGGTCATTTCGGCCTCTTGCGGGCCATCGGTGCCGCAGACCACGCGCAGACGTTTGAGATGCAGCGTGTCGCCTTCGTCCTGGACCTCCTGATCCTGCACCATGGCGATCAGGTCATCGTCGAACACTTCTTTTTTGCGGTCGGCCAGGGCTTTGAAACGCACGAAGACATCGTTCAGCTGGTTCTCGCCCAGCTCGTATCCCAGCTCTTCCATCTTGGCGCGCAGGGCGGCGCGGCCCGAGTGTTTGCCCAGCGGCAGAGAGGTGCCCGAAAGGCCGATATCCTCAGGCACCATGATTTCAAAGTTTTCGCGGTTCTTCAGCATGCCGTCCTGGTGGATGCCGGATTCATGCGCAAAGGCGTTCTTGCCGACGATGGCCTTGTTGAACTGCACCGGAAAGCCCGAAACCGTTGCCACCCGGCGCGAGATATTCATGATCTTGGTGGTGTCGATCTGGGTGCGGTAGGGCATGATGTCATTGCGCACACGCAGAGCCATCACGACCTCTTCCAGCGCGGTGTTGCCTGCGCGTTCGCCCAGCCCGTTGATGGTGCATTCGATCTGGCGGGCACCGGCCTCGACCGCGGCCAGGGCGTTGGCCGTCGCCATGCCCAGATCGTTGTGGCAGTGGGTCGCGAACACGATTTCATCCGCGCCGGGGACGCGTTCCAGCAGCATTTTGATCAGATCGGCGCTTTCGCGCGGGGCGGTATAGCCGACGGTATCGGGGATGTTGATCGTGGTGGCACCGGCCTTGATCGCGATCTCGATCACGCGGCACAGGTAATCATGCTCGGTCCGGGTGGCATCCATCGGCGACCATTGCACGTTGTCGCACAGATTGCGGGCGTGGCTGACGGTCTCGTGGATCTTGTCGGCCATTTCATCCATGGTCAGATCGGGGATCGCGCGGTGCAACGGCGAGGTGCCGATAAAGGTGTGGATGCGCGGGCTGGCCGCGTGTTTCACGGCCTCAAAGCAGCGGTCGATATCCTTGAAATTGGCGCGCGCCAGGCCGCAGATGGTGGAATTTCTGGAACGCTCGGCGATTTCCTTCACCGCTTTGAAATCACCTTCCGAGGCAATGGGGAAACCGGCCTCGATGATGTCGACGCCCATGTCGTCCAGCATTTCGGCGATTTCCAGCTTTTCAGCGTGGGTCATCGTTGCGCCGGGGGATTGCTCGCCATCACGCAGAGTCGTGTCGAAAATCAAGACGTGGTCTTGTTTGGATTTATCGGTCATGTCGGGTCTCTTTTTTGAAGTCTGCTAAAGCCTGGGGCGCGAAAATCAAGCACATCCTCTGAGCGGTCGCGCCGGGAAATGGCACGCTCAGAGGCAGCTTAGCAGTAGCAGGGCAGCACAGGGCAACGCGCCGTCAAAGCGGCGAGCGGTTGCGGGGATATGTGCCTGCGTATTCATGGCCACGATTTATAGGAGGCGAAATCCGAAAAGAAAAGCGCGAATTTGGAGATATTGATCGGCGGGCGTGTCGCGCTAGATCGGCGGTATGGACAGAGCCCTGATCATCGGCGCCTCGGGCGGGATTGGCGCGGCGCTTGCGGCGGCGTTGCGGGCGCGTGGGGTGCAGGTGACGGGGCTGTCACGCAGCGCGGCGGGGCTGGACGTGACGGATGAGGGCTCGGTTCGGGAGCATTTGCAGGGGCTCGGGCCGGGGTTCGATCTGATCTTTGTGGCCACCGGGGCGCTGGCGGGGGCAGGGCGGCCGCCTGAGAAGACGCTGCGCACGCTGACGCCGCGCGCCATGGCCGATCAGTTCGCGGTCAATTGCATCGGGCCGGCGCTGGTGATGAAACACGCGCTGCACCTGTTGCCCCGAAACCGGCGGGCGGTGTTTGCGGCGCTGTCGGCGCGGGTCGGGTCCATTGGCGATAACCGGCTGGGGGGCTGGTATTCCTATCGCGCGGCCAAGGCGGCGCTGAATCAGGTGATCCACACCGGCGCGATCGAGCTGGCCCGCACCCATCCCCAAGCTATTTGCGTGGCGCTGCACCCCGGCACGGTGGCGACAGAATTCACAGCGGATTATGCGGGGCGTCACCCCACCGTGCCCCCGGCCGAGGCCGCGCAGAATCTGCTGGCCGTGGTCAACGGGCTGAGCGCGGCGCAGACCGGAGGGTTCTTTGATTGGCGCGGTGCTGCGGTGCCCTGGTAGGGGCGGGCAGGCGCTATTCCGCCACGGCGGGGGCTGTCTGAGGGGCCGTTTGGGGGGCGGTTTCGGCCGCCGGGCCGCTGACCAGCGCGCCGTTTTCCCATTTGCCGGTTTCCTCTTGGCCGCTGGCATAGCGCATGGTGCCGGGGCCCTGGCGTTTGCCATCCGCGAACATGCCTTCGTAGACATCGCCATTGGCATAGGTGGCCTTGCCCTGGCCGTTGATCTCGCCTGCTTTCCAGGCCCCTTCGTATTTGAAGCCGTCCTTGGCGGTGATCGTGCCCATGCCCTCGCGCTGGCCGTTCACGAAATCGCCCTCGTAGACCATGCCGTTGGGATAGGTGGCCTTGCCCGCGCCGTGGCGTTTGCCATCGGACCAGTTGCCCTCGTAGCGGTAGCCGTCCGGGTAGGTCATGATGCCATGGCCGTGGTTGCGCGCGTTGACAAAGCCGCCCTCGTAGACCGAGCCATTGCGATAGGTGGCTTTGCCCTGCCCATCAATCACGCCCTGCCGCCATTCGCCTTCGTAGGTGGCGCTGTCGGGGTAGGTGATCTTGCCGATCCCGTCCTCGGTGCCCGCGCGGAACTGGCCCTCATAGACCGAGCCATCGGGATAGGTAACCTTGCCCGCCCCTTCGATCTGGCCCGCCACCCAAGAGCCTTCGTAGCGGTAGCCGTCCACGCCCGTGAACACGCCCTGACCCTGGCGGTGATCGTCGGCGAATTCGCCCTCGTAGGTGTCGCCATTGGCGTAGATGACCTTGCCCAGCCCCTGACGGCGGCCATTGACCAGCGCGCCCTCATAAACGTCGCCATTGCTTTGGGTCAGTTTGCCCTGGCCGTGGATCTGGCCGTTCTGCCACAGGCCGGTATAGACCATCCCGTCGGGCATGGTCAGCGTGCCCTGACCCTCGCGGGTGCCGCGGCGCACCTCGCCCTCGTAGACGGCGCCATCGGGATAGGTGATGGTGCCGCGCCCTTCTTTCACGCCATTGTTCCAGGCACCGTCATAGATATAGCCGCCCGGTGTGCGCATGATGCCGCGCCCGTGGTGCATGGCGTTCTTGAAGCTGCCCTCGTAGCGGGTGCCATTGGCATAGACCGCCACGCCCGAGCCGGTGATTTTCCCCGCCACCCAGTCGCCCTCGTAGGTCGAGCCGTCGGTGAACACGATCTTGCCCGCGCCCTCGGGTTTGCCCTTGGCAAATTCACCCTCATAGACCGAGCCATTGGGGAATCGCGCCACGCCCAACCCGCGAATTTCGCCGTTTACCCAGTCGCCGGTATACTCATAGCCATTGGGCAGGCGGTAGGTGCCGGTGCCATGTTGCAGCCCGTCCTTGAACGTGCCCTCATAGACGCCGCCATCTTCGTATTGCTTGGTTTGAACGCCGTCTTGCGCCCATGCGGGCAGGGCCGGGCCCATGCCTGCGATGAAACCGGCAGCGACGGCTGCGATGATCTTGCGCGTGAAAGCCATAAATGTCCTGCCCGAAGCGTGAGGGTGCCCTGTGTGCGTTGCCCGAAATCTAGTGGACCACCCCGCCTTAGACAACGCCTTTTGGTCAAACCGGCTTTTCCTCGCTGGTGGTTCTGGTAAATCGGAGGGAACGCAGCAAAGAGGGGCACCCCATGTCCGACAATTTCCGCCTGACGCTGGCCCAGCTGAATCCAACCGTCGGAGACCTGGCCGGCAATGCCGCCAAGGCGCTGGATGCCTGGCAGAAGGCCAAGGCCGCCGGGGCCGATATGGTGGCCCTGCCCGAGATGTTCATCACTGGCTATAATACTCAGGATCTGGTGATGAAGCCGGTGTTCCACCAGATGGCGATTGCCGCGGTGGAAACGCTGGCCGCGCAATGTGCCGATGGCCCGACGCTGGGGATCGGCGCTCCGGCGGTCGAGGGCGGCAAGCTCTATAATGCCTATTACATCTGCCGCAATGGCCAGGTTGTCAGCCGCGTGCTGAAGCATCACCTGCCCAATGAAACCGTTTTCGATGAGGTTCGCGTGTTTGACAGCGGCCCCCTGGGCGGGCCCTATTCGGTGGGCAATACCCGGATCGGCAGCCCTATCTGCGAGGACGCCTGGCACGAGGATGTCGCCGAAACCCTGGAGGAAACCGGCGCTGAATTCCTGCTGGTGCCCAACGGCAGCCCGTATTTTCGTGGCAAGATGGAGGTCCGTCTGAACATGATGGTCTCGCGCGTGGTTGAGACCGGGCTGCCGCTGATCTATCTGAACATGGTGGGCGGTCAGGACGATCAGGTCTTTGACGGCGGCAGCTTTGTGCTGAACCCACATGGCGAGCTGGCCGTGCAACTGCCCGTCTTCGACGAGGCCATCGCCCATGTGAACCTGCAACGCGGCCCCGATGGCTGGCGCGCGGTGCCGGGCGAAAAGACGCATCACCCCGATGACATGGAACAAGATTACCGCGTGATGGTGGAATCCCTGCGCGATTACATGGGGAAGACCGGGTTCAAAAAGGTGCTGCTGGGCCTGTCGGGCGGGATCGATTCCGCGCTGGTGGCCACGATTGCGGTGGATGCCTTGGGCGCTGAAAATGTGCGCTGCGTGATGCTGCCCTCGGAATATACCTCGCAGGGGTCTTTGGATGATGCCAAGGACATCGCCGAACGTCTGGGCTGCCGCTATGACTATGTGCCGATTGCCGAGGGCCGCCAGGCGATCACCAACACCCTGGCCCCGCTGTTCGAGGGCACTCAGCCCGACATCACCGAGGAAAACATCCAGTCCCGCCTGCGCGGGCTGCTGCTGATGGCCTTGTCCAACAAATTCGGGGAAATGCTGTTGACCACGGGCAATAAATCCGAGGTCGCGGTGGGCTATGCCACGATTTATGGCGACATGGCGGGCGGCTATAACCCGATCAAGGACATGTATAAAACCCGCGTCTTTGACTGCTGCCGCTGGCGCAATGCCAACCACCGCCCCGACTGGATGCAGGGCAACGCGGGTGCGGTGATCCCGGTCTCGATCATCGACAAGCCCCCCTCGGCCGAGCTGCGCCCCGATCAGAAAGACGAAGACAGCCTGCCCCCCTACGAGGTGCTGGACGCGATCTTGATGATGCTGGTGGATGGCGAGGCCTCGGTGGCCGACTGCGTGGCGGCCGGGTTCGACCGCGATACCGTCAAACGGGTCGAGCATCTGCTCTATATCAGCGAATACAAACGCTTTCAGTCCGCCCCAGGTGCGCGGCTGAGCCCGCGGGCCTTCTGGCTGGACCGGCGCTATCCCATCGTGAACCGCTGGCGCGACCCCAGCTAGGGGCCGCGCGCGGCGCGACCTAGCGTTGCAGCATCAATTGATACGAGGCGGGCACATAGTGATAGCCCGCGCCGCGCGTTTCCACATAGCCCATCGCCGGGAAAGGCATGTGATAGCCAATGAACGGCACCTTGTCGGCGGCCATCATGTCCAGCATCCGGCGGCGGGTCTGGGCGGCGGCGGCCTTGTCGCGGTCGAATTTGACCTCCCAGTCGGGATAGGCCAGCGACCAGACATAGTGATTGGCGAAATCGGCCGCCAGGATCAGCCGCTGCCCGTTGCTTTCCAGATGATAGGCCATATGCCCCGGCGTGTGGCCAAAGGCAGCCATCGCGGTTACGCCGCTGGCGACGGTGCCGCCGTCCTCCAGCATGGTCATGTGCTCGGCCAGGGGGCGCACCATCTGATCGAACCGGGCGTTTCCGGCGGCGGCTGTGGTGTCGTATTCCACCCGGCCCGTGACATAGCTGGCCTTGGCAAAGGTGGGCGCGCCATCGGTCATCAGCCCGCCGATGTGGTCTCCGTGCATGTGGGTCAGCACCACGGTGTCCACCTGATCGGCGTCATACCCGGCGGCTTTCAGCGCCTGCACCGTCGCGGCGCCTTGCAGGCCGGTATCGAACAAGATCAGCTGCGTGCCGGTGTTCACCACCGTGGGCGTAAAGAAAAACTGCGCGGCATCGGCGGGGATGTGATGGGCAGCGGATACCTGGGCAAATTCCTGGGCCGAGACATTCATCCCGAAAATCGTCTGCGGGTCCGGCACGGTACGGGTGCCCGCCAGCAGGGCAGTGACCTCAAATTCGCCCAGCTTGACCCGGTTGTACAAGGGCGGCGCGACGCCCAGCATCTGGGCCGCCGACAGGGCGGGGCCGGCAGCGGTCATCAGCGGCAGGCTGGCCGCCCCCAACAGGGCCGCGCGGCGCGAAATATGTGGGGCTTTCGTCATGTCTGTGGTCCTCCTCTGTGATCTGATGCTGCCCAGAGGGTAGGGCGCGCGGGCGGCGCGACCTTTGCCCTCACGCGAATGTGACCCGCCCGCCCCGTGCCACCGATTTTCTGGACAATTCGCGCCACATGTGGAATTGGAGGCGCCAATCAGGAGATTCCCATGACCACGACACGTTTTGCACCCTCGCCTACGGGTTACATTCACGTTGGTAACCTGCGCACTGCGCTGATGAACTATCTGATCGCCCGCAAGGCCGGCGGCCAGTTCATCCTGCGGATCGACGACACCGATCCCGAGCGCTCCAAGCAGGAATATGTGGATCAGATCCAGCGCGATCTGGAATGGCTGGGCCTGACCTGGGACCGGATGGAGCGTCAGTCCGAACGGCTGGATCTCTATGCCGAGGCCGCCGACAAGCTGCGCGAAATCGGTCGGTTCTACGAATGTTTCGAAAGCCCCACCGAGCTGGACCTGAAGCGCAAGAAACAGCTGAACATGGGCAAGCCTCCGGTCTATGACCGTGCGGCGCTGAACCTGTCCGAGGACGAAAAGGCCAAGCTGCGCGCCGAACGGGGCGGCTACTGGCGGTTCAAGCTGAATCAGGAACGGATCGAATGGGCTGACGGTATCTTGGGCGATATTTCCATTGATGCGGCCAGCGTTTCGGACCCGGTGCTGATCCGCGCGGACGGGCAGGTGCTGTACACCATCGCCTCGGTTGTGGATGACACGGATATGGGCGTCACGGATGTGGTGCGCGGCTCGGACCACGTGACCAACACCGCGACGCAGATTCAGATCATGGAGGCCCTGGGCCACAGCGCGCCGAATTTCGCGCATCATTCGTTGCTGACCGGCCCCCAGGGCGAGGCCCTGTCGAAACGTCTGGGCACGCTGGCGCTGAAGGATCTGCGCGAACAGGGGATCGAACCGGCCGCGGTGCTGTCGCTGATGGCGCGCCTGGGCTCGTCCGATCCGGTGGAACTGCGGACCTCGCTGGACGAGATCGCCGAAGGGTTCGATCTGACGCATTTCGGCTCGGCCCCCACGAAATTCGACGTGCAGGATCTGTTCCCGCTGACCGGCCATTACCTGCAAGGGCTGGCCTACGAGGACATGGCCGCAGACATTCGCGCCCTGGGGGTGCCGGACGATCTGGCGGCGCAATTCTGGACGGTGACGCGCGACAATATCACCGTGAAATCCGATCTGGCGGGCTGGTGGACGCTGTGCCGCGATGGTGCCGAGCCGGACATAGCCGAAGAAGACGCCGCGTTCATTGCTCAGGCCATGGCGCTGCTGCCCGAGGGCCCGTTTGACGCGGGCACCTGGAAAGCCTGGACCTCGGCCGTGAAGGACGCGACGGGCCGCAAGGGCAAAGGCCTGTTCATGCCGCTGCGCAAGGCGCTGACCGGGCAGGGCCACGGGCCGGATATGGGGGATCTGATGCCTCTGTTGCAGGTGGTGAAAGCGCGCTAATCTGTTTTGGATTTCTGCGAAGGCCAGCCCGATGCGGCTGGCCTTTTCGATTCAGGCGACATGCAGGCGGGGAATGTCGGCTTTGCGGTTGCGCGGCGCGGCTGGTATCCTGCGCGGAATGGCGTTCAACAGCAAACAGATGCCCGAAACCGAGAGCCGCCCCGGCGGTCTTGTCATGTTTTGGCTTTTTGCGCTGCTCTTTGCCGCAGATATGGCGGTGCCGCTCGTGCTGGGGCCGTATTATCCGGGCTATTCCCATCTGCATGACACGCTCAGCACGCTGGGGCATCGGCACAGCCCCGTCTTTGGGATCATTGCGGTTTGGCTGGTGTTTTTCGGTGTCGCGTTATGCGTTTTGACGTTTTGGAGCGGCCTTCGGGCCGGGCAAGACAGGAAGCACAGGATTTTCAGCGCGGGCCTGCTGGCCTTTGCGATGGGGGCGGGGATCGTTGCGGGGCTTTTTCCCGAAGATTTGCCGGGCGAGGCCGAAACGCTGAATGGAAAGCTGCACGGGATTGGGGCGGGGCTTGGGTCTTTGGGGCTTTTGGCCGGGCTGATGGCTGGGGCGGTGGCCGGGTCGGTAGCCGGGGCGCGCAAACTTGCCTTGGGATTGTCCTTGGTGGCCTGCGCTGGATTTGCCGTGTTTCTTGGGTCCAAGGGGCCTCAGATGTATGCCGGGCTGTGGCAGAAACTCTATCTGGGTGCGGCCTATCTGGCCGTGCTGGTGATCGTCAGAGCGGGGCTTTCAGCCGGTGGCCGTACCGATCGGTGAAGGGCACTCGGACCCGGTTTGACCATCGCGATCGTGCGGTGCGGGCGCTTTCGCCCTTACCCCGCGCTGCGCGGGATCGGCGGGTGATCGTCCAGATGCACCACCCGCGCGCCCAGATGATCCAGCCAGTGATCCACCAGGGCGGTTTCGTCGGGGGGCAGGCTCTGGTGGCGGGGGTAATGCGGATGGGCGCGGTCATCCAGCATCGGGGCATCCCAACCATCCGTTGTCTGGAAAAAACGGGCAACGCCGGCCTCGCCGAATTCGTGCAGATAGCCCTGCACCACCACGTCCAGATAACTGAGCAGCACCGGATGCGCCATATCCGGCGCGCCGTGTTTGCCCCTGGGGATGGAATAGATCGCCACCTGCGGATCATAGGGAAGCGGGTGGTCGGGGCTGTCTTTTAGAACCACGCGGTCATAGGCGTGTTCGCGGGCATCCAGCGCGCGCCAGTCGCCATTGGGGACGGGAGCGATCAGCCCGTCAATCGTGCTTTGCGGGTCGGGCACGGCTGTCAGAAACGCCACCGGACGCAGCGCGGTATGCCGCCAGATGCGCCTCCAGCCGCGCACGGTTGCGCGCTCGGCGTGGCCATACGCATGGGTCTGGCGGTTCACCAAAGACCCGTAGCCGAAGAAAAATACATCTTTCATACAGATAAAATGCCCCCGTCTTGATCCATATCAATCCCAAATCCGTTGGTTTTCGGCAGTTTCAGGCAACTGTGACCCAAGGAAAACGCCCGTGCGCATTACCAAACGAACCAATATCGCGATCCGAGTCCTGATGTTCTGCGCTGCGAACAATGGCCGCCTGGTGACAAAATCGGAAATTGCGGACAGGTGCAATGCCTCGGAAAATCATCTGGCGCAGGTGATCAATCAATTGGGGCAGCTGGGCTATCTGCGCACGCAGCGGGGCCGGAACGGCGGTATCCAGCTGGGGCGCTCGACCCGTGAAATCCAGATCGGAGAGGTGTTTCGCGAACTGGAATCCAGCGTGCCCATCGCCGAGTGTTTTGCCGATGTCGATAACACCTGCCCGCTGGTGGATGCCTGCCGCCTGAAACTGGCCATCGCCGGCGCGGCCGAGGCATTCTATACCCATCTGGATGGCATTTCCCTGGATGAGCTGGTGTGCGGCAACGATAAGCTGCTGGAAATTATGTCGCCTTTGCGCTGCACCGCATAAAAACGACCCCTTGCCGTAAGAACACGACTCGTCTAATCAGATTCCATCTGATCGGGAGAACCGGCTTGTCCGGTGCCGAAGGAGCAACCGCCCCGGAAACTCTCAGGCCACCAGGACCGATCGGGCATTAAAACTCTGGAGAGAGGCGCGCCAGACGCGTCCGCCGAAGGGATAGCGATCTCAGGCACATGGACAGAGGGGGCATCAAATGTTCCGTCACAGCCGTGGCGGGGGGATGCCGAGGGGGTCAGACTGTCTCGGGTTTTCGTCAAACAGGGGATGCCATGACCGATCTGAAGACATTACCGCTGGACCTGCTGCACCGCGATCTGGGCGCCAAGATGGTGCCTTTTGCCGGCTATGACATGCCGGTGCAATATGCCGCCGGCGTGATGAAGGAACATCAACATACGCGCCGCGCCGCCGGGCTGTTCGATGTCAGCCATATGGGCCAGGTGATCCTGCGCGGCGCGGATTACGAAACCGCCGCCCTGGCGCTGGAGGCCCTGGTGCCTGTGAATATCGCCGGTCTGGGAAGGAACCGCCAGCGCTATGGGTTTTTCACCAACGATCAGGGCGGCATTCTGGACGATCTGATGCTGGCCAATCGCGGGGATCATCTGTTTTTGGTGGTGAATGCGGCCTGTAAAGAGGCAGATATTGCCCATCTGCGCACGCATCTGCCCGGCGATGTCCTGCTTGAGGTGATCGAGGATCGCGCTCTGCTGGCCTTGCAGGGGCCGGGGGCCGAGGCGGCGCTGGCGCGGCTGAACCCTGCCGTGGCGGAAATGAAATTCATGGATGTGGCCACGGTGACGTTGTTGGGGGCCGAGGCCTGGGTCTCGCGCTCGGGCTATACGGGCGAGGACGGGTATGAAATCTCGGTGCCTGCGGCGGTGGCCGAGCCGCTGGCCCGCGCCCTGCTGGAGGATGACACCGTTCTGCCTATCGGGCTGGGCGCGCGCGACAGTCTGCGGCTGGAGGGCGGTCTGTGCCTCTATGGTCATGACATCGACGCGCAGACCTCGCCCATTGAGGCGGGGCTGGGCTGGGCTATCCAGAAAATCCGCCGGACGGGCGGGGCGCGTGCGGGGGGCTTTCCGGGCGCGGATCGCATTCTGTCTGAATTGGAAAACGGTGCGCCCCGCGCCCGCGTGGGCCTGCGCCCCGAAGGCCGCGCCCCGATGCGCGAGGGCATGCCGCTATTCGCCAGCGAAACCGGCGGCGCGGCGATTGGACAGGTAAGCTCGGGCGGGTTTGGCCCGACGGTGCAGGGGCCGGTGGCGATGGGCTATGTGCCCGCGGACATGGCCCGCCCCGGCACAACGATCTATGGCGAAGTGCGCGGCAAACGCCTGCCTGTACAGGTGGTGGCGCTGCCCTTTGTGCCAGCAAATTTCAAACGATAAAGCGAACAGGGAGAAAACCGATGAAATATACCGAAGATCATGAATGGCTGCGCGTGGATGGCGATGTGGTGATTGTGGGGATCACGGAACATGCCTCGACCCAGCTGGGGGACGTGGTGTTCGTGGAACTGCCCGAGATCGGCACCATGGTGTCCACCGGCGATGAGGTGGCGGTGATCGAGAGCGTGAAGGCGGCCTCGGATATTGCGGCGCCTTTGGATGGTGAGATTGTCGCGGTGAACGAGGCCATCGTGGATGAGCCGGGCAAGGTGAATGAGGATCCGCTGGGCGAGGCCTGGTTCTTCAAGCTGAAGGTCGACGATCTGAGCGCGCTGGATGCGTTCATGGACGAGGATGCCTATGCCGAGCTGGTTGGCTAGGCTCTGACGCTGGCGCGGGGGCGGTGTCGGGCCGCCTTCGGCGAGAGTATTTGGATCAAAAAGAAGCACGCGAAGGAGCAGGGACCATGGCGTTCAAGCCCACGGAATATTTGCCTTATGATTTTGCCAACCGGCGCCATATCGGGCCGTCTTTGGCGGAGATGGATGAGATGTTGCAGGTTGTGGGGGCCGGGAGTCTGGAGGCGTTGATCGACCAGACGGTGCCTGCTGCGATCAGGGCTGAGGGGGCTTTGGAGATTGCGCCGGGGCTGAGCGAGCGGCAGATGCTGCGCCGGATGCGCGAGGTGGCCGAGAAGAACAAGGTTCTGAGCAGCCTGATCGGCATGGGGTATCACGGGACGGTGACGCCGCCGGCGATCCAGCGCAATATTCTGGAGAACCCGGCCTGGTATACGGCTTATACGCCTTATCAGCCCGAGATCAGCCAGGGGCGGCTGGAGGCGCTGTTGAACTATCAGACCATGGTGTCTGATCTGACGGGGCTGGAGATCGCTAATGCGTCTTTGCTGGACGAGGCGACGGCGGCGGCCGAGGCGATGACCATGGCGCAGCGGGTGGCGAAATCCAAGGCCAGGGGGTTCTTTGTGGATGAGAATTGTCATCCGCAGAATATCGCGGTGATGCAGACGCGGGCGGCGCCTTTGGGGATTGAGGTGATCGTGGGTGCGCCTGAGGATCTGGACCCGGAGGCGGTGTTCGGTGCGGTGTTCCAGTATCCGGGCACCTATGGGCATGTGCGTGATTTCACTGCTCAGATGGACGCGTTGCACGCGGCCGGGGCGGTGGGGGTTGTGATTGCCGATCCGATGGCCTTGGTTTTGTTGAAAGAACCGGGCGCGATGGGGGCGGATATTGCTGTTGGATCCACCCAGCGGTTTGGCGTGCCTTTGGGCTATGGGGGGCCTCATGCGGCCTATATGGCCTGCCGCGACAGTTTCAAACGGGCGATGCCGGGGCGTCTGGTGGGGGTTTCCGTGGATGCGCGGGGCAACCGGGCGTATCGTCTGTCCTTGCAAACGCGCGAGCAGCATATCCGGCGCGAGAAGGCGACCTCGAACGTGTGTACGGCGCAGGCGTTGCTGGCGGTGATGGCGTCCATGTATGCGGTGTTTCATGGGCCCGACGGGATGCGCGCGATTGCGCAGCGGATCCATCGCAAGGCTGTGCGCCTGGTCAAAGGGCTGGAGGAGGCCGGTTTCAGCGTTCAGCCCGAGACGTTTTTCGACACGGTGACCGTGGAGGTCGGCCCGTTGCAGCAGGCCGTTCTGAAATCGGCGGTGGATGAGGGGGTGAACCTGCGCCCGGTGGGCAAAACCAAGGTGGGGATCACGCTGGACGAGGCCGTGGTGCCCGCCACGATCGAGGCCGTCTGGCGCGCCTTCGGAATCACGCGCAGCGACGATCAGCCCGGCGAATGGCGCTTGCCCGAACATGCGCTGCGCGACAGCGATATTCTGACCCATCCGATTTTCCACATGAACCGGGCCGAGACCGAGATGATGCGCTATATGCGCCGTCTGGCCGATCGCGATCTGGCGCTGGACCGGGCGATGATCCCGCTGGGCTCGTGCACGATGAAGCTGAACGCGGCGGCTGAAATGGCCCCTATCAGCTGGCCGGAATTTGCCGACATCCATCCGTTTGTGCCGGCCGATCAGGCGGCGGGCTATGCGGAAATGATCAGCGATCTAAGCCGGATGCTGTGTGACATCACCGGGTATGACGATTTTTCCATGCAGCCCAACAGTGGCGCGCAGGGGGAATATGCGGGGCTGCTGACCATCGCCGCCTATCATCAGGCGCGGGGCGAAGGGCACCGCAATGTTTGCCTCATCCCGATGAGCGCGCATGGCACCAACCCGGCCAGTGCTCAGATGGTGGGATGGAAGGTCGTGCCGGTGAAATCCATGGAAAACGGTGACATTGACCTGAATGATTTCCTGTCCAAGGCGCAGAAACATGCCGCCGATCTGGCCGGCTGCATGATCACCTATCCCAGCACGCACGGCGTGTTCGAGGAAACGGTGAAAGAGGTCTGCGCCATCACGCATGAACACGGCGGGCAGGTCTATATCGACGGGGCCAATCTGAATGCGATGGTCGGCCTGTCGCGGCCCGGTGATCTGGGCGGGGACGTTAGCCACCTGAATTTGCACAAGACTTTTGCGATTCCGCATGGTGGCGGCGGTCCCGGCATGGGGCCGATCGGGGTGAAATCGCATCTGGTGCCGCATCTGCCGGGCCATCCGGAAACCGGCGGGGCCGCGGGGCCGGTGTCTGCCGCGCCTTATGGCTCGGCCTCGATCCTGGCGATCAGCTGGGCCTATTGCCTGATGATGGGCGGCGCGGGGCTGACGCAGGCCACGCGCGTCGCCATTCTGGGCGCGAACTATATCGCGAAACGCCTAGAGGGCGCCTATGACGTGCTGTTCAAGGGCCCCACGGGCCGGGTGGCGCATGAATGCATTCTGGACACCCGCCCCTTTGCCGACAGCGCCGGGATCACCGTGGATGACATCGCCAAGCGCCTGATGGATTGCGGGTTCCATGCGCCGACCATGAGCTGGCCGGTCGCGGGCACCCTGATGGTCGAACCAACCGAGTCGGAAACCAAGGCCGAGCTGGATCGTTTCTGCGACGCCATGCTGGCCATCCGGGCCGAGATTGACGACGTGGCCAGCGGTAAGCTGGACGCGGAAAACAACCCTCTGAAACGCGCGCCCCACACGGTCGAGGATCTGGTGGGCGAATGGAACCGCCCCTATAGCCGCGAGCAGGGATGCTATCCTCCGGGGGCGTTCCGGGTGGATAAATACTGGCCGCCGGTGAACCGGGTGGACAATGCTTACGGCGACCGGAACCTGGTCTGCATCTGCCCGCCGATGGAGGATTACGCCGAGTGATCACAGCAAAGGGCCCCGGATAACCGGGGCCTTTTGGGGCTTAGTCCGTCAGCGGGGCCAGAGCCTCGGCCAGTGTGTCCCAGGTTTCCTGGTTCGGGGCGCACAGCAGGAAACCTTCTTCGATTCCAATGTCATAGGCGCGTCCGTCCAGCATCTGTGCGACGCCTCCGGCCTGTTGGCACAGCAGCACGCCCGCCGCATGATCCCACGGGTTCAGCACGCCGGACAGGGTGAAATCCACACCGCCCTGCGCCATGATCCGATATTCATGGCACGAACACCGCATCGAGCCCATCCGGTAAAAACTGGGCAGTACCGGCGCCAGTTTTTCCTGCTGCTCCTTGGGCAGCAGATAGTAGTGCATCACGCCCGACAGCGTATCCAGCGCGCCCCCCTTTGAGACCGATACAGGGCGCTCGGCCCGGCCCGCGCCGGCAATGCGCGTGGCCGATTGATCATCCGCGATCACCCAGTCATCCACCATCGGATCATAGAGCATCCCAAAGACCGGCTTACCGAAACGCGTGGCCGCCAGGATCACCCCGAACAACGGCACCCCATGGGCGAAATTCCAGGTTCCGTCCACCGGATCAATGATAAAGGCCAGCTCGGCCTCGGCGGCTTTCTGGCGCAGCGCGGGGTTGGCGGCGGCGGCCTCTTCTCCGATCACGACAGCATTGGGAAACAGGCGCAGGATGCCGCGCGCGATCATGGCCTCGGCGGCGGTGTCGGCCTCGGTGACCAGATCCTGCGGCCCCGATTTCGTGTCAATCTGATGCGCAGACAGGTTGCGGAACCGCGGCAGGATTTCCGTTTTGGCGGCGCGGCGCACGATGTTGACAAGGCTGGTCTGCTGAGCGGCGCTCAGCGCGGTGACGGGCAAGGGAAGCGTTTCGGTCATGAACTCATAAGCTAGGGTGATTCTGCATCTGCATTATGGGTCGCATCCACAGGGCGCGGATGCAACGTGGCTATTCGCGCGCGCGCAGCACCTGGGCCGGACGGGTGGCAAGACTCCGCCGGGCAAAGCCCAGCCCGGCCAGCAAGGTGGCGATCACCCCGCCGCTGACAATCCCGATGGCCGAGCCCCAGATCACCGTGAAATCCGTGTCCATCACGTAATGCGACACGGCCCAGCCCCCCGCAATTCCGGCGGCCAGCGCCACCAGCCCGGCCCCGGCCCCCAGCAGCCCGGCACGCAGGGCGAAACTGGTCAGGATACGCCCCCGCGTAGCGCCCAGGGTTTTCAGGATCGCGGCCTCGTAACGGCGGGATTGTTCGCCCGCTGCGGCTGCTCCGATCAGCACCAGGAACCCGGTCAGCAGCGTCGCCGCCGCGCCCCAGGACGTGGCCGAGGCAATCCCGTTCAGCATCACGCTGACCCGATCAATCGCGTCGCGCACACGGATCGCGGTGATGTTCGGATATTGATTGGCCAGATCGCGCAGAATGGCGGCCTCGGCCCCCGGATCGGCATAGACGGTGGCGATGAAACTATGCGGCGCGCCCTTCAGCGCGTTTTCATTCACCGCCAGGACGAAGCCCATTCCGGCGGTTGAAAAATCCACCTCGCGGAAGCTGGTGATCGTGCCGGTGATGTCGCGGCCCAGGATGTTCAGGGTGATCGTGTCGTTCAGGGACAGGCCGATTTCCTCGGCCTCTTCGCGGGCAAAGCTGATCTGAGGCGGGCCGGTGTAATCCTCGGGCCACCATGCGCCCGCGGTAATGGTGGTGTTTTGCGGCTGCGGCCCGGCATAGGTGATGCCACGATCGCCGCGCACGACCCAGTGATCGCCCGCCACCTGATCGGCGGGGATGTCATTGATCCGGGTGATCACGCCGCGCAGCATCGGAGCGTATTCAACGCGGCTGACTTGCGGGTCATTTTCGACGCGCTCCAGAAATCCGGGCATCTGATCGCGCTGAATATCGACAAAGAAATAGCTGGGCGCCACGTCCGGCAAATTGCCCGAGATCGCCCGCCGCAGGTTCCCGTCAATCTGTCCGACAGCGGCCAGAACGGCCAGCCCCAGACCCAGCGACAGGACAACCGGCGTGGCCTCGTCGCGCGTGCCACCGATGGCGGCGACGGCCCACCGCAGGGCCGGGTGTCCTCGGGTCGCGGTGCGGGCGCGGCGCGACAGGGCGCGGATTCCATAGGCCGCCAGGGTCAGCACGATCAGCGCGGCCAGAATGCCGCCCGCCGTCCACAGCGTCAGCATCACCGCCCCTGAAAACAGCACCGCCACGCCCACCAGCGCCGCCACCAGCGCTAGGGTGGCCAGCACATAGGGCAGGGGCGGCAGCGCGCGGGCCCCGGCCATGGCATCGCGGAACAGGGTCGCGGCCTTGACCTCGCCGGTGCGGGCCAGCGGCCAGAGCGTAAAGATCAGCGCGGTCAGCAGGCCGTAGACGGCGGCCTCGGCCAGCGGCGCAGGATAGAGCGCGAACACGGCCGGCACCGGCAATTGCGCGCTCAGCAGCGGGGCCAGCAGCACGGGGGTGACGCCGCCCAGGGTCAGCCCCAGCGCGATGCCCAGCAGCGACAAGGCCCCGATTTGCAGAAAATAAGTCTGGAAAATCCCCCGCCGTTCCGCGCCCAGGCTGCGCAGCGTGGCGATCACCCCGGTTTTGCCCGCCAGATAGGCGCGCACGGCGGCGGACACGCCGACGCCGCCCACCGCCAGCCCGGACAGGCCGACCAGCACCAGAAAGGCGGCCAGCCGGTCCACGAAATTGGCAATTCCCGGCGCGCCGTTCCGGGCATCTCTCCAGCGTACGCCCTTGTTTTCAAAGGATTTCAGGGCCTCTGTCTTCAGTGTCTCCAGATCGGTGCCGGGGGGCAGGGTCATCCGGTATTTCGCTTCATATAGCGATCCGGGCGCCAGCAGCCCCGAGCCGTCCAGCGCGGTTTGCAACACGATCGTCCGGGGCCCCAGCCCAAAGCCCGCCGCCGCGCTGTCAGGTTCGCGCGTCAGGGCCGCCATCAGGCGAAAATCCTGCGTGCCCAGGCGGAAATCATCGCCGATTTTCAGGCCCATCCGATCAATCAGCACTTGCTCCATCACCGCGCCGGGCAGGGTGCCATCCCCGGCCAGCGCGTCCCCCAGCGGCATGTCCGGCGCCAACGAGACCTGCCCCACCAGCGGATAGGCATCGTCCACGGCCTTGACCTGCGTCAGCCCGCGGTCCTCGTCCACCACGGCCATGGATCTGAAATCCACGATCTGAGAAACCGCCGTGGCGCGCGCTGCCATCCAGGCGCGTTCCTCGGCGCTGGCCAGACGGTAGGTGAACTCCATTTCCGCGTCCCCGCCCAGCAAGGCCGCGCCTTCGCGGGCCAGCCCGGCTTCGATCCCGGCACGGATGCTGCCGACCCCGGCGATGGCGGCCACGCCCAGCGTCAGACAGGCCAGAAAGATACGAAACCCGCGCAGACCCCCGCGCAATTCCCGGCGTGCGAAGCGGGCCGCAATTGCCAGGCTCATGCGGCGGCCTCCTGCTGGTCGATGCGGCCGTCGCGCAGGCGGATCACCCGATCACAGCGCCGGGCCAGCTCGTTCGAGTGGGTCACCAGAACCAGCGTTGCGCCGTGCCGGTCGCGCAGGCCGAACAGCAGGTCGATGATCGCCGCCCCATTGGTGCCATCCAGATTGCCCGTCGGTTCATCCGCCAGCAGGATTTGCGGACGCGGGGCCGAGGCGCGGGCCAGGGCGACGCGCTGCTGCTCGCCCCCGGACATCTGGCTGGGATAGTGATCGGCGCGGTCCTCTAGCCCGACGGCCTGCAATTCCTCCATCGCGCGGTCAAAGGCATCGGATTTCCCGGCCAGTTCCAGCGGGGTTGCGACGTTTTCCAGCGCGGTCATCGTCGGAATAAGGTGGAAAGATTGAAACACCACCCCCATATGTGCCCGACGAAACCGGGCCAGCTGGTCCTCGGACATCGCGGTCAGATCCTGCCCCAGGGCGGTGATTTTGCCGGTTGTGGCCGTCTCCAGCCCGCCCATCAGCATCAAAAGCGAGGATTTCCCCGACCCCGAGGGCCCGATCAGGCCCAGCGACTCGCCGCTCTGGACATCCAGCGTGATGGCGTGGAGAATTTCGACCAACCCGGCATTCCCGTTCAGGGACAGGCCCGCCTCAGACAGTGACAATACCGGCTCCGACATGCAAATGCTCTTCTTTGTTCAGGCTTTTCTTTCATATGGGCGCGCGCGCGCGATCGGCAAGGCATTGGCGGTGCTTCTGTTGCTGGCGCCGCCCGCGCTGGCGCAGCCCAAGGCGATCATGGCCTTCGGAGACAGCCTGACAGCCGGCTATGGCCTGATGGATCACGAAGGCCTGGTGCCGCAGCTGCGCGGCTGGCTGGCTGAAAATGGCCAGGATATTCGCGTCATTCAGGCCGGCGTTTCGGGCGATACCACCGCTGGCGGGCTGGCGCGGATCGACTGGTCTTTGACGCCCGATGTGGGCGGGGTGATCGTAACGCTGGGCGGCAATGACATGCTGCGGGGGATTGATCCGGCGGTTTCACGCGCGAATTTGCACGGCATTTTCCAGATTGTGCGGGATCGCGGGTTGGCGCTGATGGTGGTCGGAGTGCCCGCGCCCACGAACTATGGCCCCGAGTATCGCGATGCGTTCCAGGCCATGTATCCCGAATTGGCCAAAGAGTTCGATGCGGTCTATTTCCCCAATCTGTTCAGTGGTTTGGGTCAGGGAACCCCGGCGGATTTGCAGCCATTTTTTCAGGATGACGGCATCCATCCCAATGCAACGGGCGTGGGGATGATCGTGCAGGAATTGGGCCCCAAAGTGTTGGAACTGATCGGGCGGATGCAGGCACGCTGAGGCTTGTACCCTGCGCGCCGCAGATTATATTCCATATCGAATATGTATAAAGGAGCTGTCCATGTCCTCCAAGAAACTGACCTGTCTGGACTGCGGGCAGGTAAACCGCATCCCGTCCGAGAAGCTGAGCGCCGGTCCCAAATGCGGCACCTGCGGCGCGAAATTGCTGGGGCCCAAGGTGGCCGAGGTCGATCTGGCCACCCTGCAAAAGGCCGCGCGCAATGACGATCTGCCGCTGGTGGTGGATTTCTGGGCGCCGTGGTGCGGCCCCTGCCGGATGATGGCGCCCGAATTTGCCAAGGCCGCCACGCAGCTGAACGGGCAGGCGCGTCTGGTCAAGATCAACACGCAGGACCACCCCGCCGCCAGCCAGAAATACGCGATCCGGGGCATTCCGACCATGGCCGCCTTTGCCGGAGGGCGCGAGCAGGCGCGCCAGTCCGGGGCGCTGCCGGCGGCCTCGATCGTGCAATGGGTGCAGGGGGCGGTGTGATCCGCCCCTAGCCATCAGCCATAGGTTCTGGCCACATCATACATCACGGGCTCGAAGCTTTTGCACAGCTCGTTGATAACGCGGTTGCGCTTGCGCATCTCTTCGGTGCGCAGCATGGCTTGGTAATCTTCGCGTTTTTCCCATTGCGAATAGTTGGCGATCCGGGTCTGGGCATCGTTCACATGCAATCCGGCCGCGATGAACCCCGGCTGTTTCGAGATCACCTGATCATAAGCGCTGTTCAGCAGGTCGAGCAGATCCTGACAGGTGCCGGGCGTGGCCTCGAATGTGGTGATGACAGTCTGAAAATGTGAATCCTGCGATATCGTGGGCATTTTTTCCTCCATCCTCGGGAATTCAGCCTAGCACCGCCGGGCGCGCGGCCCAAAGAATGATTTGGTTAACGCGCTGTTTACCTTTCTTTCTGCAAAATTATCGCGGAAAGGGGAAGCCATGCGTTTTGTGTGCGTGATCTTGTGTTTACTGGCCCTTCCCGCGCAGGCGGGCCCCTGGCCGCGCGGGAAGGGGCACTGGTTTTCCTCGACGTCCTCTACCTGGAGCGATGGTGCCTTTGGCAGCGGCTTCATGACCTCGCAGTATATGGAATACGGGATTTCGGACAGGCTGACGATGGTGGTGGATGTCAGATATGATCAGGTCCATTTCTCTGGTGTCGCCTATACCCGGATTCCCCTGTGGACCAGCGAAAAAGGCCATCGTTTCGCGCTGGAGATGGGCGGCGGTATCGACCGGGGCTGGGCCATTTCGCGCGCGGGGCTAAGCTATGGCAAGGGGATTGAGACACGTTGGGGCGGGGGCTGGCTGACGGTGGATGCCGCCGCGATCACCGTGACGGCCACGCGTGCGACCACCTACAAAGTGGACGCAACCGTCGGCGTGTCACCTTCGGACCGATGGAAAGCGATCCTGCAAGTGCAGACGAGCACCGTGCCGGGCCTGTCCTTTGACGCAAAGTTGGCGCCTTCGGTCGTGCGGCGCTTCGGAGACCACGTCTGGGGCGAACTGGGGCTGACCCATACACTGACCGGGCCGCAGCAATATGGCCTGAAGTTCGGGGTTTGGCTGGAGTTCTGAGGGCCGGGCAGATTGGCTTGCTGCGCGTGGCAGACCTGCTTAACACTGGTCGCATGACCGATCCCATTCGCCCCACCGATGACGAAGCCCGTGCGCTTGCGCAGTCCCTTCTGTCCAGCGCGCGGTTCACCGCGCTGGCGGTGCAGGATCCCGAAACCGGCGCGCCCTATGTCAGCCGCATCGCCCTGAGCGCGGGGCAGGGCGCGGCCGTGTCTTTGGTGTCTGCGCTGGCCTATCATACGCAGGCGCTGCGGGCCGATCCGGCCTGTGCCCTGCTGGTGGGCGAGCCGGGGCAGAAAGGCGATGCCCTGGCCCATCCGCGTCTGACCGTGCAAGCGCGTGCAGCGTTCATTCCGCGCCCCTCTGATCAACACGAAAAAATGGCCGCGCAGTATCTGCGCGACCATCCCAAGGCCAAGCTGTATCTGTCGCTTGGCGATTTCAGTTTCGTGCGGTTCGAGCCGGTCCGGGCCTTTCTGAACGGGGGCTTCGGACGGGCCTTTCACCTGCGCGCTGGGGATCTGATCCCGGCGGCGGGGGCCTAGTAGGCGTCCATCCGGACCTAGTAGGCGTCCATCCGGACGACAACCGTCACATCGCCCTCGACATTTTCCGGCCAGTGCAGCTGTACCTGATCGCGGTTGGCGCCCTCTTCGGTCGATACCCAGGGCATCGCGAAATTATCCGAGCCCCCTCCGTCGCGGATGCGGGACCGGGCCACGACGGATTCGACATTGCGCGCATAGCCGCCAAACGGCAGCGGGCCCGCGCAATAAACCGTCCAGGTGTCATTGGGGGTGTTTTGCTCATGATCCAGAACCAGCGGGTTCTCGATGCCTTGTTCGATGTTGTTAAAGCTGTTGCCCTTGACCACGATGTTGCGCATCCGGCCGAAATCCAGATCGGCAAACGAGGTATCCACCCGGTCCACGCGGTCCAGCACTCCATGGATCGAGCGGAACACGTTGCCGGTGACATTCAGCCCGTTGATGAAATGCCCGGACCCGTGCGGCTTGATCACGATGAAGCGGAACCAGGACGCCGAATCGATCGACTGGAACACGTTGTTTGAAATGTTCAGCGCGCTGAAGGAAAACTCGCTGTTGAATTCCGGCGCGGGGTCGTGTTCGTTCGTCCATTCGACAAAGCAGTTGTCGATATAGTTGCCGTCGATGGTGGCGCGGTTGTGGGGGCTGGTCAGCACCAGGCCCGAGGTCCGCAGGCCCTCCAGTTCGCTGTCGCCCTGGAACCAGTGGTTGCCCGAAATGATCGAGCTGGTCCCGGCCAAGACCGCGAAATGACGGAACTTGGTGATCCGGTTGTTGCGTAGTTTCACGTCGTTGGCATTGGCATTCAGCGCAATCGAGACCCGATCCTGCGCGCGGGTGCCGCCTTCGTCCGACAGGAACTGGCAGCGGTCGATCAACATGCCCTGACAGCCTTCGCCGGGGCTGGAAATCCCGCGATCCTTGGGCGCGGTCATGAAGCTGTCCTTCAGATGGAACGTCAGGCCTGCCGGTGCCAGCAGAATGCCGCTGCTGCGGCCGCCGCATTGGAACTCGACATCCGAAATCATGAACTTCGACAGCTTCTGGAACCCCGAGAAATCCAGAATGTATTTGAACCGCGTAAAGGAATAGGTCTGCGTGCCCACCGCATCATACAGGGGCCGGGACAGGGTGATTTCCTGCGTGGCGTTGTTTTTCGCGCGGACATAGACTTCGCGGCCCACCCCGTTTGCCCACACAAGCGCGCCGATCGGGATATTGGCGACATTGGTGACATTGGTCAGGGTTGTCGGATTGTTTGCGTTATAGGTCGCGGTCGAGGTGAAGCTCTCGGTATCCCAGTTCGCGTTGTTTTCGGCATAGAACTGGCCGTTCCGGATCTGGCGGCGGGTGGCGTATTCGGTGCGATTGTTCACCGCCGCCTGCATGTCAATCGGCCCCGAAACCGAGATCCGTCGCCCGCCCAGATCCAGCGATTCGTGATCGGAATTGTTCAGCAGCGACTGAAACGCCTTTTTGAACGCCAGCTCTTCGTTGTCGAAGGCGTCAATATAGGTGGGCAGGTCAAAGTTTTTGGTCAGCGACAGCATGGCCGCGTCCGGCATGGTCACTGTGCCCTCGAAACGCACCCGGTTTGAAAACGTCACGTCGCTGCCCAGATAGTACGTCCCGGCCGAGATCAGCACAATGCGCCCGTCTGCGGCATCGTCTGCGGCCTCGAAGGCGGCGGTGTCGTCCGTCACACCATTGCCGATGGCGCCGAAATCGCGCACGTCCACCCAATCCAGCATCGAGCGCAGATACGCCTCGGTGATGTCCTCGATCACGATGTCGTCCACACGGATCACGCCGCCGTTGGGGCCCGTGATATTCAGGCCGAAATGCCCATAGATCACCGGATCGGGCCAGATCATGTCCACACCGCCGCGATTGCCCGAGCCGACGATGGCGCTGATCTCGACGACCTCGCCGTAGCTGGTCAGATCCACCGAGGTTCCGACCCGTGTCAGCCCGGTGACCAGATCATTGTTGCCATCTCCGGCCCAGCCCGAAATCTGAACGCTGGGCAGGTTGCCGCTGATCGCCTTGACCCGTGCGGTGATGCGCAGATAGCAGCCCGGATAAATCGGGGTTTCGCCCATATAGCGCAGCAGCTGCGTGCTGGTGGTTTTTTGCAATTCCAGACAGCCCGCGAAATCCTGGTCCGCAGGCACAAAGGCCGCGTTCACGGCCCCGTCATAAGTGTCCGAGCCGGGCGTGCCTTCCCCACTGGACCACACATCCAGCCCAGCCTCGAACGGGGTGGGCATGAATACCACACCATCGGTAATCGCCTTGTTCATTGCGTATCCTTTCCTCTGTCCCCGCAAGGCCACATGCCTGACCGGGCAATCCGCTGTCCGGGTCCGCTCCCGGCTGAGAGGGGGATAGCAAACGAAGGGTTAACAGCCCCTGAGACCACCGTGACGGTGGGGGCGTTTGCTGATTGTTTCCAGAGGGTTACACTTTATGATCCGTCGCGCGAATCCGGCAGCCAGTCAAAGGCGCGCTGTAGCTGAGCGGCCCCATCGGTTTTGAACCAGCGCCCATGGGCCAGGATCACCCGTTCGGGATTCCACTCCAGCATCTGCTGAACCGAGCCCCGCAGCGCCGGAAAATGATTGCGAAAGGTCAGCCGCATATCGCGCGGCATTCCCCCGTTCGGGGCCTGAATGCCGCCGATCCGGGTGGCCAGCTTCATCCACCAGGGCAAGTGTTCGGGGTCGAAATTCTCGATCAGGTCTGTCAGGATCAGGCTGCGGCTGGCGCGGTGGAAAAACACTGCCTCGCGGTGGATCAAAGAGCCCTTCACGATCAGCTGTTCGATCTGTCCGGCCCAGGCTTGCGGTGCCTCATCCGTCAGCGCATGATCGAACCGCCCCGGCAGCCCGCGCCGCCTGGCGCGTTCCTTTACGCCCGGCGCGGCCCAGGCCTGGGCGCTGGGGAAGGCCGCCTGCCATTCATGCACATAGGCATAGTGAATCCAGTTCGGCGCGATCAGGTGGCGCACTGGCCCCAGCGCGTCCAGCTCGGTGTGCAGCCCATCCGTCAGCCGCGTGGGCGAATGTACCCACAGCCCGCCACCGGCCAGCCGGGCCACCGTGGCACGGGTGGAAAAGGGCATCCCGTAAAACCGGATCGCGGGGCCGTCGATCAGCCAGATGTCCCGCGCCACGGGTTTCAGCGTGTTCAGAGGCTCGTATCCCGTCATGCGACATTCATCCTGCGCGCCGTCTGCAAAAACAAGCGTAAAATGCAAAAGGCCGCGCACCCGGCGCGGCCTCTTTATATATGTCCGGATATTGGTCCAGACGGGGCTTAGCCCAGCTCGCCCGCCAGGCCCTTATCAATCAGAGCGATGGTTTCGTCGATCCCATAGAGCGCGATGAACCCGCCGAAGCGCGGCCCCTGGGACGCGCCCAGCAGCACCTCATAGAGCGCCTTGAACCAGTCGCGCATCGGATCGAACCGTTCGCGGCCCACACTGAACACCAGCCCTTGCAGCTCTTCTGCGTCCACGGGGGCATCCCAGGCGGCCAGCTTGTCGCGAAGCTCGGTCAGGGCTTCGCGCTCCAGATCGGTGGGCGCGCGGAACACTTTGGTCGGCTTCACGAAGTCGTTGTAGTAGCGCACGGCAAAGCCCGCGGCCTGATCCATATCGGCATTGGTTTCGGGGCTGGCATCCGGCGCATAGCGCTGAATAAAGCCCCACATCGTGTCCTTGTCCTCGGCCCCCGACACGGACGCCAGGTTCAGCAGCATCCCAAAAGGCACCACCATGGTGGACGCGGGCGGGTTGCCGTTGTGGATATGCCAGACCGGGTTATTCACCTGTTGCGCCGCATCCTGACCGGGGAAGGCGCGCAGCTGCTGGTGGTATTCGTCCACGGCCTTGGGGATAACGTCGAAATGCATCCGCTTGGCGGTTTTGGGCTTTTGATACATGAAG
The DNA here is from genome assembly GCA_002708925.1 of Paracoccaceae bacterium. GTDB lineage: Bacteria > Pseudomonadota > Alphaproteobacteria > Rhodobacterales > Rhodobacteraceae > Thalassobius. The sequence goes on from PAPN01000018.1 coordinate 37,640, forward strand.
TACGACAGGGATTCCGTGCTGGCATAGGTCAGCCATTCGTCGATCGTCAGCCCGTTGCCTTTCGACTTGGAAATCTTCTCACCGTTTTCGTCCAGGAACAGCTCATAGGTGAAATGCTCGGGCTTCTTGCCGCCCAGAATCTGGCAGATCCGGTCATAGATCGGCGTGTTGGTGCTGTGATCCTTGCCGTACATTTCGAAATCCACGTCCAGAGCGGCCCAGCGGGCGCCGAAATCGGGCTTCCATTGCAGTTTCACATTGCCGCCAGTCACCGGCAGGGTCCATTCGCGGCCGTCCTCGTCATCGAAGGTGATGGTGTAATCGTCCTTGTTTACCGATTTCATCGGCACATACAGAACGCGGCCGGTTTCGGGGTGGATGGGCAGGAAGATCGAGTAGGTCTGCTGGCGCTCTTCGCGCAGGGATTTCAGCATCACCTTCATCACGTCATCGTATTTGTCTACGGCGCGTTTCAGCACCTCGTCGAACTGGCCGGTCTTGTAGAATTCGGTGGCCGAGTAGAACTCGTATTCAAATCCGAACGTATCCAGAAACCGGCGCAGCATGGCGTTGTTATGGTCGCCAAAGCTGTCGTATTCCTCGAACGGGTCGGGCACGGCGGTCAGAGGTTTTTGGATATTGGCGTGCAGCAATTCCTGGTTCGGCACGTTTTCGGGCACTTTGCGCATCCCGTCCATATCGTCCGAAAAACAGATCAGACGGGTGGGGATGTCGCTGATCAGCTCGAACGCGTGGCGGATCATCGTGGTGCGGGCGACCTCGCCAAAGGTGCCGATATGCGGCAGGCCCGACGGCCCATAGCCGGTTTCAAACAGGACATGCCCCTTTTCGGGGGCCTTCTTTTCGTAGCGTTTGACCAGCTTGCGGGCCTCCTCAAAGGGCCAGGCTTTGGATTTGAGTGCGGCTTCACGCAGGTCAGACATGTCTTGCTCCAACAGAAATGGGTCCGCCCGCGCCCCATGCGCGGCAGACCGCCGCTTCCTATTGCGGCGCGGCGCGACAGTCAATATTCTGCACTGCGACAACGATCATCAGGACGCATGAAATGACCGCAGAAGCCGATGTTTCCCACCCGCTCAGCCCGCAAGACTGCCTTGTGGCGCTGATGATTGCCGTTTCGGCCTCAGACGAGGAGCTGCGCACCGCTGAATTGGTGAAGATTCAGAACGCGGTGAATCACCTGCCGATTTTTGCCGATTACGATATCGACCGGATGAATGTCATGGGCAAAACCGTGATGGATCTGTTCGGAGAAGAGGACGGGCTGGATGCTCTGTTCGGTCTGATCCGCGATAACCTGCCGGAAAAACTGTTCGAAACGGCCTATGCGCTGGCCTGCGATGTGGCTGCCGCCGATGGCACGCTTCAGGAAACCGAGCTGCGCCTGCTGGAAGAAATCCGTTATGAGCTGAACATCGACCGCCTGCACGCCGCCGCGATCGAGCGTGGCGCGCGGGCGCGGCACATCAGCCTTTAACTGCCATAAAGCGTGCCCCAGCGCTCGATCAGGGCCTGTTGCAGCTTCTTTGACGACTTGTTCCAGTGGCGCCCCCCGTCGGGGCGTTCACGTTCGGCGCGGCTCAGGCGTTTGCGGCGGGATTGATCTGCGGTGAAAATCGCGAAAGTCAGCTCGGTCCCGTCTGCGGCCGTCATGTACCCGGCCAGAGAGCTGACGAAATTCAGCGTTCCGGTCTTGGCGCGTACCTTGATCGGGTGGGCCTTGTTCACCCGTCCGCGCGCATCGCGCAGGGGGATATTCTTCATCAGATCGCGCAGCGGGCCGTTGTGATAGGCGGCGCTCAGGGCGTGGCCCATGTCCTCGGATGTCAGGCGCGAGCCATCGCCCAATCCCGAGTGATCCACCAGCCGGGTATGCGTCATGCCCAGCCTTTGCGCGGCCCAGCGGCTCATTTCCTGGGCCGAGCCGCGCAGAGTGCCGGCCTTACCCAGCCGCGCCCGCGTGGCCGCCAGCCCCACCAGTTCGGCGGTCAGGTTGGTGGAATATTTCAGCATCCCGCGCAGGATGTTGCGCAGCGTGTCGCTTTCATGGGTGATCAGAGCCGTCCCACCCGGCAGTTTGGCGGCCTGGGCCTCGCGCGGTAGCGCAATTCCCTGCGCGCGGGCCAGGGTACGGAATACCTGCCCGGCGTAGATGTCCGGTTTGCGCACGGGCAACCAGCGAGAGCCGCCCTTGCCCAGGGCCCCGCTGGCGACGGTCCAGCTGTCCACGCCGTTGCGGTCGCGATAGGTATAGACCGGCAGATCCCGTTTCACGACGGACATCGTGGCCACACGGACGGCAGGGCGGTAGCGTTCGGATCGGGCGTCCATTGTCACGCCCCAACTGTCGCCAGCCCGTTTCCATTCGAAATGCACCCGGTTGAAGTTCAGCGACAGCCCCGAGAGCGCCGGGTTATAGCCTACATGCTCGGGCTGGCTGGAATCGATCTGCCGCGCATAGGGAACAGAGCCGCCCCAGACCAGAAATTTGCCGGTTATCCCGGTGACGCCCGCGTTTTTCAGCCCTGCGGCCATTGTCGCCAGGGCATCGGTGTCCAGGGTCGGGTCGCCGCCGCCCGCCAGGATCAGATCGCCCTGGATTTTGCCGCCCTGAACCGGACCTGTAGCAATCAGGCGCGTCCGAAAGCGATGGTCAGGCCCCAGATGTTCCAGCGCATAAAGAGCGGTCACGGATTTCGCCACACTGGCCGGCGGCAGCCCCTGATCAGCGTGGCGGGTCTCTAGGATCTGGCCGGTTTTCGCGTCGGCCACGATGAACGAGACCTCTCCGCTTAGCCCGGCCTTGGCGATCAGGGCCTCGGCCCCGGTGACGGCCATCTTGTGAAACCCGTCGGGGCGCAGATGCGGGCGCAGTGACAGAGCAGGCGGCCCCGCCAGCACGGGCTGCGCCGCGAACCCCGCAGCGATGGTAAAAAAGGAACGTCTGGAAATGCGTTGAACCATGGGAAAATCTAACCCCAGCCTTTCATATAGAACAAGCGCCCAAAATTGACGTTTGCTTCTGAATTAGCGCCAATCACCCCTGTCGCGGATTTCTGTTGACGAATGATCTCGCATCGGGACGTTCAGAAAGCACCATTTCGGCGCTGCGGCATGTCCCAGCATCCGGCTGTCGGATCGGCCCAGGCGCGCGTGCTCGAATACCCGTGCGGTTTTCGAGGACCGGGCCGAGATTCTCTGGCCGGGCCGGGCCAGCACTCCTACCGGGACCGAGCGCATGATCCATCGCCAGTCCTGCCATTGGCTGAACTGCACCAGATTGTCCGCGCCCATCAGCCAGACAAAGCGGACCTTTGGATAAAGCCGCTGCAACTGGCGCAGGGTCTGCGCGGTATAGCGCGTGCCCAGCTGTGCCTCGATGTCGGTGATTTTGACGCGCGGGTGCTGCATCACCTGCCGCGCGTGCCGGAGGCGGCGATCCATGCCGGCGGGGCCGTGTTCTTTAAGCGGGTTGCCGGGGCTGACCAGCCACCAGACCTCGTCCAGCCCGAAGCGTTTCAGGGCCTCGCGGGTGATATGCGCATGGCCTTCGTGGGCCGGATCGAAGGATCCCCCCAGCAGCCCGACCACCCGCCCCGCAGGCGCATATGGCACAGAGTTTCTCATCCCGCTTCCATCGCCCTGGCATATGAGGCCTGTCAAGCCGATTGACGCATCCTGCGGTTGACAGAGAGAGTATCGTTGACTTATGCAAACCAAATAGGTTGACTGAGGTAAATCAAAAATGTCCGACAATGCAATCGCCCGCATCCGCCGCTTCAATCGGGCGGTGACGCGTGAAACCGGGGCTCTGGATCAGTCTTTCCTGGGGCGCGGGCGGCCGTTGGGGGTGGCGCGGGTGCTTCATGCCATCGGCGCGCAGGGTGCAGATCTAGAGGATATTCGCCGCTACCTGGGGCTGGATAAGACCTTGCTGAGCCGCTATCTGAAAACGCTACAGGATGAGGGCCTGACCACCTTAGAGAAAGACGCCGCCGATGGCCGTCGGCGCCGCGCCGTCCTGACGGATCGAGGGCGGGCCGAGTGTGAGGCCTATAATGCCCTGTCCAATGCCCGCGCCCAATCCCTGCTGACGCGCCATCCCGATCCGGCCGCTGTTCTGGCGGCGATGGATCTGATCGCCACGGCTCTGGGCCCCGATGACGTTGACATGCAAGAGCTGGACCCGCGCCACCCGGCGGCCCTTGGGTGCCTGAACGCCTATTACAAGGAACTGTCGCAGCGTCTGCGCACCGGGTTTGACGTGTCTCTGTCCGCCGATCCCGAGGCCGCGGATATGCTGGCGCCGCGCGGGGCCTTTGTGGTGGCGGTGTCGGATGGGGTGCCGCTGGGCTGCGTCGGGCTGAAGGGCACGGACAAGGGCTATGCCGAGATCAAACGCCTGTGGGTCTCGCCCGCCGCGCGGGGGCTGGGGATGGCCAAGCGCCTGATGTTCCGGATTGAAACCCGCGCGCGCGATCTGGGCATTGCTACCTTGCGGCTGGATACCAACTCGGCCCTGCCCGAGGCCGTCAGCATGTATCCCAGCGCTGGCTGGACCGAGATCGACCGTTTCAACGATGACCCCTATCCGGACCACTTTTTTGAAAAGACCCTGTAGGGGCGTGGGCTTAGCGCTTCCTCAGGCGTCGCAGCCCTTTCAGGTCGTCCGGGCGCTTCAGCGTATGGATCAGGCGGTGACAGGTGGCGCATAGAACGGCGAAATCATCGGGTGATACGGCCCGCTCCTGCGGTGGCATCTGCGCCACGGGCCGCAGGTGATGCGCATCCATGCAGGCCATGGCCTTGTCACGCCCAAAGGCCGCTTCGGCGTCCAGATCGCAGCCTTCGCAGACCAGCCCCTTGGTCTCTTTGATCCGCCGCGTACTGACCCCGCGCCGTTCCCATCTTAAATGATACTTAGCGATTTTGCGCTCATATCCCAGAGGTGCCTGCTGGGACTGAGCCGGTTCCGAGGGGTTCAGAAGCGTCTCGGCATTGTTTTCGGTTTCGTGGCCATCCGGGTGAAATACGGTGTGGGGGTCGGCCAGCTCTTCGGGGTCGAAACCGGACAGGCCAAGATGACGCTTGCGATCTTTGTCAAAGATAACATATGCAAAGCCCAGCTTGCCAAGATCGCGGCGATACCTATCGCTGGTGAACTGTGGATACAGATCTTTCCCGGACAATGCCCCGGCAATACGCACAGCAGGCTTTAAATCCCACAGCATCCCATCACGCGGATCCATCAGATACACCTTCCCTGACCAGCTTGACGGTGAAACATCCTGATCCGGCATCGCGTCCAATGCGGCCAGAATATCTGCGCGCGTCATCCCGATCTCGTCAAAACTATAGCCCATAACAATTGCTCCTCTCATAAACCTCGGCTATCACACGGCCCAACCTGATTTCCCCGAACCCCGAGGTCCGACATGGCAGCCTATCAATACGTTTATCACATGCAGGGGGTCTCAAAGACTTACCCCGGCGGCAAGAAGTGCTTTGAGAATATCCACCTGTCCTTCCTGCCCGGTGTGAAAATCGGTGTGGTCGGCGTCAACGGTGCCGGTAAATCGACCCTGATGAAGATCATGGCCGGTCTGGATAAGGACTTCACCGGCGAGGCCTGGGCCGCCGAGGGCGCCAAGGTGGGCTATCTGCCGCAGGAGCCCGAGCTGGACCCTTCGCTGGACGTGCGCGGCAATGTGATGCTGGGCGTGGCCGAGAAAAAGGCCATCCTGGACCGCTATAACGAACTGGCGATGAACTACAGCGACGAAACCGCCGATGAGATGGCCAAGCTGCAAGACGAGATCGACAGCCAGAACCTGTGGGATCTGGACAGTCAGGTCGATGTCTCGATGGAGGCGCTGCGCTGCCCGCCCGATGATGCCGATGTGACCAAACTGTCGGGGGGTGAAAAGCGCCGCGTTGCCCTGTGCAAGCTGCTGCTGGAAGCGCCCGACATGCTGTTGCTCGACGAACCGACCAACCACCTGGACGCGGAAACCATCGCCTGGCTGCAACAGCACCTGATCGATTACAAAGGCACCATCCTGTGCGTTACCCACGACCGCTATTTCCTGGATGACATCACCGGCTGGATTCTGGAACTGGATCGCGGCCGCGGTATCCCCTACGAGGGCAACTACTCGGCCTGGCTGGAACAAAAAGCCAAACGGCTGGAGCGTGAGGCCAAGGAAGACAAGGCCAAGCAAAAGACGCTGGAACGCGAACTGGAATGGATGCGTGCTTCGCCCAAGGCCCGTCAGGCCAAATCCAAGGCCCGGATCAACGCTTATAACGANNTGGCNAANCANTCCGAGCGNGANAAANTCNCNCGNGCNCAGATCNTNATNCCNAACGGNCNGCGTCTNGGCNNNAAGGTGATNGAGGTNAACGGNCTGNNNAAGNNNNTGGGTGACAANCNNNTGNTCGAAGNNCTGNNNTTCAGCCTGCCGCCCGGNGGCATNGTNGGCGTGATCGGCCCCAACGGCGCNGGTAAAACCACCCTGTTCCGTATGCTGACCGGCCAGGAACAGCCCGACGAGGGCAGCGTCGAATACGGCGACACGGTGCAGCTGTCCTATGTGGATCAGTCGCGCGACGACCTGAACGACAATGACACCGTATGGGAGGCCATCGCTGACGGTCAGGACATCATTAAACTGGGCGACGCCGAGGTGAACGCGCGGGCTTATTGCTCGGCTTTCAACTTCANGGGCGGCACCCAGCAGAAAAAGGTTTCCCTGCTGTCGGGTGGTGAACGCAACCGCGTGCATATGGCGCGCCTGCTGCGCTCGGGCGGGAACGTGCTGCTGCTCGATGAACCGACCAACGATCTGGACGTGGAAACCCTGCGCGCGCTGGAAGACGCCCTGGTTGATTTTGCCGGCTGCGCCGTGGTGATCTCGCACGATCGTTTCTTCCTTGATCGGATCTGTACCCACATTCTGGCCTTCGAGGGCGACGCCCATGTCGAATGGTTCGAGGGCAACTTCGAGGACTACGAAGAAGACAAGAAACGCCGCCTGGGTGCCGACGCGCTGGAGCCGAAGCGGATCAAGCACAAGAAATTCTCGCGCTAATCGTGCGGGATCATCCGAGACAGGGGCGGCCTTTGGGTCGCCCTTTTTCTTTCTGCTGACCGGGGTTGCCCTGCGGGGGCAGGCCGTGCCGATGAGTCGTCAGAGGAAATCCGCCGAAAAAGGCACAGAATGAATTTATGCCTCACTCTTGCCATATTCACCCGTTTACGTTGTATTAATCCCTGAGGCCGCAAGATACAGCAAAAGCGGAGGCACAAAATGGCATTGGTTGCACTGATGGTATTCAGCACAGCAGNTTTTCTGGCCGCAGCGGCCGGGCTGCTTGGGTTCGGCCTGTCGCTTAGCGCAGCCTTGGGGCTGTATCTTGGGGTGGCCCTGATCGGACCGGCTGTGCTGATCCTGCTGGCGTGGCGTCTGTCGCGCCCTTCGGATGGCGCGCCGCCGGGAATGGCCACGGCCTGATTGCTCACACAGCCTGACTGCTCACGAAAAGGCCGCGCATCGTCTGCGCGGCCGTTTCTTTTCTGTCTTTCTGCCAGAAGCCCCTCCGGAGCCCCTGGAGGGGCCCGAAGGGGTTACTCGAAAGCGCAGCCGGGTTTTGCGCCCAGTTTCTTGAACACGATGGCGGCCGGGCAGAAGCCCGTGAACGAGGATTGCAGCAGGTTGGCACCGACGAATACGGTCAGCCAGACGAAATAGGGGTGGACATAGACAGTTAGCACGACGCTGAGCAGTACCATGACGCCAGCAAAACGGAACATTGCGCGATCAATCGACATAGTGGGATCCTTTCGGGTTTCAGGCGGATTTGCGGACCGAGCGGCGCTGGGCGCGCTTGGGTTGCCGATCTGTATAAACATTCCAAAATGCGAATGCAATGGGCCGCGCAATGTGACCTGCATCAAGGCACCGCACCGCATTTTGCCGCAAGATGAAGCCAGAAGATCAGGAGGTGACCCATGTATGCCAATATTCTTGTTCCCGTTTCTTTCGACAGTGACCGTGACGCTGGCGGTGCGATTGATGTTGCCCGGACGCTCTGTAAAGAGGGCGGGAAGATCACGCTGATCCACGTGATGGAGAGCGTCCCCAGCTATGCGATTTCCTATATGCCCACGGATTTCGCGGCGGAAACCCGGCTGGCCATTGAGGCCGAGCTGGCCACTATGGGGGCGGAATTGCCCGATGCGGAGGCGGTGGTGATTGAGGGCCATTCGGGACGCAGCATTGTGGAATGGGCGGATCGCAATGAGATCGATTGTATCGTGATTGCCTCGCACCGGCCGGGAATGCAGGATCTGCTGTTGGGCTCGACCGCGGCGCAGGTGGTGCGCCATGCCAAATGCGCGGTTCATGTGCTGCGCTAGGGCCGCGACCGTTCGGAGGGGATTGGGGGCGGGACGCCTCTGGCGGAGTATTTGGGGCAAGATGAAACCGCTGCGGGGCAGGGGGCGGGCGGGTTCTTGTAACCTGGTGGCGGTGCCCCCACATCCTGTGGAACGCCACAACACAGGAGAGTGTGCCCGATGCAATGCCCGATCGACGGAACCCAGCTGGTGATGACTGAACGCGCGGGGGTCGAGATTGACTATTGTCCGCAATGCCGGGGTGTCTGGCTGGATCGGGGTGAACTGGACAAGATCATTGAGCGCAGCGCCGCGCAATCGCAACCGGCCCCGCAGCGGGCAGCAGGGTATGATCGGGGCGACGCATACGACGAGCGTTACCGCAAGTCCAAATACAAAAAGCGCAAGAGCTTTCTAAGTGAGATTTTCGATTTCGACTGAGCCGGACGTGAAAAATGATCCAAGCGGCGCTGTCGGGGCCTTTTGGGCTGTTCATGCCCATTGACCGCCGCGCGATTCCGCATCATATCGCTGATCCATGACCGACCTAAAGCACATCCGCAATTTCTCGATTGTTGCCCATATTGACCACGGGAAATCCACCCTGGCCGACCGCCTGATTCAATCCACCAACACGGTGGCGGATCGGGATATGAAGGAACAGTTGCTGGACAGCATGGATATCGAGCGCGAGCGCGGTATCACCATCAAGGCCAACACCGTGCGGATTGATTACACCGCGCAGGATGGCGAAACCTATGTGCTGAACCTGATCGACACGCCCGGCCACGTGGACTTTGCCTATGAGGTCAGCCGCTCGATGCGTGCGGTCGAGGGGTCTTTGCTGGTGGTGGATGCCAGCCAGGGGGTTGAGGCGCAGACGCTGGCCAATGTGTATACCGCGATTGAGGCCGATCACGAGATCGTGCCGGTGCTGAACAAGGTGGACCTGCCCGCCGCCGAGCCCGAGCGCGTGGCCGAGCAGATCGAGGATGTGATCGGCATTGATGCCTCGGACGCCTGCCTGATTTCCGCCAAGACCGGCATCGGTATCCCCGATGTGCTGGAGGCGATCGTGAAGCGCCTGCCGCCGCCTCATTCCGGCGATCCGGATGCGCCGCTGAAGGCGATGCTGGTGGACAGCTGGTATGACCCCTATCTGGGTGTGGTCGTTCTGGTGCGGATCATGGACGGTAAGCTGAAAAAGGGCGATCAGATTCGCATGATGCAGACCGGCGCCAAATACGGTGTGGACCGGGTGGGCGTGTTCCGCCCGCAGATGCAGAATGTGGATGTGCTGGGGCCCGGTGAGATCGGGTTCATCACGGCCTCGATCAAGCAGGTGCGGGATACCAAGGTGGGTGACACGATCACCCATGAAAAACGTCAGACGCCCGAGCCCCTGCCGGGCTTCAAACCGTCTGTCCCGGTGGTGTTCTGTGGGCTTTTCCCCGTGGATTCCGCGGAATTCGAAGACCTGCGCGATGCGATTGAGAAACTGGCGCTGAATGACGCGTCCTTCAGCTTTGAGATGGAAACCTCGGCCGCGCT
>PAPN01000019.1 GCA_002708925.1 Paracoccaceae bacterium
TCGCCAGCGCGACCCGCACCAGCATCGGCGGCTTGCGCGTCAGCATCTCGCCAAGCCATGTGCCCGGCCGGGCAGCGGCATGAACATGCCTGTCGCGTAGCCCTTAATTGTGAGATGAGAAATCCAACGAAATCAACGGCCTTGCTTTGCCCTTAAATATGATATTTTGCCTTTAAATCCGATATTTTTGCCCTTAAACCTGAGACAGGGTTCGCAGCTTCGTGTGGCAAATATTGATGGATGATGATCGCGAAGACTTCGTTGCCGCTGGTGCTGAGGAGGCGCGCAGGGCGGCCGTTCTGCGTCCGCTTGTTCAGGCATATCTCAAAGGAACTGGCAGTCTGGAAAGTGGCATCAATGACGCCGTTTGGGAGCTTGGTGTCAGCAGGGCGACTGTCTGGCGCTGGATAAAGCGTCTGGCCGAAGAGGGTGGGCGCACCAGCGCGCTGGCTTCTCGGAAACGGGGCCGCCCGACTGGTACAACCTTGATATCCGGCAAGGTGGAAGCGGTGATCGAAGAACATCTTCGCCGTTATTTCTTACGGCGGGAACGCCCAAGCCTGTCGCGCATCGTGACAGAAATCCGAAGCGCGTGCTGGCAGCAGGGCTTGCAACCGCCGACACGTCGGACGGTTCAGCGCAGGCTGGATGCAATGGATGCCCGTGAAATTGCCAAGGCACGCGAAGGCGCAAAGGCGGCCCGCCAGAAATTTGCGCCGGTCGTAGGCGACAACAAGGCAAACCGGCCACTGGAGGTCGTGCAAATCGACCATACGCCTGCGGACATCATTCTCGTCGACAGTTTTGAACGCAAACCAATTGGGCGGCCTTGGGTCACGCTGGCGATCGACGTCGCAACGCGGATGGTGACCGGATATTACACCTCTCTCGAGGCACCTTCGCGTCTGTCGGTGGCGCTTTGCCTGACACAGGCTGTGGCCCCCAAGGCGGAACTTCTGGCGGAATTGGTGCGCAATGTTCCTTGGCCCGCGCAGGGTAAACCGCATAGCATCCACGTCGATAACGGGCGCGATTTCCGGTCGCATGCCTTTCGGTCGGCATGTGCAGAATGGGGGATCGATCTGGTCTATCGGCCGCCAGGCAGTCCTCATTTCGGAGGGCACATCGAACGATTGATCGGCACGATGATGGGGGCCGTGCACCTGTTGCCTGGAACAACGCAATCCTCGGTCGTGGCCAAGGGCGACTATGACGCCGAGGGCATGGCCACGATGACCTTAAGCGACTTCGATCGCTGGTTTGCTCTGGAAATCTGCCGCTACAACAACAGCATTCATTCAAGTCTTGGCTGCACGCCCGTTGCCAAATGGGAGGCGCTCTCAGAGCAAATGATGGGCGATATCCCCTTCGAGATTGAAGCCTTTCGGGTGAGCTTTCTGCCAAGTGAACTGCGCAAGGTCAGGCGTGACGGCATCCATCTGTTCCAGATACGGTACTGGTCCGATGCGCTTGCAGGCCACATCGGGCGCGGGGATGGAAAGGTGGTCGTCCGCTACGACCCTCGCGACCTCTCGGTGATCTGGGTCGAACTGGATAATGACCGATACGTCGAAGCTCGGTACCGAAACCTGGAAATTCCGCCTGTGTCGCTCTGGGAATATCGCGAAGCCATGAGGAATGCCCGTGCCCTTGGCAAGTCCGGGTCCAATGAGCTGGTCCTGGCTGAGCTGATCCGACAGCAACGCCAAATCGAGTCTGAAAGCCGGAGCCTGACGAGGGCCGAACGCCGATCCCGTGAAAGAAAAGGGACATTGGAGGGCGCCAACTCGGCCGTCTCAACAACCGAAGGGCTGCGCGCGATCGATACGGGTGATACATCGCGCCCATTGTTCAAGGTGGAGAGATGGTGAATTGAGGGCAGGAAAAACAGAGGAAGACGGTCGGATCACCCTCATTCAATCGGATATCTGGATTGGCTTTCCGCGGGCCGAACAAGTTCTGGACCGTTTGCAGTGTATGATCGAAGCGCCAAGGCAAACCCGTATGCCTGGCCTTCTTGTGCATGGCGCGTCCGGGATCGGAAAGACGATGATCGCCCGCAATCTTTCGCGCAGATATGCACCGGAATATGACCCAGCATCGGGAATTACGCGAACGCCGCTGTTACTGTTACAAGCACCACCAGCTCCCGACGAACGACGGTTCTATCTGCACATCCTGGCGACCGTCGGGGCACCGGCCACGGCACTGAGCGCGCGCGCTCAAAATGTGGCCTCCCTCGAAGTCCGTGTCGTCGCGCTCTTGCGCGACCTTGGCCTGCGGATGATCATGATCGACGAAGTCCACAACCTCTTGGCCGGGACCCACCGCGAACAGCGCCGCTTTCTCAATGTTCTGCGGTATCTCAGCAATGAACTCGAAGTGTCGCTGGTCTGCCTGGGGGTCAGCGAGGCCGTCGATGCCATCCGTGGTGATATCCAGCTTGCCAGGCGGCTGGACGAACATCACCTTCCAAACTGGCGCGACGACGCCGAGTTCTCGGACATGATCCAGACACTCATCGCGGCAATGCCCCTCGAGAAGAAATCCAATCTGAAGGTCAAGTCACTAAAGCAGATACTTGCGCTGACCGGCGGGGTGACCTCGCGCATCTTCGCCCTGATCAAGGATCTTTCCATCGACGCCATTGTCACAGGTGATGAATGCATCACCGATGACGCAATCGCAAAATGGACGCCGGTTTGGTCGCGCCATGCGAACCCCCATCGGCGGCTCGAGAAGTCCGGGGTGTGAAGCCGCACCCGCTGCCCAAGACTGTCGCGCCGCTGCCCGACGAGTTGTTGTCAGGTTGGTTGTCTAGGCTGGCGGCGGCCAACTACTGTGATGATGCGGAACTACTGGCTCATCTCAGAATCGATACCGCGCATGGCACCGCCTTGAACTTCAACGTCGACGCGGCTGCGGCGGCGAAGATTGCCAACGCCGCACGGATTGACCCAGATGTTGTGCGATCTTTGACCTTCCCAGCAATGACGACACGAGAAGCCTCGCTGACGGCCCAGATACCATTCCAGCATTGCCTGCAATGTTCCAGAGAGGGCCTTTCGCTCAAGCATTGGAGGCGAGCCTGGGCATTCGACTGCCAGGTTTGTGGGACGAGACTTGTGCCGACGCTCGGCAAGGCCAGTGGCGAACAGATGCCCGAAAAGCTGATAAATCGTGCGCGCAACGGCGCCGCGCGGCTTGAATACGCCGCGCGATTACGCAGCTCCAAGCAATTTCGGCGCGCAATGCGCGCGGTCACCTTTGCCATATCATTAAAGGCCTTCCGCGGAGATCCGTTATACGCTCTTCAGGGCCACAGGCTGGAAGTAAGGCTGTTTGGCCTTGCTGCAATTGATGCAGCCCAATCCCGTCCACTGGTCAAAGCGGCCATCTCAAGCTCCGGCATCGACGACTATGCAAGGGTTGCTCTATTGCGCGCCTTCGATAAGGAGCCACGTCTGCTTGCCGCGGTTGTTTACATCGCCCGGCAGCGCGCGAAAAGCATAGGCGCGATGGCAGTGGAATCTCATAATTAAGGGCAAAAAATATCCCCGAACGCGTCGTGTCTCAGATTTAAGGGCAACGCGACACCCGGGCACAGGTCAGCTGATCGGATTAGTGGCTGCGGCGACCCGGGCCGAGGTGGACGTAGCGCCTGCGTGTTTGAAGGAATGGCGTGATGTTGCTCCTCTTGAGCGTGCCAGTATTCTGCAGGAAATCGCGGCTCTCTTGCACAAGCGCGGAGATGAGCTTTCGATGATGGACGCGGCCAATTGCGGCAACCCATATACCGAGATGCGCGGCGACGCGGCCATCGCGGCGGCCCAGATGGAGTTTTTCGCCGGTCTTGTGACTGAAATGAAGGGCGACACGATCCCTATGGGGCCGGATCGGGTGAATATGACCCTGCGCCAGCCGCTTAGTGTTGTGGCTCGATAAGTCGCGCATTCCTGTACGAGGATATCCACGACGAAGTCATTTCCTATCTGGCCGAGTCTGTTGAAAGATATAAGCCGGGCGTTCCGACGGATCCTGAAACCACGATAGGCACGATTGTCAGCCGTGCGCAGTTCGACCGGGTCATGGGTTTCATTGACTCTGCCAAAAGTGAGGGTGCGCGCGCCGTTACTGGCGGTTATGCGGTCACGGATAGTCCGCTGGCGAAAGGCAGCTTTATCGCGCCGACGATTTTTGCGGATGTAACGCCGCAGATGCGTATCGCCCGTGAAGAGATTCACGGGCCAGTTCTTGCGGTTCGCAAATGGTCGGACGAAGATTCCATGCTGAACGAGGTCAATGCACTTGAGCTTGGGCTGCCCTGTGCAATTTGGACTCGGGATCTGGTGATGGCTCATCGTACGGCTGCACGCGTCGAGGCCGGGTTTGTTTGGGTTAACGAAGTCGGTCGGCATTTCCTTGGTGCCCCGTTCGGTGGGGTCAAGCAATCGGGTATCGGGCGCGAAGTAGGTATTGGCGAACTGATTTCCTTCACCTATGAAAAGAATGTGCATATCAATCTGTCGGGTCAGTGACCCGGTGCGTAGGTAATGTGCGAACGGGGTGTGGGATCCAAAAGCTTTTTCTGTATTGATTGCTTTGGACGGGATGAGACCATCCCTTCCTGCCCCTTTTGCAAACCGATAAGGATCTAAAAAATAATGAGCAATGTTGCGAACGTCCCCGATATCATCCTCGAACCCATGGTTCGGAACGCTATTATGGAGGACCTGGGTGCCGCAGGCGACGTGACAACCCGTTCCGTTCTGCCTGAAGGCACGCGCTACAAGGCGCAAATGCGTGCACGGCAGGACGCGGTTGTTTCTGGGATGCAGGTGGCCTCTCTCGCGTTTCGGCTGATTGATCCCAATCTTGTGGTCGAGACTGTCGTCGCGGATGGTACGGCCTGCAAAGCGGGCGATACGTTGATGCGTATAGAGGGATCGGCGGCGTCGATCCTTGCCGCAGAGCGTGTTGCCCTGAACTTTGCCGGACGGTTGTCTGGGACGGCAACCTTGACAGCGTCCTATGTTCAGGAGCTTGCGGGTACCAAGACACGTATCACCTGTACACGCAAAACCACACCGGGGCTGAAACTTGTCGAAAAGCTCGCCATTTTGCATGGCGGCGGCCACAATCATCGGTTTTCCCTGTCCGATGCGATCCTGATCAAGGACAACCATATCGCAGCGGCTGGTGGCATCAAACAGGTGCTGGAAGCCGTTCAACGAAATGTGGGTCACATGGTCGTGGTAGAGATCGAGATCGACGGTTTGCATCAGTTGGACGAGGTGCTTCAGACCGGGGGCGCAGATGTCATCATGTTCGACAATATGTCGACCGAAGACATGGCCGAAGCTGTAAAGCGCATTGACGGGCGGGCGAAGACAGAAGCCAGCGGGAATGTGACCCTTGGCCGTTTGCGCGAAATCGCATCGGCAAATGTGGATCATATTTCCTCCGGTGCTTTGACCCATTCGGCGGGAACCGTCGATTTCGGTTTGGATTTCTGATCCTCTGAGCCGCTCCAGACCGTCTGAAATGCAAAATGCCCGCCCTTTCGGCGGGCAATGGATACCTATTGCGTACGCCTTTCAAAATGGGGCGCTGTTGCATCAACACTTCATAAGGAAAGGTCAAGACACATGACAGACCACAGGCTGTATCAGGTTGAGCGCCCAGTATCGTCGGATAGTTTGGGGGTGTGGGGTAGCGATGTATTTGCGGATATATTGCGAGGTTTGGGGGTGAGTGAAGTATGTTGCACTGAACCCGGGGTCGAGCTTTCGGGGTTTGCACGACAGCCTTGTGAACCACCTTGGCAATGAAGATCCGCAGATGCTGTTGTGTCTGCACGAAGAGCATGCGGTTGCGATTGCGCATGGCTATGCGAAGGTTGCGGGGGAGCCATTGGCGGTGATCCTGCACAGCAACGTGGGTCTGATGCATGGTACGATGGCGATCTTCAACGTGTGGTGCGACTGTGTGCCGGTTCTGATTTATGGGGCGACGGGGCCGGTTGATGCGGCGCTGGAATCGATGTTGCGTGCGGATGTAATCGCGTGGAGCGAACCGAAAGGCCCGACCTATGTGAACTTCGACGTGTCGATCCAGGAAAAGCAGCACGAGAAGGCACCGGAGTTGCCAGATTTTGCGCGTTACCAGCCGTCGCCTCCGGCGGCACCCTCGGCCGAAGGAGTGGCGCGGGCGGCAGATCTGCCGAAGAACGCCAAGGCGCTGGGGCGAAGGTTCTGACGGATATCCGGAACGGGGCGTCCTTCCCGACGGATCACCCGCAGCATCGCGGCAAACCGGCCTTCTTCATTGACGATGCGGCGGGCGCGGTGCTGCGCGAGGCGGATGTGATCCTGAGCCTGGACTGGCTGGATGTCGCGGGCACGCTGAAACTGGCGGGCGATGTGAAGGTGCAGGTGATCCAGGCGTCGCTGGATTATCAGCTGCACAATGGCTGGGGGATGGAGCATCAGGCGCTACCTGCGCTGAATCTGCGGCTGGCCTGCGGTCCGGATGTTGCGATGCATGCGATTGCAGATGCTTTGGGTGTAGGGGCGGGCGAGATGCCCGGTGATTTACCGATCAAACCTGCGCTGAACGCCCCCGATGCAGAGGTTGAGCTTGATATCATGACGCAGGCCGGGGCGCTTGGCGAAGGTCTGGAAGGTGTCTGTGCCAGCTTTGTGTGTTTGCCGTTGGGCTGGGCGGGCGAGGCGTGGCACTTCCGTCACCCACTGGACTTCGAGGGTTCGGATCGTCTGCGGACCGAAGGTTGGGAGGTCGTTCGCGGCCCCCAGATCACCCTAGGTGTTCCGCTGCGGCTGACGGAGGAACAGCGGCAGGCGCTGCTGTCGGACGTTGCTATCATCGTGGTCAGTTCGCGGTCGGGGCTGAGCGACGCGGATCTGGACGCCTCGCCACGGCTGCGGGCGCTAGTACTTCCAACGATCGGGGTGGGTGCGGGAGATCTGGGAGGCCTGTGCCGCGCGGTCTGATCGTGACGAATGGTGTAACGCCCGAGAACTTTTTGGGGATGCCCGAAGCGATAGGGATGCTGATGCTGGTGCTGCTGCACCGTCTGCATGAATCCGAGCGCCTGCTGCGCGAGAATGCGGGCCGACCGCAACAGATATTCGCGCGGATGGTGCGAGGCCGGGCGATCGGATTGATCGACTCGGGGCGGATAGAACCGGGTGATCGAGCGACAGTTGGCGTTCGATCCGGCACAGATCCGGCACAGATACTGGTGCACGATCCCTTCCTGATACCGGACACCGCACCTACGGGCGTGGGGCTGGTGAAACGCGCTGAGCTTCTGGCCATGTGTGATGTTGGTGAGCCTGCATGTCCCGTTGAACGCGCAGACACGAGGAGTGATCTGCGAGGCCGAACTGCGCATGATGAAGCCGGATGCGGTGTTAATCAACACCTCGCGCGGGGTTTCATTGATGAGGATGCGCTGGTGCGGGTGATGACAGCAGGACACCTAGCCGGTGCTAGGCTAGGCGTGACGGAAACCGAACCGCCGACCACCCGCTGCGCGGCTTCGACCGGGTGATCCTCCCCCCGCATATCCCGGGACACACCATTGAGCTCTACACCGTCTTGCCCGACATCTTCGTCGAAAACGCAACACGCATCAAGCGCGCAGAAACCCCCAAATCGAAAAATATGGAGAGAAAAAATCGAAAAGTTGTAAGCAGGGTTTGCTGCAAGATTTACGTCGGTTTGCGCGCACCGCATGTCACTAGCTGTAAAAGTAGTGACATTGTTGAGGCTTGCATCTTCGTAAGATGACAGGGATAGTCTCGGACCTGTAGAAGCCCAGAACTGATTTTGGGCAATAGATGTTTGTGGTCTGAGCATACATGAACGAAAAATCTGATTCCGCGTTGAAAGACGACGGTTTGACCCAATATAACGAGCGCATTGCTCGCTTGGTACGTCTTGCGGCAAGAGGGTTTAACCGTGCGTTGCAGTTGCGGTTACAGACGCAAAATGTGACTTTCGGGCAGTGGATATTCCTTCGAATCCTTTGGCAGGAAGATGGTTTGTCGCAACGAGAGTTAAGCGAAAGAGCACATCTGACAGAGCCTACTGCGCATACTGCACTCAGCCGAATGGAAGAGCTTGGATATATTGAACGCCGCAATGTGGCTGGGAACCGTCGTCGTCAGCATGCTTTCCTCACGGAAAAAGGTTGGGAGTTGCGGGAGCTCCTGGAGCCTTTGGCACACGAAGTGAATAACGCCGCCATCAGAGGCCTGAGTGGTGCCGAAGAGAAAACATTGCGCAAGGCCCTTGCTGTAATGATTCGAAACCTTGAAGATGATGAGGAAAAAGCTGCTTTGAGCGGTGTCCGCGTCCCACCGACCAGAAGTAACCTTGGATCCTGAAGGTCTCTTTAGCTTCATCTGCGATAGCCGGGCCTTTTAGGCTCGGGTGATTCCGTTGGGCTACTTCCGCTGAGATGTATGGTTTTGGGGAAGCTCTGAGAGAGTTCGGAATAGTCTTGTGCTAGGCCTTGGGCGTGCTGCAACCTTATGTGAGTAGGGGTTTGGATGCTCTGCGAGAGCGTTCAAGCCATTCGCAGTTCTTAACCTAAATTTTTGGACGGTGTCTCGGTTTCGATCATGGTTGACGCAAAGTTCGGTTTTTAATAATGATCTATAAGATAGATATCTAAATTTAGAAATCTATGATAATATGACAGGGAGGAAACCATGAAAAAGCAAATCAAGGCTGCCGTTGCGGCGCTGAGCATCTCCGTTATCGGGACCGGCGTCATGGCGGACAGCGTCAACGTCACGTTGTCCGGGGGGAGTCCGTCAGGTCTTTGGTCGCTGCTGGGCGCAGGGATCGACCGGGCTGTGAAGGTTGACGATGCAAGCGGTGTCGTGACCTACCAGGCCACTGGTGGCGGTTTCGCAAATATCGGTCTGCTGGGTGCAAACCGGACCGATCTGGGTCTGGCCCATGATGCAGAAATCAAGCTGGCGCTAGCGGGTGATGAGCCGTTCAAGGCGCCCATCGAGAACCTTCAGGCAATCGGGTACATGTACAACTGGGCCCCGATGCATTTCTTCATCAAGAAGTCTCTTGCCGAAGAGTATAACATCGACAGCATCGACGACTTGGCGAAGTCGGGCGCTGCAATCCGTGTGGCGAACAACAACGCAGGTAACATCGTGGCCAATATTGCCACTTTCATGCTGGAAGAAGCAGGCTATGACGAAGGAACGATTGAAGCGAATGGCGGCGTTCTGGTGCGTGGCGGTTCGTCCCAGCAGGCAGACCTGATCAGCGATGGCCGTACGGATATGGTGATCAACGGTATCTTCGTTGGGCACTCGTCGTTCCGCAAGGTTGATGAAGGCAACGACGTTGTTCTGCTGAGCGTGCCTCAGGATATCATCGAAAAGACCAATGAGCGTTTTGGCACCGGGACCTACGTCATTCCCGCCGGAAACTATAAGAACCAGACTTCCGATGTTATCACGCTGGCACTTGGCGCGATGGTAATCACCTCTGATGCCTTGCCCGAAGAAACCGGTTACATGCTGGCCAAGAGCATTGCCTCGAACATTGATGAAATCCGCGGCGTTCATAACGCAATGAAACAGCTCTCAACTGAGTTGCTGGTTTCGCAGAGAACGCTGCCGTTCCACCCGGGCGCGAAGCGCGCCTACATGGAGCTGGGGCTTCTCAAGTAAGCCTTCGGAAAACAATGCCGGTGCGCTGACCAAAGCGCACCGGATTCGTTTGCAAGAGTGCCTCTGTCGTGCTCTGGCCGTGCTGATCACGGGCAGTAGGATGATTTTGCGCACTCAAAGCTGACCTAACCTCACAAACATGGAAATGGTGCCAGCATGAATTTCCCTTCTCTTACCGAAACTGGACGCCGTCGGAAGCTAGAGCCACCCATGCGGACCGTCGTCATGGTTCTGGCCGCGGCGTTCGCGGCATGGGTGATTCACTCTAATCTGTTCATTATCGCAGACCCGCTCATTCAGGGGATCCTGTTCGTATCCGGGATTTTCACGATTCTCTTCTTGGCGATTGGTGCAACCGCGAAAGCGCCAGATAGCATTCCATTTTATGACTGGATGTTGTCTGCGCTCAGCTTGGCCTGCGGGATTTACTTCTATGTAAGCTCTGGCGAGATTTCGGACCGTATCAGCCTGCTGGACCAGTTCACGACGGATCAGTTGTTCTTTGGGTCGTCACTGCTGTTCCTGACCATCGAAGCCACGCGCCGGACAACTGGCTTGGGGCTGACAGGCGTTGTGATGCTGTTCCTGATTTACAACCTTTTTGGCTATCTTCTGCCGCCGCCGTTCGGGCATCGCGTCAGCGAGTTCAGCTATCTGCTCGATATTCTGATCTTCACCACAGATGGGTTGTTCGGTGTCCCGCTTCAGGTTGTGGCAAGTTACGTCTTCCTGTTCGTGATGTTCGGGACTTTCCTTGCCAAGGCTGGGGGAGGGGACTTCTTTTTCAACCTGGCGGCTCTGGTCACCGGGGGCGCACGAGGCGGCCCTGCAAAGATCGCCATCATTTCGTCGGGTCTGTATGGAACCATGTCTGGTAGCCCAACCTCGGATGTTGTGGCCACGGGGTCCATCACGATCCCGGTGATGAAGCGCTTGGGCTATAAGGCCCGGTTTGCGGGTGCGGTTGAAGTTGCGGCGTCCACGGGGGGCAGTGCCATGCCGCCGATTATGGGTTCGGCTGCCTTCATCATGGCAGAGTATTCGGGTATCTCGTACAATGCGATCGTGCTTGCCGCGCTTATTCCTGCGTTGCTGTACTATATGGGCGTGTTTACCCAGGTGCACTTCCGCGCAGTGAAATACGATCTGCGGCCTTCTCAGGATGAAATCCCGACGACGAAGGAAACGTTCAGAACCGGCTGGGTTTTCTTGCTGCCCATTATCGGGATCATTGTGGCGCTGATACTTGGCTATTCGCCGACCTTCACCGCAGGTGTCGGTGTTCTGGTGACAATCCTTGCGTCGATGATCCTCAAGCAAACGCGGATGTCGTTGTGGGCAATGGTGGAAGGCCTTGGCACAACCACCCTGCAAATTTTGCCTGTCGCTGGGGCATGTGCTGCTGCTGGTCTGGTTATTGGTGGCCTGTCTATGACAGGATTGGGGATGAAATCGGCTAACGTGATCCTGACGGTCAGTAATGCGCAGCCGCTGTTGACGCTAGTGATTGCTGCTGTGGTGACCATTGTGCTGGGCTTGGGTATGCCGACTCCGAGTGCGTATATTCTGGCGGCTGTGCTTGTCGGCCCCGCTCTTTCCAAGCTGGGTTTCCCTCTGCTGCCGAGCCAGATGTTCCTGCTCTACTATGCAATCCTGTCTGCTTTGACGCCGCCAATCGCTGTGGCTGCAATCGCAGCGTCTGCGATTGCTGATGACGATCCATTCAAGATCGCATTCTCGGCTGTGCGGCTTGCAATTGTTGGCTTCCTTCTGCCGTTCGCTTTTGTCTGGAACCCCGGCATCGTTCTTGAGCTTGGTCCGTTGGCAAATACGCTTGCTGTTATTGGTGCCGTTGCTGGTGCTCTTGCAGTCTCGGCGTCAATGGAAGGCTTTATCAAAACCCAGCTCAGCTCGTTGGAGCGAGGTCTCCTGACGATTTTTGCAATTGGCGCGGTTAGCCCGTACTTCGCGGTCTCAATTGTGTGTACCTTGCTTATCATCGCTCTGGTTGGACGACAGGCCTTGTTGAAGGAAGAAGTCCCCGCAAGCGGGTAACGTCAGCCACGTGTAATGTGCTGAATGCGAATCCAAAGTGGCCGCCAGGTTTGGCGGCTACTTGCCGTTTTGACTGAGAGACGGAAAAGTTTCAGGCCGCGTCTTTGGTTCCAATCGCGGTCTGTTCGGATGACTGTCTGCGGGCTTTTTTGCCCAAGAGGTTATTGATCAAAATACACTTCGGTGATTCTGATCGATGCAGGGAGCTGCGCAAGCGGGGTGTACGAATCCCGAGGCCATAGAACAACCAGAGAGGAACCGGCAGAGCAGATCTGTATGAACACAAGGCCCGATCATGCGCGGAATAATACCAATTGCTCGCAAACCCATAAGTAGTTTTATTTACGTGGGTTTTTCTTACTTGTGAGGTGAAGGGAATATCGCTCTGACCATTGACAGACTAAACTTAGAGAGCTAAGAATAATGGCGTTTCCCAATAAAATTTCGCAAATTCTGATGCGGCGACCTGTGGAGGAGATTCAATGCTTACACCTGAAGAAAATGAACTGCTGACGCGCGTGACCGGTGATGCACCGATGGCACGTCTTATGCGTCAGCACTGGACCCCTGTATGCCTGATTGAAGAAGTGGAAGAGCCCGACGGCAAGCCGCTTCGTGTTGAGGTGCTCGGGGAAAGCTATGTAGCGTTCCGCGACACCAAAGGGCGTCTTGGCCTGCTTGATGAACTTTGCCCGCACCGCAAGGCATCGCTGGTCTATGGCCGGAACGAAGAATGCGGGCTGCGGTGTCTGTATCACGGGTGGAAAATGGATGTTGATGGCAATGTCGTTGCCATGTCTTCCGAACCCGAAGGTAGCCCCCTTATGGATAAGGTGAAGCATCGCTCTTATCCTGTGAAAGAATGGGGTGGTTTCGTTTGGGCCTGGCTGGGTGACAAAGAAGATATGCCTGAATTCCAGCCGCCGGCGTTTGCCCCGCGCGAGGATTCGGCGATCGCTATCCTTAAAATCCGCATTCCCGCAAACTGGGCGCAGATCCACGAAGGTCAGATCGACAGTGCCCACTCGTCCTCGCTGCACTCGTCGGACATGGTTCCGGCCCGCGTGGAAGGTGCTGCTGCCGATGAAAAATCCTGGTACCGTCCCTCGACGGACAAGTCTCCGCGTATGCAGACAGAGACAACCAGCTACGGGTTCCACTATGCTGCAATCCGTACGCCGATCAAAAACGCGGCGACCCATAACTATATCCGTGTGACCGAATTTGTTGCGCCCTACTATTCGTTGATCCCACCGAACAACAACTATCGTGTGGCGGCCGTTATCGTGCCGATCAATGATGAAGAGACCGCGTTCCACTTCATCGCTTGGGATGGCCCGAATGTGCCGTCGACCGAAGAATGGCGCAAGTTTACCCATGCTGTTCCAGGAGTGGATGTTGACGACAAGTGGCGCTGCCTGCGGACTGTCGAGAACGACTTCTTGCAAGACCGTGATGCCATGAAAGAAGGTAACTTCACTGGGATCAAAGGTATTCCGAACCAAGATATCGCCATGTGGGTGTCGATGGGCGCGCGCGTTCAGCGCCATACCGATGTGCTTGGTGCTTCGGACCTGGCTATCGTCGAGTTCCGTCGCTTGATGGCGGATGCCGCCAAGAAAGTGGCAGAGGGTGGCAAAGCAATCGGCACCGATTATGAAATCCCGCAAAGCATGATCAACTCTCATGAAGGCGTTTATCCGAAAGATGTGGATTGGCGCACCTTGCTGAATACTTCGGGCAAAACAGCCGCAGCTGAATAACCGGTCCGACGTTTGCAAACAGATCCGCCCGGGGCCGCATAGACCTTGGGCGGATTTTGATTCTGGCCCTGAGCATGGTTGGTGGCCATGTTGAAATTGGCAGGAGGCAGGAGGCCGGATGCGGCAAGAAGTAAACATCGAAGATTTTCGCACCCGAGCCAGGCGGAGTTTGCCCCGTGTGGTATTTGATTTTCTGGATGGTGGTGCCGAGAGCGAAATCACGCTGCACAGGAACCGTAGCGCATTTGATGATATCCGACTCAAGCCACGTATTCTCAAGGGTGGGGATGTCGATCTCTCTGTCACGCTGTTCGGTCAGAAGTATGCGGCGCCTTTCCAAATCGGACCAACCGGCCTGAACGGGCTTTATTGGCCAGAAGGGGACTTGCACCTTGCAGCCGCAGCAAAGCAGGCCGGGGTCGCATTTACGGTTTCGACAGCGTCAAACACGACTATGGAAGAAATCGCGTAGAAAAATAATTGGCCACTTTGGTTTCAGCTGTACCCATGGGGCAAAGAAGCATTTTCCAATGCATTGATCGAACGGGCGTCGGCTGCGGGCTACAGTGTTCTTGTAATCACTGTCGACTCGTTGGTGGGTGGCAAAAGAGAGAGGGATTTGCGGCATGGTTTCGCGCATGAAATCCGCATGAGCCCCTCTGTCGTATTGGACGGATTGTTGCATCCGAGATGGTTCAAATCCGTATGGCTGAGCCAACATAGGCCGCGACTGCAAAATCTGGCGGCCTTTTAGGGGGATGATGTCAGCGACAAGGCGCTTGCCGAATTTACGCGGGCGCAACGAAACCCGAATTTTTCCTGGGACGATGTAAGGCGTCTTCGGAAGCTGTGGCAGGAGCCACTTGTGATTAAGGGGATCATGTGTGCTGAGGATGCAATGGCCGCACAACGCGAAGGCGCTGATGGGGTGGTTGTTTCCAACCACGGTGGCAGGCAGCTTGATGGAGCTCCGGCGACGATTGAAATTCTTTCAGAGATTGTGTCCGTCTTGGACCAACATATGACAGTTTTGCTTGATGGTGGTGTTCGGCGCGGCAGTGATATCGTCAAGGCGCTTGCGTTGGGGGCGGACGCTGTGCTGCTGGGCAGGGCACCTCTTTACGGCCTGGCGGCGCGGGGGCGTGCGGGGGTTTCCAGCGCGCTTTCGATTCTCGAAGACGAGATGCGCAGGACCATGATTTTTACGGGATGTCATGGCGTTTCGGACCTGTCTGAAGCAGGGGTTGTCATGTCGGCCAAGGATATTGGCGGACGAGAAGACCGTTTAGGGCCAAATATGTGATTTCTAGACACAATTAGCGCGTGGCTGGGCGGTGCGTCCAGTTGACATCTTGAACTTAGCTATCTAATTATATTTCGGAAGCGAACGGACGGGAGGACCCCATGGAGCAGATCAAAATGCGCGTCGAAAAACGGCGCGATCTGACACCTACTATTGCAGAATTCACTTTGGCTCCGGTTGGCGGCGAGTCCCTGCCAGAGTTCAACCCAGGTGCACATATCACGATCGAGACACCATCGGGTGCTATGCGCCGATACTCTCTGGTAAATGATGGGAGCGACCCAAAAGAATATGTGGTCGCCATCAAGCGAGAGCCGCAGTCGCGCGGGGGGTCTGCCTCCATGCATGAGCAAGCTGTTGTCGGGACAGAGTTGAATATCGAGCACCCGGAAAACGATTTCCCGCTGACGGATGTGCAGAAATACCTCTTGATTGCCGGCGGTATCGGTATCACGCCAATCTATTCGATGGCGCGTTATCTGGATAAGAAAGGTAAGATGCTTCGGATCATTTACGTAAGCCGGAGCGCGGAAGAATCGGCCTATCTTGATGAGCTGATGAAAGATTTCGAAGGCCGGATCATCGTGCACCACGATGACGGCGATCCGAACGCTGTCTATGATTTCTGGGACGATCTGGTGACGCCGCGCGCGACCCATGTCTTCTGCTGCGGACCCAAACCGCTGATGGAAGAAATCAAAGCTTTCTCGGGTCACTGGCCCGAAGGCCGTGTCCACTTCGAGGATTTCAAGCCTGTTGATGTGGTTCGTCAGGATGACGTTGCTTTCGAAGTCGAGCTGAAGAAAAGCGGCCAAACGGTTACTGTTCCTGAGGATCGTTCTATCCTCGAAGCACTGCGTGATGCTGGCTTCGCAACAAGCAGTTCTTGCGAAAGTGGCACGTGCGGTACTTGTAAAACCCGCCTACTGGAAGGCGAGGCAGATCATCGTGATATGGTGCTGATGGAAGAAGAAAAAGGCAGCCAGATCATGATTTGCGTTTCGCGCGCCAAATCCGGGAGGCTGGTTCTTGACCTCTGATCCCGTTCGTCTTGGCGTGGCGGGGCTTGGGCGTGCTTTCATGCTCATGGTGCCTTCGTTTGATGCCGACACCCGTGTGAAGCTGACGGCTGCCGCCGCCCCAAGGGAGGAAAGCCGCGACGCATTCGAAAAAGAGTACGGTGGCACAGGGTATGCCACCGTCGAGGAATTGTGCGCAGACCCTGACGTTGAGGCCATTTACATTGCGACGCCGCACCAGATGCATGTGGATCATGTGTTAGCTGCGGCGCGCGCGGGCAAACATATCCTTGTCGAAAAGCCGTTGGCCGTTTCGATGGAGGATGCCGAAGTAATGGTGTCCGCAGCCAAGGAGGCTGGGGTGCATTTGATAGTTGGGCCGAGTCACAGTTTCGACCCGCCGGTTGAATTGGCCACGCAACTTATTTCCAGCGGAAAGTTCGGTCAGTTGCGCATGATCCAGGCCTTTAACTATACGGACTTCCTCTATCGTCCGCGTCGCCCGGAAGAGCTGCGAACCGAAGAGGGTGGGGGCGTGCTGTTCAGTCAGGCGATCCACCAGATTGATGTGGTTCGCAGGCTTGCCGGCGGCATGGCCGAAAAAATTTATGCCATGACGGGCGCATGGGATCCCAAGCGCCCGACCGAGGGCGCATTCACTGCACTGATGAATTTTGCCGGGGGGTGTGTCGCGAACATGACGTACTCGGGCTATGCGCATTTCGACAGTGATATCTGGATGAACAATGTCGGAGAGCTTGGACAGCGTAAATCAGAAGGGGCTTACGGTGGAGCAAGGCGTGCTTTGCTGGATCTCAACCCTGATGACGAGGTCCGGCTGAAAACTACACGAACATTCGGCAGCGGCACGACGATTGAGGCCGAACATAACGAACATTTCGGTCCGGTGATCGCGCTTTGTGACCGTGCCGATCTGCGACTGACCCCGGATGGGATAGAAGTGTTCGGTGACACCGAACGCGGCTTTATCGAAGCCAAATTCGGACCGGCACCACGCAGAACCGTTCTGGATGCGCTGGTGGATGCCGTGCGTCATAACAAGGCCCCCGACCAAACAGGGGAATGGGGGCTGGCAAGCCTGGAGGTTTGCCACGCGATCTTGCAATCCGCAGAGACCGGACAAGCGGTCGATCTTCAGCGGCAATGTAAAACAAATCACTAGGAGCCGACAGGATGAGCAATCTCAAACTTTCCCTTGCAATGGGTAACTATGACCGCACACGGGCAATCGTGGATGGGCGTGTTCAGATCGACGGAGTAGACCCGGTTCCGATGCTGTTGTCGCCGGAAGAAATGTTCTTTCGCGCGTTCCGCCACGAGGCTTTCGATATCAGCGAGATCTCGCTGTCGTCCTATTCGATTTCGGTTGCCCGAGGGAATCCGCATTATGTGGCAATCCCGGTCTTCCTGAGCCGTGCGTTCCGTCACACCTCTGTCTATATCCGCACGGACAAAGGGATTAACAAACCAGAAGA
Organism: Paracoccaceae bacterium; assembly: GCA_002708925.1. Taxonomy (GTDB): domain Bacteria; phylum Pseudomonadota; class Alphaproteobacteria; order Rhodobacterales; family Rhodobacteraceae; genus Thalassobius. The sequence goes on from PAPN01000019.1 coordinate 17,368, forward strand.
CCTGAAGGGCAAACGTATCGGTATCGCCGAATATCAGCTTTCAGCTAACGTTTGGGTGCGTGGTATCCTGGAAGAGGAATATGGCGTTAAGCCCTCGGATATCATCTGGGTGCGCGGCGGCATGGACACACCCGGCCGGCCTGAAAAAATCAAGGTTCAGTTGCCCGATGACATTCGTATGGAGGAAGCCCCAGAAGGTAGCACGCTGAACAGCATGCTTGAAGCGGGTGAAATTGATGGCTTTATCGGGCCGCGCTGGCCGCGTTGCTTTGCTGAACGTCATCCGCATGTTGGGCGACTGTTCGCAGACAGCATTACAGCGGCGGAATATTACTTCGAGAAAACCAAAATCTTCCCGATCATGCACGTACTGGGCGTACGCCGGAGCCTGGCAGAAGAATACCCGTTCTTGCCCGCGGCATTGCTCAAGGCATTTACGCAGTCAAAACGGTTGGCCGAAGAGGCCCTTTCGGACACATCTGCCACCAAGGTGACGATGCCCTTCGTGGAGGACAATCTCAACCGTGTCCACGCGCTGATGGGGGATGACCCTTGGAGCTATGGCGTCAGTGGAAATGCGCATGTGCTCAACAAGTTTTTAGATTACCACGTAAGCCAGGGCTTGTCGCCGCGCCGTGTGGAGATCGAAGAGCTGTTCCATCCGTCGACCCTGGAAGCCTATAGCCTGTAAGAGGAATGCCGAGAATGGAAGATTATCAACCTGGCGACATTGTTGAGATCGAAACAACTGCTGGTTTGGCTTATGTGCAGCTTACGCATACCCATCCCAGCTATCCCCCGGTCGTGAAGTTCTTGAAAGGCCCATTCCAGAAACGGCCCGAAGCTGTAACCGTTCTGGCACGCGAGGCCTCGCCCATCGCGATGGTGCCTTTGAGTGGTGTTCTGAAAAAGCTCGGGCTCAAACACGCCCGGGTGGGTACGGTTGAAATTCCCCGTGCTGAAGGGGAGTTCCCAATTTTCAGAATGCCCATTCGGGATAAGAAGGGCGAGATCATTTACTGGTGGTTCTGGGATGGCAAGGGGCTGACATACACGACAGAGCTAATGCAGCAGCAGGAAAAGCTGCCCATGCGTGAAATTATGTCTGCAGAACGCTTCCTGGATCAGCTTGTCGCGGATGAATAGCGCCGCTCTTGTTGCCCGATTAGACCAATGACTGCTGGCTTTGGTGGTCTGATGGCCGCGTTTGGTGCGTTTTGTTATGCGCTTAGCTCGGTCGCAATTGCCAAAAGCTCTCAATCCGCCCAAGGGCGCGGGAATGATGTTCTGCTGTCAGTGTTGATGACAGGTATCGTTTCCGGTGCCCTTTGGCTGGTTTGGGGGCCAGAGCTGCTTTCTGTTAGCCAGCCCGTACTGATCGGGGTGGCCTATTTTGTGCTGGCGGGTGTTCTGGGGAATGTGGTTGGCCGCCTGACGTTGTTTCGGTCGGTGGAGCTGGCTGGCGCGATCGAGACAGGCTTCATCCGGCGTCTGATTCCTGTTTTTGCAGCGATTTTCGCATTTCTCCTGCTTGGAGAGGTGATTACGACTTCTATTGTGATTGCGTTTATTCTGGTGACAGGTGGCGTGTTGATCATGATGACTCGCAAGTCCGCCAAGGCGGTATCGACCCTGGTCTCTACGGAACCTTCGCCACAGGACAGGACCAAGGGTCGGGTTTTGGCGCTTGGCTCTGCTGCGGGTTATGGTGGTTCCTTCGTAGCGCGCAAACTCGCGATGCAGACCTTGCCTGATCCGCTGGCCGGGGTGTTCATTGGTGCGTTGACGGGATTGGTATGGTTCGTTGGGTGGGGGCTTTTTCGATTGCGTGGCCGGGTAGGGCTTTCATGGAGGTTGCATAAGCCAAGCGGGTGGCAATTGCTGGCTGGTGGTGCGATGACAATCGGACAAGTCGCACTGTTTTTCTCGTTGATGTTCACCAGTGTGACCGTCGTTGCCATCATGTCATCTATCGAGATGTTCTTTGCAGCCTGGCTTGCTGGGCATATCTTCAAAACCGAAAGACGGCCTGGCCCCAGGTTCTACATTGCGGCTGCTCTGGCTGCGACGGGGGTCATCATCCTTGCGATTGCTCCGACGCTTGAGTGAACGCCGAGGGACGGTCAGCTATGTGAAAGGTTGCTGATCAGCTTATCCATCGCCGCAAAGAAGACGGTAAGTTCGTCTACGTCTGAGCTACCCCCCGAAATTAGGGCACTGACGTAGGCTACGATTTGTTTTCTGCTGATCTTCGACGAGAAGGAGATCAGAGATGTCGAAACGGAAGCAGCATTCGCCGGATTTCAAGGCGAAGGTGGCGCTTGAGGCGCTGAAGGGTGAGCAGACGGTAGCCGAACTGGCGAGCCGGTTCGGGGTTCACCCGACGATGATCCACACATGGAAGAAGGCTTTGCTGGAAGGCGCGTCGGGCGTGTTCGAGCGCGGTGGCAAGAAGGCCCCTGAGGTCGACGAGGAGTAAATGAAGGAGCTGCATGCGAAGATCGGGGAGCTGGCCGTGGCCAACGATTTTTTGTCCAGAAAGCTCAAGCCGTGGACCGGCAAGTGAGGCGGAAGATGGTTGAACCCGCCAATCCCGATCTGTCGATCGGCAAGCAGTGCAGGCTGCTGTCGATCTCGCGGTCGTCGTTCTACTACACCCCCAAGGGCGAGACGGCGCTAAATCTCGCGCTCATGCGCCAAATTGATGAACAATTCCTTGAGACACCGTTCTTCGGTGTGCGGCAGATGACCTGGCATCTGCGCAATGAGGGTCATCTGGTGAACGAGAAGCGCATTCGTCGTCTCATGCGGCTGATGGGTCTCATGCCGATTTACCAGAAACCCAACACGAGCAAGGCGGCGAAAGGGCGCAAGACCTACCCCTACCTGCTGCGCGGGTTGCGGGTGGACCGGCCTAACCAGGTCTGGGCGGCGGACATCACCTATCTGCCGATGCGGCGAGGGTTCCTGTATCTCGTCGCCATCATGGATTGGCACACGCGCAAGGTGCTGGCCTGGCGCATCTCGAACACGCTGGAGGCTGACTTCTGCGTCGAGGCGTTGACCGAAGCGATCCATAAGTTCGGACCACCCGAGAACTGGCACCAATCGTATGACTGTCAGAATGCACCATGACCTTTCCGTCGGGCTTTCGCCGCCACACGGCCATCAGCAAGGCTTGCAAGGCGAGGTCGGTGGTCATGCACGATTGCGCCGACCAGCCGACCACGCGGCGCGAAAACAGGTCGATGACGACACACAGATACAGCCAGCCCTCGTGGGTCTTGATGTAGGTGATGTCGGTCACCCAGACCTGATCGGGCGCAGAGGCTTGGAACCTCTGCTCCAGCCTGTTCTCAGACACGATGGCTGGCTTGCCGCCGTAGCGCCCGGGACGGCGTTTGTAGCCAACCTGTGCGGCGATCCCGGCCAGAGACGCCAAGCGCGCCACTCGGTTCTCGGATATTTGCTCGCCCTGATCGCGCAGATCGTCCGTCAACTTGCGATAGCCGTAGACCTTGCCGCTGTCGGCCCAGGCCTGCCAGATCAACTCGGTCTGACGCGCATCCTCCTGTGCACGGTGGCTTAACGGTTCCTTAAGCCATGCGTAGAAGCCGCTGAAATGGACCCGAAGCACCCTGCACATGGCTCGGATGCCAAACTCCTCGCGATGCGCCCGGATAAAGGCGTACTTCATTGGGACCCTCGCGCGAAGTACACCGTTGCCTTTTTTAGGATGTCGCGCTCCTCGGTCACCCTGGCCAACTCACGCTTCAGTCGCCGGTTCTCCGCCTCATGATCCACACCCGGCTTCTTTGGGGCGGGATCGCCGAACAGCTTCATCCACTTGTACAGAGAATGCGTGCTGACGCCCAAGCGCCGGGAAACCTCCCGGACCGGATACCCCCGCACCGTGATCTGATGCACCGCATCCCGCTTGAACTCGTCGCTGTAATTGCTTGTCCCCATTTCGGCCTCCTTGCCTCAAAGTTAGGGGGCAAAGCGTCTACAAATCTAGGGGCACCTCACACATAGTGCCTTGATATCGCCCACCCGCCCCGGAAACCATCGCTCTGATGGACCCGAGACCGGTCATGCACTAACAATCAAACCGGACCACGCACGTGGGGCTGATCATGAACTGATCCCACGCTCTCGGCACACAACCGTCTTCGAAATGTCGCTCTCCTGCTTCTTCAGGATCGCGATGATCTGTTCTTCGTTGAACCGTGATCGCTTCATTCTTCCGTCTCCTTCGTTGGGACGGATTCTACCTCAAAACGGAGGAGGAAACGGGTCTCAGGTCAGACATTCCGTTCCTCGACGAGATTGAAGCGAACAAGAAAGGGTGATCAAGCATCCTGCACTCCTCATGAAGCGGAATGTAGGGCTTGTATCACCAGGGGACTGGGCAGCTTGCTTGCCCAGTCTTTTCTTTGTCGGGATGCAGGGCGTGTACTGTTCCTCATAAAATCATAGACTTCTAAGATTGTGATTGCTAGTTTGCCTATGAAGTTCGAATTGTGAGGATAAAATGAGCATCAAGAACATCCTTATTGCACATTCCGGTAGCGCAGGCTTCCCAAGCAGCGTTAAGCACGCGGCAAAAATCGCCGCAAAGCACGATGCATGGCTGACTTGTGTCTATGGGAACGCATCCTCGTATTTCGAGCATGTTCTTGGTTTGACAGAAGATCTTCTCGACAAGCTTGGCAGTGCAAGAAACGAGAAAATTGCAGCAGCACGTGATCTGTTCCAACAGGCGGCTGCCGAGGCAGGCCTTGCAGAGCGGTCCCGCTTTATTATGCCGAATGAGATTGGCAAAATGAACTTGCCAGAGCTGGCGCGAAATTTCGATTTTGTCGTTACCGGCTATCATTCCAACCTGCCAACAGATGAGTTTCGGGCCGTCAGCCCGGATATGATGTCATTGCAGAGCGGCCGACCCGTTCTTGTGGTTCCGAATGGATATTCTACGGATCAGCTTGCATCGCATGCACTTGTCGCATGGGACGGAAAGCGTTCTGCGGCCCGGGCGCTCAACGATGCAATGACGATCCTCGAGGAAAAGCGGCGTCGGGTGACAATACTAAGTGTTGGGTCTAGCTTTCCGAAAATGCCGGAGGGGGCGGATATCTTGACGCATCTGAAGCGTCATAATGTCGACGCAGAGCATGTTACCCGTCCAAAAAGCAAGGGCGGTATCGCCGAGGTTATTCAAGAGACGGCCAGAGAACTGGGCGCAAAGTTAATCGTGATGGGGGCGTACGAACATAGCAAGTTCTCTCAAGACCTTTTTGGTGGTGTCACGCATGAGGTAACGAGGACCAGTAAAGTTCCGGTTTTTATGTCTCACTAGTACCCTGGCGAGGTATTTTGAGGATTGGTGTCGCTTCCTGCCGGGAATAGTTGTCAAAACTTCGTGGCGGGGCATGGCAATATCAATCACCGCCAAAACGGGCTCGGCCTGTGCAATACTGTTACCGGCCATGGTCGGTCTGCCTTGCGGTGTAGTTTGTGCAAAACCACTGTAGGGACCTGAAACCCGGCTATGATCGCCTACTGCGCAATCTGTGGGCTCCGCAGGCAATCATAGCCTTCAATCAGCGCTGTTCCGAAGGTGTTACGGAACGGAGTTCACCAGCCGGGCCATCCTGAGATGGGCCGACCACAATGCCATTCCCTGCACTACATTGACCCCGGCAAGCCACGACAGAATGCGTTCATCAATTCATTCAACGGCAGCCTGCGTGACGAACTTCTGAATGAGGAGTTATTCGACATGACCTGCCCCCCGATGGTCCCTCATTCATAACGAGAGTCTGCGGGTCTGGTTTTCATAATCTTGGGTTTCGGTTTGGGCAAGCGCGCCGGGCGCGGAGCCCTCAAATTGCTCAAGCGTCCGGCGCGCTTCTGCGGGCGTTTTGTTGCCAAGCGACGAGTGCGATCTGACATTGTTGTAGTCGTATCGCCAGAGCGCCAGCTTTCGGCGTGCATCGTCCAGGCTGTCAAACATCTCCTCGTTCAAGAGCTCGTCGCGGAGGCTGCCGTTGAATGAATTGATGAAGGCGTTCTGCTGCGGCTTGCCCGGATCGATGTAATGCCAGTCCACGCCATTGTCGTTCGCCCATTTCAGGATCGCGCGACTTGTGAACTCCGTCCCGTTGTCACTGACAATGCTGGTGGGCCTGCCATAGATGCGCACCAGGGCATCCAGTTCCCGCGCCACCCGTGCGCCCGAGATGCTGGTATCGGCCATCAGACACAGGTTCTCGCGGCAGCAATCATCATTCACGGCCAGAATGCGGAACCGACGGGATGTGCCGAACGTGTCGGACAGGAAGTCGAGCGACCAGCGTTCGCCCGGCCTCAGCGCCTCCGGCATCGGTGTCCGCGAGCCACGGGCCCGTTTGCGGCCACTTCGCCGCCTGACGCCCAGCTTCTCATCCGTGTAGAGCCGGTAGAGCTTCTTGTGGTTCACGATCATCCCCTTGCGTTCCAGCATCACGCCGATCCGCCGATAGCCGAACCTGCGCCGCTTGGCAGCGACGGCCTTCATCTCCTTCCTGATCTCAGGATTGTCGGGCGGGCGTTCGCGCCTGACAGTTTTAGGATCGACACCAACGAGCCTGCACGCTCGGCGTTGTGAGATGTCATGATCCCGCATCACCCTGAGCGCCGCACCCCGCCTTTCGGTTGGCGTCGTCAGTTCTTTCCCAGCAAGTCCTTCAACACGATATTGTCCAGCATGGCGTCAGCCAGCAGGCGTTTGAGCTTGGCGTTCTCGTCCTCAAGTGTCCGCAGCTTGGCGACGTCGGACACCTCCATGCCGCCATACTTGGACTTGTATTTGTAGAACGTGCCCTGGCTGAGGCCGTGCTTGCGGCACACCTCCGCCGTCGGCATCCTGGCTTCCTGTTCCTTGATCATCCCGATGATTTGGGTTCTGTCGCAAACTTTACCGAGTGTCGGCATAGCCTGATCTGCGGACAGAATTATGCTGCGAGCTCCGCGAAGGTCTGGAATGCGGTTGCGCCGTTGGCCGCGATTTGGCCTTTGCGGATCATGTGGGCGGTCTCGATCCCGGCGAGGGTGGCGGCCGCCGAATGGAAAGCCTTGAAGCCCATCATCGGTCGGGTGATCCGCTTGATGAAGCGGTGGTCTTGTTCCAGTATGTTGTAGAGATATTTGACCTGCCGCACCGTGATGGTGCGCCCGTTGCCAGTGAACTTCAGGATCACGTTCACCGCCTGCAGGCCGGCTAGGTTGGCACCGCTCTTATCGATCACAATCCGGTCCGGCACGCCGTTGGTGCCGATCGCTCGCTTGAAGAAGCGCCGGGCAGCGGACAGATCTCGGCGATTGGAAAGCAGGAAATCAAGCGTTTGGCCGTCGCGATCCACGGCCCTGTAAAGATAGGTCCATTTTCCCTTCACCCTGATGTAGGTCTCGTCCATCCGCCAGGATGTGGCGGTCGGCCGCTTCCTCGCTTGCGCCCGGGCGGCGATCAGCGGCGCAAACTTTACCACCCAACGGTTCAGCGTGGCATGGTCGACCTTCACCCCGCGCTCCGCAATGATCTCCTCCAAGTCACGGTAGGAGACGGCGTAGCGGAGGTAGAAGAAAACCGCGTGAAGGATCACGGACTTCGGATAATGCATGCCCTTGAACTCGATCACGCCAACCGCCCTTTGCCAACTCCCTGACAACGCGGACATATCACGTGCGCAAAGAAAGTCGAAAGTTTGCGACAGTACCATCGAGAACGGTGTCCTGCGCGTGGAGCGCCTCAAGGCCGATGTCCCGGAGGAAGCCGGCGACCTCGTCCTTGATCTTTATCGCCGCCTGCCGGAGGCGCGCATCACCGATATCCTTGTGGAGGTGGACGAGGATATAGGCTTCACCGACGCCTTCACGCATCTGCGTACGGGCGCCCCCTGCCGGGATCGGATTGGGCTTCTGAACGTGATCCTTGCCGAGGGGCTGAATCTCGGGCTCAGCAAGATGGCAAATGCGACCAGTTCCCATGATTTTTTCCAACTCTCACGCCTGTCACGCTGGCATGTGGAAAGTGAGGCTCTGGATCATGCCCTCGAAAGGGTGATCGAGGAGCAAGCGCAGCTTCCCATGGCGAAATACTGGGGAACCGGTCGAACGGCATCGAGCGATGGGCAGTTCTTCCCGACGACCCGACAGGGCGAGGCGATGAATCTCATCAGCGCCAAATACGGGAGCGAACCCGGCCTGAAAGCCTATACCCACGTCTCCGATCAGTTCGGCCCGTTCGCCACCCAGGTCATCCCTGCCACGGTGAACGAAGCCCCATATATCCTGGATGGGCTCCTGCTGAACGAGGCCGGCAAAAAGGTCAGGGAACAATACGCCGATACGGGCGGGTTTACGGATCTCGTCTTTGCCACAACGTCGCTACTGGGATATCTGTTCCGCCCACGCATACGGGATCTCACGTCCAAGAAGCTGCATGTGTTCGATCGGAAAGCTGTTCCCAAAGATCTGAACGGGCTGACCGGTTGTCGCGTAGCCCTTAATTGTGAGATGAGAAATCCAACGAAATCAACGGCCTTGCTTTGCCCTTAAATATGATATTTTGCCTTTAAATCCGATATTTTTGCCCTTAAACCTGAGACAGGGTTCGCAGCTTCGTGTGGCAAATATTGATGGATGATGATCGCGAAGACTTCGTTGCCGCTGGTGCTGAGGAGGCGCGCAGGGCGGCCGTTCTGCGTCCGCTTGTTCAGGCATATCTCAAAGGAACTGGCAGTCTGGAAAGTGGCATCAATGACGCCGTTTGGGAGCTTGGTGTCAGCAGGGCGACTGTCTGGCGCTGGATAAAGCGTCTGGCCGAAGAGGGTGGGCGCACCAGCGCGCTGGCTTCTCGGAAACGGGGCCGCCCGACTGGTACAACCTTGATATCCGGCAAGGTGGAAGCGGTGATCGAAGAACATCTTCGCCGTTATTTCTTACGGCGGGAACGCCCAAGCCTGTCGCGCATCGTGACAGAAATCCGAAGCGCGTGCTGGCAGCAGGGCTTGCAACCGCCGACACGTCGGACGGTTCAGCGCAGGCTGGATGCAATGGATGCCCGTGAAATTGCCAAGGCACGCGAAGGCGCAAAGGCGGCCCGCCAGAAATTTGCGCCGGTCGTAGGCGACAACAAGGCAAACCGGCCACTGGAGGTCGTGCAAATCGACCATACGCCTGCGGACATCATTCTCGTCGACAGTTTTGAACGCAAACCAATTGGGCGGCCTTGGGTCACGCTGGCGATCGACGTCGCAACGCGGATGGTGACCGGATATTACACCTCTCTCGAGGCACCTTCGCGTCTGTCGGTGGCGCTTTGCCTGACACAGGCTGTGGCCCCCAAGGCGGAACTTCTGGCGGAATTGGTGCGCAATGTTCCTTGGCCCGCGCAGGGTAAACCGCATAGCATCCACGTCGATAACGGGCGCGATTTCCGGTCGCATGCCTTTCGGTCGGCATGTGCAGAATGGGGGATCGATCTGGTCTATCGGCCGCCAGGCAGTCCTCATTTCGGAGGGCACATCGAACGATTGATCGGCACGATGATGGGGGCCGTGCACCTGTTGCCTGGAACAACGCAATCCTCGGTCGTGGCCAAGGGCGACTATGACGCCGAGGGCATGGCCACGATGACCTTAAGCGACTTCGATCGCTGGTTTGCTCTGGAAATCTGCCGCTACAACAACAGCATTCATTCAAGTCTTGGCTGCACGCCCGTTGCCAAATGGGAGGCGCTCTCAGAGCAAATGATGGGCGATATCCCCTTCGAGATTGAAGCCTTTCGGGTGAGCTTTCTGCCAAGTGAACTGCGCAAGGTCAGGCGTGACGGCATCCATCTGTTCCAGATACGGTACTGGTCCGATGCGCTTGCAGGCCACATCGGGCGCGGGGATGGAAAGGTGGTCGTCCGCTACGACCCTCGCGACCTCTCGGTGATCTGGGTCGAACTGGATAATGACCGATACGTCGAAGCTCGGTACCGAAACCTGGAAATTCCGCCTGTGTCGCTCTGGGAATATCGCGAAGCCATGAGGAATGCCCGTGCCCTTGGCAAGTCCGGGTCCAATGAGCTGGTCCTGGCTGAGCTGATCCGACAGCAACGCCAAATCGAGTCTGAAAGCCGGAGCCTGACGAGGGCCGAACGCCGATCCCGTGAAAGAAAAGGGACATTGGAGGGCGCCAACTCGGCCGTCTCAACAACCGAAGGGCTGCGCGCGATCGATACGGGTGATACATCGCGCCCATTGTTCAAGGTGGAGAGATGGTGAATTGAGGGCAGGAAAAACAGAGGAAGACGGTCGGATCACCCTCATTCAATCGGATATCTGGATTGGCTTTCCGCGGGCCGAACAAGTTCTGGACCGTTTGCAGTGTATGATCGAAGCGCCAAGGCAAACCCGTATGCCTGGCCTTCTTGTGCATGGCGCGTCCGGGATCGGAAAGACGATGATCGCCCGCAATCTTTCGCGCAGATATGCACCGGAATATGACCCAGCATCGGGAATTACGCGAACGCCGCTGTTACTGTTACAAGCACCACCAGCTCCCGACGAACGACGGTTCTATCTGCACATCCTGGCGACCGTCGGGGCACCGGCCACGGCACTGAGCGCGCGCGCTCAAAATGTGGCCTCCCTCGAAGTCCGTGTCGTCGCGCTCTTGCGCGACCTTGGCCTGCGGATGATCATGATCGACGAAGTCCACAACCTCTTGGCCGGGACCCACCGCGAACAGCGCCGCTTTCTCAATGTTCTGCGGTATCTCAGCAATGAACTCGAAGTGTCGCTGGTCTGCCTGGGGGTCAGCGAGGCCGTCGATGCCATCCGTGGTGATATCCAGCTTGCCAGGCGGCTGGACGAACATCACCTTCCAAACTGGCGCGACGACGCCGAGTTCTCGGACATGATCCAGACACTCATCGCGGCAATGCCCCTCGAGAAGAAATCCAATCTGAAGGTCAAGTCACTAAAGCAGATACTTGCGCTGACCGGCGGGGTGACCTCGCGCATCTTCGCCCTGATCAAGGATCTTTCCATCGACGCCATTGTCACAGGTGATGAATGCATCACCGATGACGCAATCGCAAAATGGACGCCGGTTTGGTCGCGCCATGCGAACCCCCATCGGCGGCTCGAGAAGTCCGGGGTGTGAAGCCGCACCCGCTGCCCAAGACTGTCGCGCCGCTGCCCGACGAGTTGTTGTCAGGTTGGTTGTCTAGGCTGGCGGCGGCCAACTACTGTGATGATGCGGAACTACTGGCTCATCTCAGAATCGATACCGCGCATGGCACCGCCTTGAACTTCAACGTCGACGCGGCTGCGGCGGCGAAGATTGCCAACGCCGCACGGATTGACCCAGATGTTGTGCGATCTTTGACCTTCCCAGCAATGACGACACGAGAAGCCTCGCTGACGGCCCAGATACCATTCCAGCATTGCCTGCAATGTTCCAGAGAGGGCCTTTCGCTCAAGCATTGGAGGCGAGCCTGGGCATTCGACTGCCAGGTTTGTGGGACGAGACTTGTGCCGACGCTCGGCAAGGCCAGTGGCGAACAGATGCCCGAAAAGCTGATAAATCGTGCGCGCAACGGCGCCGCGCGGCTTGAATACGCCGCGCGATTACGCAGCTCCAAGCAATTTCGGCGCGCAATGCGCGCGGTCACCTTTGCCATATCATTAAAGGCCTTCCGCGGAGATCCGTTATACGCTCTTCAGGGCCACAGGCTGGAAGTAAGGCTGTTTGGCCTTGCTGCAATTGATGCAGCCCAATCCCGTCCACTGGTCAAAGCGGCCATCTCAAGCTCCGGCATCGACGACTATGCAAGGGTTGCTCTATTGCGCGCCTTCGATAAGGAGCCACGTCTGCTTGCCGCGGTTGTTTACATCGCCCGGCAGCGCGCGAAAAGCATAGGCGCGATGGCAGTGGAATCTCATAATTAAGGGCAAAAAATATCCCCGAACGCGTCGTGTCTCAGATTTAAGGGCAACGCGACACTTGTTCTTCACATAGTAACAGAGGGCAGGCTTGGAAACATCGAGCAGGTCGGCCAATTTGCCAATTGACGTTTCCGAATACCTCTTGGTGGTGAACTCGTGCGCGGCCGTATCCAGCAACACCCAGCGCTTCAGCTTCTGCTGATGCTCGGCATCCTTGGCCTTGCGGGCGAATTGATCAGGTTGCGGCTGCGTCCTCCTTAATCATGTCGGCGGCTTTTTCACCGATCATGATACAGGTGGCATTGGTGTTGCCGTTGATGATCTCGGGCATGATTGAGGCATCAGCGACACGCACATTGGCCAGTCCCTTGACCTTGAGCCGCGCATCGACCACGGCCATGTCGTCGCGGCCCATCTTGCAGGTGCCGACCGGGTGATACGCATGGTTGACCTCGGCGCGCAGGTAGTCGTCGATCTCGGCATCGGTATTGAGATAACGCTTTGGGTAAAGCGGCTTGGCGATCATATCCTTCAGCGGTGAGCCGTGCAGGATGTCCTGCGTCACCTTGAAGGCATTGCGCATGTCCTTCAGGTCATCGGCGTGATCCAGCAGGTTCAGGTCGATATTGGGCTCGGACCCCGGGTTGGCGTTCTTGAGCGTCAAACGCCCCCGGCTGCGCGGGTGACCGATATTGACAATCATGGTAAAGCCCCACTTGATCATCGACATGTAGTCATGGGCATGGTTGCGATAGGGCAACGGCACCATGTGAAGTTGGAAATCCGGGTTGTTCTTACCCGGCTCGGACCGCAGGAAGCCACCCGCCGCTGTGGGCGGATTGGCGAGCCAACCTTTGCGCCTGGTGAAATACTGGTAGAAGGCACCAAGGTTCTTGAGCGTGCCCAGTGGGCCAAGGGAAATTCCGGTGCGTTTCTTAGATTTGAACACGAACATCACGTCCGGGTGGTCATGCAGGTTTTCGCCCACGCCGGGCAATTCATGCTGCACCTTGATGCCATGTTTCTCCAACTCGGCCCGGGGTCCGATGCCCGAGAGCATCAGGACTTGCGGCGAGCCGAAGGCCCCGCCGCTGACGATGACCTCCTTGTTCACCCCGACCCGCTTGGTTTCGCCGCCCTGGTCGTATTCGACGGCCACCGCGCGCCCGTCTTCCATGACGATCCGGCGCACCGTGGCCTTAACCTGGATATCCAAGTTCTTGCGGTCCGTGATCGGGTCGAGATAGCAGAACTTGACCGAGGCGCGTTCGCCGTTCTTGGTGGTGAACTGGTAGATGCCCAGCCCTTCGCGATTGGCGCCGTTAAAATCCGGGGTCTTGGGGTATTCCAGCTTCTCGCCCGAGGAGAGGAAGGCGTTGTAGAAATCAAACGAGGCATCGCCGTTGCTGACATGCAAGGGACCGCTGTCGCCGTGATAGTCATCCGCACCGCGTTCGTTGTTTTCGGCCTTTCGGAAATAGGGCAGCACCTCGTCATAGCTCCAGCCTTCGTTGCCGAGTTCGGACCAGCGGTCATAGTCACCGGATTCGCCACGGATATAGACCATGCCGTTCATGCCGGACGAACCGCCCAGCATCTTGCCGCGCGGGTTATAAAGCGCACGGTTGTTAAGATTTTTCTGCGGCGTGGTGTTGAAGCGCCAGTTCAGCTTGTTGATTTTGTAGTTCTGGATCAGCCCGGCGAACATGCCGGGAATCGAAACGAATTTCGAGTTACCCGGACCCCCTGCCTCGAGAAGCGTGACGGTAGTGTTCGGATCCTCGGATAGCCGCGCGGCAACCACTCCTCCCGAAGATCCTCCACCAATGACTACATAATCTGCCATTGTTACTCTCCCTGTTACCATTTTTTGTGTCTGTGTCAGACGATTTTCTTCATGACCGCCAAGAGCGTGTCGGTGAGCCTGCTGTAGGGCGGATTCAGAAGGTTTGCCGAGTTCAGCCGCGCCTGCCGGAAGACCGGCTTGTGGGCGCTGAAACTGTCAAACCCAGCCTTGCCGGTATGGGTGCCCATGCCGCTGGCCCCAATGCCGCCGAAGGGCAACTTTTCCTGGAACACGTGGAACAGGGTTTCGTTGACGCACATCCCCCCGGCCCAGGTGTTTTGCAGCATGTGTTTTTCACGGGCGCGGTCATGGCCAAACCAATAGAGCGCCAACGGACGGTCATGGCTGTTGATATAGCCCGTGACCTCATCCAGGCTGTCATAGGTCTTGATCGACAGAACCGGGCCGAACACTTCCTCCTGCATCACTGCCATGTCGTCGCTGGGGTTGATCACTATATTCAGCGGCAGAATCCGGTTGTTGGTATTGCCCTCGCCACCATCGGGGTTGACCGTCACCACCTTTGCCCCCTTGTCACGGGCATCGGTGACCAGATTGCGCAGCCGGTCGTAATGGCGGTCCGAAACGATCGTGGTGTAGTCTACGTTGCCATCGAGGTTGGGAAAGAACTTGGTAAAGCCCTTCTTCATATCCCCGACGAACCCATCAAGCTTTTCGGTGGGCACAAAGACGTAGTCCACTCCGATACAGGTCTGGCCACAGTTCAGCACCTTGCCGCGCAGGATCGAGCTGACCGCCTTGGCCGGATTATAGGAATGGTCGATGATCGCGGGGCTCTTGCCCCCCAGTTCCAGCGTGACAGGCGTCAGGTTGGGTGCCGCGGCCTGGGCGATCTTGCGCCCCACGGCGGTGGACCCCGTAAAGATCAGGTGGTCAAAAGGCAGTTCGGCAAAGGCATTGCCCAGCTCGGCCCCGCCGGTGACGACGGCCAACAGGTCCTCGTCAAAATTGTCGGAAACGAGATTGCCCAGAAGTTCGGTT
>PAPN01000020.1 GCA_002708925.1 Paracoccaceae bacterium
GATCGCGGCCTGGATCGCAAGCATCTGAGCCAGCTCAAGGCCGGTGTCTGGATCGATCCCAATGGCTGCGACCACTGGATCATCGACGACGGAGTCGAAGGCTACCTGTCCGCCCGCCTGGACAAATACGGCAAGCCCGTCTGCTCGGGCGCGGCACCTCCGGGCGTGGCCACGGGCCCGTTCAAAAAGGGCTCGCCGATTTCCGATCCGCTCTGAGTTTGGGGCGATTTTGCCTTGCAAACAGGCCGTCAGGAATGCCCTGGCGGCCTTTTTCATGCCGATTTCGTGACAATCGCACACCACAGCTTGCGCGACTCTATGGATGGTGCCACCATATCTGTACACCACTTACGCAGGAGACCTGATTGCCTACCAGCATTCTGACCCCGCCCGAAGACCCGTCCATGCTAATGCAAGCGGAACTGGAATTCCCCGACAATCGCTTGTTGATTGATCTGTGCGGCGAATATGACCGCAACCTTGCCAAGATCGAACAGCAATTGGGCGTACAGATCATCCGGCGCGGCAATCAGCTGATCGTCCATGGCGAAGAGGCCGCCGTGAAAGAGGCCCAGGACGTGCTGCAATCGCTCTACGAACGGCTCGAATCCGGCCGCGAGGTCGAACACGGCGACATCGACCGCGAGATTCGCATGGGCGGCTCGGACGCCGGCACCGGCACCCGCGACGGCGATCAGTTGGAAATGTTCCGCGGTGGGAAGGTCGAAATCAAAACCCGTAAAAAACTGGTCGAACCGCGCACCGACGCGCAAAAAGCCTATGTCCAAAGCCTCTTTGCACATGAACTGGCCTTCGGCATCGGCCCCGCCGGCACCGGCAAAACCTATCTGGCCGTCGCTGTCGGCGTGTCGATGTTCCTCAATGGCGATGTGGATCGCATCATCCTGTCCCGCCCCGCGGTCGAGGCTGGCGAAAAACTCGGCTACCTGCCCGGCGACATGAAGGATAAGGTCGATCCCTACATGCAGCCGCTCTATGACGCGCTGAACGATTTCCTCCCCGGCAAGCAAGTCGCCAAACTGATCGAGGAAAAACGCATCGAAATCGCCCCCCTGGCCTTCATGCGCGGGCGCACCCTCTCCAATGCCTTCGTGGTTCTGGACGAGGCGCAGAACGCCACTTCAATGCAGATGAAAATGTTCCTCACCCGCCTGGGCGAAGGCTCGCGCATGGTGATCACCGGAGACCGCAGCCAGGTGGACCTGCCGCGCGGCGTCTCTTCGGGCCTGCATGACGCCGAACGCCTGCTCGGCAACATCCCCAATATCAGCTTCAACTACTTCACCGCCAAGGACGTGGTCCGCCACCCCCTTGTCGCCGCCATCATCGAAGCGTATGAGGCCGACGAAGCCTGACCCTTTCTTTGCTCGGACAATACTCCGGGGGTGTGGGGGCTGGCCCCCACGCTGCGGTGACATATGCTGACAGACACAATCATAGAGGACGACCGCTGGAGCGCGGCCAACCTGCCCGCCCTGGCTGAAACGGCGGCGCAGGCCACTCTGCGCCACCTCGGCCTTGCCCCCGATGACTTCGAAATCGCCATTCTGGCCTGCGATGACGCGCATATTGCCACGCTGAACGCCGATTTTCGCGACAAGCCCCAGCCCACGAATGTGCTGTCCTGGCCGTCCCAGGAACGCGGGGCCGAAACCGATGGCGCCGTGCCCGATCTGCCCGCCCCCGGCCTGCCTGGCCTCCCCGAGGAACTGGGCGACATCGCCATCGCCTGGGAAACCTGCGTGCACGAGGCCACGCAGGCGGCCAAACCGCTGGACCATCACCTGACCCATCTGATCGCCCACGCGACCCTGCATTTGCTGGGCTATGATCACATCCGTGACAAGGATGCCACGTTGATGGAAGGGATCGAGACTGAAATACTTGGCAAAATGGGTATTCCTGACCCATATTCACAACACTAAGCGGTCAGTGCAGATTTACTGAGCCGCATCATTGGAAAGGTAAAATGGGCGACAGCACCGACGGGTCCTCTACGGCAGCGCAGAGCGCGCAGTCAGACGACCAACTTCATAGCCAGCCGAAAACTGGTTTCTTCCGCCGCGTGATCGGGGCGCTCAGCCCCTCGGATGTCGGCGAGGCCCCGCCCGATGGCGCGCCTCGGGTTTCTGCATCCGATGCGGCCCAGCCTCTTTTGGATATTCTGTCCCTGCGCGGCAAACGCGTCGAGGACGTGGCCATCCCCAAGGCGGATATTGTCTCGGTTCCCGACACGATCACCAAGGACGATCTGGTGACGCTGTTCCGCGAAACCGGGCTAAGCCGTCTGCCGGTCTATACCGGGACGCTGGACACGCCCATCGGGATGCTGCACCTAAAGGATTTCGCGCTCAGATACGGGTTCAACGGCAATGGCCAGGGCCCCTTCGCCGCCGATCAGATGCTGCGGCCACTGCTTTACGTGCCGCCCTCGATGCCTATCGGGGTGTTGTTGCAGAAAATGCAGACGGAACGGCGGCATATGGCGCTGGTCATTGACGAATACGGCGGCGTGGACGGGCTGGTCACGATCGAGGATCTGATCGAACAGATCATCGGCGAAATCGAAGACGAGCACGACACGGAAGAGGCCGATTTCTGGATCAAGGAATCCGAAGGCCAGTATCTGGCGCAGGCCAAATCCCCGCTGGATGAGTTCGAGGCCGAGATCGGCCAGTCCCTGACCGACGCCGAGGAGGTGGACGAAGAGGAAATCGACACTCTGGGCGGGTTGGTCTTCATGCTGTCGGGCCGGGTGCCCGCACGCGGCGAGGTGGTCAAGCATCCCTCGGGGCCGGAATTCACCGTGGTGGATGCCGATCCCCGCCGGATCAAGCGTTTGCGGGTGCGTCTGCCCGACAGGGCTGCGGGCTGATCCATGCGCGCGGTCCGGGCGCAAGAGTGGCTCTTGCCGATTGGCCTGGGCGCGGTGGCCGCATTGGGGCAGGCGCCCTTTGATCTGTGGCCCCTGACGGTGATCGCGCTGGCGCTGGCGCTGGCGCTGCTGGAGCGGATACAGACCTGGCAGCGGGCCGCGCGTCTGGGCTGGCTGATCGGCTGCGGCTATTTTCTGCTGTCGATGGTCTGGATCGTGCAGCCGTTTTTCGTGGATCCCTGGCGGCATGGCTGGATGGCGCCTTTTGCTCTGGGTTTTATGGCCGCAGGGCTGGCGATGTTCTGGGCTTTGGGGTTTGGGCTGGCGCGCCGGTTGGGCGGGCCGGCGATGCTGATCGGAACGCTGACCCTGGCCGAGCTGCTGCGCGCCTATCTTTTCACCGGCTTTCCCTGGGCGCTGATCGGGCATTCGCTGGTGGACACACCCCTGGCGCAGATGGCCTGGGGTGTTGGGGCGCATGGGCTCAGCGTTCTGATCCTGATCGGCGCGGTCGGGCTGCGCGCGCTGTGGCGGCGCGATTGGGCCGTGGGGGGCGTGATTATTGCGGCGCTGGCGGGCTGCTGGATGTGGGGGCAGGGGCGTCTGAACGCCTCCGCGCCGCTGGAAAACCGCCCGGTTCTGCGACTGGTTCAGCCCAACGCACCGCAGCATCAGAAATGGGATCCGGCCTATTATCCGATCTTTTTTCAGCGGCAGGTGGCCTTTACCGCCGCCCCCGCTGCGCGCCGTCCCGATCTGATCCTTTGGCCCGAAACCGCCGTTCCTGTGCTGCTGGAGGATGGCGCGCGCGTTTTTCAGACCATCGCCGAGGCCGCCGCAGGCAGCCCTGTCGTGCTGGGTATTCAGCGCTATGAGGGGCTGAGCCTGTATAATTCGGCCGTTCTGCTGGACGGGGCGGGGCAGCTTGCGCAGGTCTATGACAAACACCACCTTGTGCCCTTTGGCGAATATATCCCGCTGGGCAGCCTGCTGTCCGGATGGGGGCTGCACGGGCTGGCGGCGGCCGATGGCAATGGCTTTGCCGCGGGGCCAGGCCCGGTAGTGATGGAGCTGGGGCCCCTGGGCCGGGCCTTGCCGTTGATTTGTTATGAGGCGGTGTTTCCCGCTGATGCCGCCGCCCCCGGCGCGCGGCCCGATTTCCTGATGCAGCTGACAAATGACGCCTGGTTCGGGATGTTCTCGGGGCCGTATCAGCATCTGGCGCAGGCGCGGCTGCGCGCGATCGAGCAGGGCCTGCCCATGGTGCGGGTGGCCAATACCGGCGTGTCCGCGATGATTGACGCCCAAGGGCAGATCACCGCGCAGATCGGGCTGGGGCAGGCGGGCTGGGTGGATGCTGTCTTGCCGCCGGGGAACGGCCCGACGCTCTATGCGCGCCTGACGGATTGGGGGATCGGGGCGATCTTACTTTTGGTTGTTTTGTCGGCGGCGCTGCTCAATCACGGGAAGTTGCGCCGCGAAACCCGTTGACCCCGCCCGCCTGGGGGCGTAACCACTGGTTATTCCCCGTCACAACGGCTTCCTGACGTGGCGGGCAGACTTACTGGAGCACTCTTCATGTCACGACAGAACTACATTTTCACCTCCGAATCCGTCTCGGAGGGGCACCCCGACAAGGTGTGCGACCGGATCTCGGATGCGGTGCTGGACGCCTTTCTGGCCGAAGAACCCAGCGCGCGCGTCGCCTGTGAAACCTTTGCCACCACCAATCAGGTGATCGTCGGCGGCGAGGTCGGCCTGTCAGACAAAACCCGCCTGGCCGAATATATGAATCGCATTGACGGGATCGTGCGCGATTGCGTCAAGGACATCGGCTATGAGCAGGATAAATTCCACTGGTCCACGCTGAAAGTGGGCAATTTCCTGCATCCGCAATCGGCCCATATCAGCCAGGGCGTCGATAAGGACGGCGCGGGCGATCAGGGGATCATGTTCGGCTATGCCACCGATGAAACACCCGAATTGATGCCCGCTCCGGTGCAATATGCCCATGCGATCCTGCGCCGTCTGGCCGAGGCGCGCAAATCGGGCGCCGAGCCCACCCTGGGCCCGGATGCCAAATCGCAGCTTTCGGTGCGCTATGAAGATGGTAAGCCGGTGGGGATCAGCTCGGTTGTGCTGTCCACGCAGCATATGCACGAAAGCCAGACCAGCGATGACATCCGCGCCATCGTCGAGCCCTATATCCGCGAGGTTCTGCCCGAAGGCTGGCTGACGGCCGATACCGAATGGTGGGTGAACCCGACCGGCACGTTCGTCATTGGCGGCCCCGATGGCGATGCGGGCCTGACCGGGCGCAAGATCATCGTGGACACCTATGGCGGTGCGGCCCCGCATGGGGGCGGCGCGTTCTCGGGCAAAGACCCGACCAAGGTGGACCGCTCGGCCGCTTATGCCGCGCGCTATCTGGCGAAGAACGTGGTGGCCGCGGGTCTGGCCAAACGCTGCCTGATTCAGGTGTCCTATGCGATCGGTGTGGCCAAGCCGCTGTCGATCTATGCCGATACCTTTGGCACGGGCGAGGTGCCCGATGCACAGATCGAACGGATTGTCAGCCAGTGCATGGATCTGACTCCGCTGGGCATCCGCACCCATCTGGACCTGTGCCGCCCGATCTATGCGCGCACCGCCGCCTATGGCCATTTCGGCCGCCCCCCCGAAGCCGATGGCGGTTTCAGCTGGGAGCGCACAGACCTGACCGAGGCCCTGCGCGCCGCGCTCTAAGCCGCTCGGTTCCTGCCCGCCTGGGGCAAATTCACGCTTGAACCTATGGGGAATTCCGCACTAGCTTGGTGCGGAATTTTCTTATCCATTTGCGTTCAGGTGATCATATGTTGCGCATTATTTCTTGTTGTTTCTCGTTGCTCTTGCTGGCGGCTTGCGATCCGGCGGGGCTGGGCCCTGTTGCCACCGAAGAGGGCGCGGGGCCGGTTTGTTCCGGTCAGGGCAGCGCGCGCTGCCAATTCGTTAACGGCCCGGTAAAGCTGACCCAGGATCCGGTGAAACTGGCCACCCGGCGGGCGCTGTTCTATCCCATGGCGGATGCGCTGGATTTTGTGGATGGGAAAGCCGATGTCTGGCAGGCCCCGCAGGGGACGCTGACCGATGGTGCCTCGATCCCGCCGCTGTTCGTTGGGATTGTCGGCAACCCGACCTCGGATCAGTTCGCGCAGGCTGCGGCCATTCACGATGCCTATTGCGGGATCGGCAATGAGGGCGGGGCCAGGTATCATTCGCGCCCCTGGCCGCAGGTGCATCGCATGTTCTATGATGCGTTGCGCGTGGGCGGCACCCCTGAACGCAAGGCCAAGCTGATGTTCGCCGCCGTTTGGCTGGGCGGGCCGCGCTGGGGGGTGTGGGATCGCGGATTGCTGGATGTCCCCGGCAGCGAGAAACAAGACATCCTGCGGCAGGCTCAGGGGCTGATCGACACGCAGAACCCCTCGGTTGATGAACTGGTCGGGTTCCTGTCCCGCGCCGAGGCGCTGGCCATCGCCAAATCGCGCAACACCGTGCATGGCGGCGGGGCGGACGGGCATGGCTATTATGGGGGCGATCCGTCGGACTACTAAGGGCCGATTGCCCAAAGGGGCCATTGATCCGCCCGGCTGCTCAGGCTACACCGCGCCATCATGACTGACGAAAAACACCCCGAGTCCCACCCGTCGGGCGCCCCCTGGCGCAACTTCTATGGCCGTTTCAAAGGCAAGGGCCTGCGCGACAGCCAGCAGCGCTATCTGGACGAGGATTTGCAAAAACTCTCGCCCGGTGCCGTGTCATGGGAGCAAAACCCCGAACGCACCAAACTGGACCTTGAGGCGTTGTTTCAGGGGCGTGATGTCTGGCTTGAGGTCGGCTTTGGCGGGGGGGAGCACATGGTCCATCAGGCCCAGCAGAACCCGCAGGTCGGGTTCATCGGCTGCGAGCCCTATATCAACGGCGTGGCCATGCTGCTGGGCAAAATTCGCGATGCGGGCTGCGATAATATCCGCATTCATCCGGGCGATGCGCGGGATATGTTTGACGTGCTGCCCGAACAGTCGATCAGCCGGGCGTTTCTGCTGTATCCCGATCCCTGGCCGAAAAAACGCCACCACCGCCGCCGGTTCGTCACTCCCGAACATCTGAAGCCGCTGCACCGTGTGCTCAAACCCGGCGCGATCTTCCGCGTGGCCACGGATATTCCCGATTACGTGCGTCAAACCCTGGAAGAAGTGCCCAAGGCGGGCTTTGACTGGCTGGCCGAGCGCCCCGCTGACTGGCGGCAGCCCTGGGGGGACTGGATTTCCACCCGCTATGAACAAAAGGCCCTGCGCGAGGGCCGCACGCCGCATTATCTGACCTTCGTTCGGCGCTGATCCGTGCTATCTTTGCGGGTATTTTACCCGGAGAGATTCTTGTGTCCGATATTCAGATTACCAATTGTCATATTCACACCTTTACCACGCAGCATGTGCCGGTAAGCTATCCGTTCGCCTGGCTGCGCCCGCTGAAAAAGGCGCCGCTGGTGGTGCGGGGCATTGCGGGCGGGCTGGCCTTGCTGGGGCAGCATCCGCTATCCGAGAAAGTCCGGCGGCTCTATGATTTCCAGAACGAGGCCGCCGCTGCCGATCAGCGCGCGATCTTGCAGAATTTGCTGCCGCATTACCCCTCGAATACGCGTTTTGTGGTGCTGCCCATGGATCTGAGCGCCATCGGATATGGCGCGCCCCCCGTGCCCTTGCGCGCGCAGCATGACGAGCTGGCGGCCATGGCGCGCGATCCGCAGCTGGCGCGCAACGTGATTCCCTTTGCCACGATCGACCCGCGCGCCGACCCGCAGGCGACGGAATTGACCCGCGCCCTGGACGATCTGCATTTCAAGGGCGTGAAAATCTATCCCCGGCTGGGCTTTGCGCCCGATGATCCGGTGCTGATGCAGCGGGTCTATCCCAAAATGCAGGCCGAGGGGCTGCCGCTGATGACGCATTGTTCGCGCGGCGGGGTGCAGGGCCGCACGCTAGAGCCCTACTGGGCCGACCGCTACACCGATCCGGCCACCTATATTCCCGTGATGCGCCAGTTCCCGCAGCTGCGCATCTGTCTGGCGCATTTCGGCGGTCAGCACGATTGGAAATCCTATATTCAGGCCGGCCCGGATTACGACCGCGCCACCAATTGGCAGGTGCAGATTCGCAAAATGATCGGCTCGGGCGACTTTCCGGGGCTGTGGACGGATATTTCCTATACCCTGTTTCATTTCGAGGATTACATCCCCTTCCTGCGCATGTTCCTGACCGGCGATGATCTGGCCAGCGAACGGTTGCGTCGGCGGGTGCTGTTCGGCTCGGATTTCTATATGACGCGGCAGGAAAAACTGTCAGAGCGGGCGGTGTGCTTTCGGCTGCGCAATGCCCTGGGCGAAGAGATTTTCCGGCAGATTGCCGAGGAAAACCCCAAAGTCTGGCTTGGCGAGAGCACCGAGCCCCCTCTGCCGTAGATGTCGGGCAACCCAGACATGGACTCCAGACATGGACCGGCGCGCGCCCTTGGGGTATGACGCGTGCGAACACCTGCAAGGAGACCCGCATGTCCGGCCATGGCACCCCGATCCCGATGACCTCTTCGAAATGCGGCCCGCTGTTGGGGCAGGCCGATGTGCCGGGGGACAAGTCGATCTCGCATCGCGCGATTATTCTGGGGGTGATGGCGGTTGGCGAAACCCGGATCACCGGCCTGCTAGAGGGCGAGGACGTGCTGGACACCGCCAAGGCCATGCGGGCCTTCGGCGCAGAGGTGACGCGCGATCAGGACGGCACCTGGCATATTCACGGCGTGGGTGTGGGCGGCTTTG
Source organism: Paracoccaceae bacterium (assembly GCA_002708925.1). Classification (GTDB taxonomy): domain Bacteria; phylum Pseudomonadota; class Alphaproteobacteria; order Rhodobacterales; family Rhodobacteraceae; genus Thalassobius. The sequence goes on from PAPN01000020.1 coordinate 8,751, forward strand.
CCGAGCCGGACAACGTGATTGATTGCGGCAATTCGGGCACCGGCGTGCGGCTGATCATGGGCTGCATGGCGACCTCGCCGATCACGGCCACATTCACCGGGGACGCCAGCCTGAACAAACGCCCCATGGCGCGCGTCACCGATCCGATTGCCCTGTTTGGCGCACAGTCCGTGGGCCGCTCGGGGGGGCGCTTGCCGATGACCATCGTGGGCGCGGAAAACCCGGTGCCGGTGCGCTATGTGGTGCCTGTGCCCTCGGCCCAGGTGAAATCGGCGGTGCTGCTGGCCGGGCTGAACGCGCCGGGCGAAACCGTGGTGATCGAGAAAGAGGCCACCCGCGACCACACCGAACGGATGCTGGCCGGTTTCGGCGCGCAGATCACCACCGAGGTCACGGACGAGGGCCGGGTGATCACCCTGACCGGCCGCCCCGAGCTGGCCCCGCAAACCATCGTGGTCCCGCGCGATCCGTCCAGTGCGGCTTTTCCGGTCTGTGCGGCGATCATCACGCCCGGCTCGGACGTTCTGGTACCCAATATCGGCCTGAATCCCACCCGCGCGGGGCTGTTCTACACTTTGCAGGAGATGGGCGCGGACCTGACCTTTGAAAACATGCGCGAAGAAGGGGGCGAACCCGTGGCCGACCTGCGCGCGCGTTTCTCGCCCGATCTGAAGGGCATCGACGTGCCACCCGAACGCGCCGCCAGCATGATCGACGAATACCCCGTTCTGTCCGTGGTTGCGGCCTTTGCGCAGGGCGACACGGTGATGCGCGGCGTCAAGGAACTGCGGGTCAAGGAATCCGACCGGATCGAGGCGATGGCCTCGGGGCTGCGTCTGAACGGGGTTCAGGTCGAAGACGGCCCCGACTGGTGGATCGTCAAGGGGCGAGGCCATGGCAACGTGCCCGGCGGGGCCACCTGCGCCAGCCATCTGGACCACCGGATCGCGATGTCTTTTCTGGTGATGGGCATGGCCAGCGAAACCCCTGTCAGCGTGGATGACGGCGGCCCGATCGCCACGTCCTTTCCGATTTTCGAAGGTCTGATGGCCGATCTGGGGGCCCGCATCACGCGCGGCTAGACCATGCCGTGCGGGGGGGGGGCTGCGGATTTCACTCGTTCCGGCAGAAAGGCGGCGGGCGGATCTGCGCCGCTTTGGGCACAGTAGGCAAGACCGGCCAGACCCGGCTGGAAAACCACATTTTCTGCGCCTACAAAGGGGATGAATACGAATTGACCGACCCGCTGCCGTATCACGAACGGGGCTGGTCCAGCGAGGTGCTCTCTCATGTCTTTCGCGATTGCCATTGATGGGCCCGCCGCGGCCGGAAAAGGCACGATTTCCAAGGCGGTGGCCGCGCATTACGGCTTTGCTCATCTGGATACGGGGCTGCTGTATCGCGCGGTGGGGGCCAGGACTCTGGCCGGGATGGATGCGCTGGAGGCCGCGCAGACCCTGACCGCCGAGGATCTGGAGGATGACAGCCTGCGCACTCCGGATGTGGCTCAGGCGGCGTCCAAAGTGGCGGTGATTGCGGAGGTGCGCGCGGCCCTGGTGGATTTCCAACGCGCCTTTGCCCGCCGGGCGGGGGGCGCGGTTCTGGATGGGCGCGACATCGGCACGGTGATCTGCCCGAATGCCGCGGCCAAGCTGTTCGTCACCGCCAGCCCCGAGGTGCGCGCCAAACGCCGCTATGAAGAGCTGACCGGCAAGGGGCTGGAAACGGACTATGACACCGTGCTGGCCGACGTGATCGCGCGGGACGAGCGCGACATGAACCGGGCCGAGGCCCCCTTGAAACCGGCCGGGGATGCGGTGTTGGTGGACACGTCGGACCTGTCGATCGAGGCGGCCATTGCCGCTGCCATCGCTGCCATTGATATGAAAAGAGGTGCCTGATGAAGCTGCGCAAACTGGGCAAGAACGGCCCTGAAATCTCGGCTCTGGGGATCGGGGCGATGTCCTTCTCAGATTTCTATGGCGCCACCACCGAGGAAAACTCCTTTGCCATTCTGGACGCCGCCCGCGCGGCTGGGGTGACGCATATTGATACCTCGAATGTTTATGGGATGGGCCGGTCTGAAACGGCCATCGGCGCCTATCTGAAGGCCAACCCCGGCGCGCGCGATCAGTTCCACATCGCGACAAAGGCGGGTATCTCCAGCGACGCCGAGGGGCGGCGGGTGTTCAAAAACACGCTGGACCATCTGGAGAGCGAGCTGGATGGCAGCCTCAAACGTCTGGGGCTGGACTGTGTGGATCTGTTTTATGTCCATCGCCGCCAGGCGGATATTCCCATCGAAGAGGTCGCGGGCCATATGGCGCGGCTCAGGGAAAAGGGCAAAATTCGCGGCATCGGGTTTTCGGAAATCGCGCCCGTGTCGCTGCGCCGGGCGGTCACGGAAACCCATGTGGATGCGGTGCAATCGGAATATTCTCTGTCCACGCGTCTGCCCGAAATGGGGCTGGTGCAGACCTGCGCGCAGCTGGGGACGGCGCTGATGGCCTTCTCGCCTGTGGGCCGCTCGTTCCTGACGGATGATCCGATTCCGCTGTCGCGCGTGCCCGATCTGGCCTTCTTGAAGGTGAACCCGCGCTTTATACAGCCCAACTATCAGGCCAATATCGCGGCCACCGATCCGTTCCGCGCCTATGCGGCCCAGCTGGGCGTGCCCGCTGCGGCGCTGGCCATCTCTTGGGTGCTGGCGCAGGGCGATCATATCATCGCCATCCCCGGCACCCGCGCCACGGGGCATTTCGCCGAGCTGGTCACAGGTGCCAATCTGAAGCTAAGCGCCGATCAGCTGGCCCAAATCGCGGAAATCCTGCCCATAGGCTGGGCCCACGGGGATCGCTATAGCCCGGATCAGAACATCGGCCCCGAGGCTTATTGTTAAGGGCATCGCGCGCCATTAACCCTTGCCAACAAAGGGCGTAGCGGCTATACGCCCCCCGTCGACAAGGCGAGCAACGCCGCAGAATAAAAGAGATCGAGCAGGGTCGGAACCAACCGGCCCTCTTTGTTTTGCGTCACGCCCTGACCAAACCAAGACCGGCGGAGACAACCGCTCGGCCCGAAAAATCGTTTTGTAAAGGAATGAAACGCCACATGGCTAACGCAACCATGGAGGAATTCGAAGCCCTCCTGAATGAAAGCTTCGAAATGGACACCCCGAACGAGGGTTCGGTTGTCAAAGGCAAGGTCATCGCAATCGAAGCGGGCCAGGCCATCATCGACGTCGGCTATAAAATGGAAGGCCGCGTTGATCTGAAAGAATTCGCAAACCCCGGCGAAGCCCCTGAAATTGCTGTTGGCGACGAAGTCGAAGTCTTCCTGCGCGCCGCAGAAAACGCCCGCGGCGAAGCCGTCATTTCGCGTGAAATGGCCCGCCGTGAAGAGGCATGGGATCGTCTGGAGAAAGCCTACGCCAACGAAGAGCGCGTCGATGGCGCCATCTTCAACCGCGTCAAAGGCGGCTTTACCGTGGATCTGGGCGGCGCTGTTGCCTTCCTGCCCGGCAGCCAAGTGGACGTGCGCCCCGTGCGCGATGCCGGCCCGCTGATGGGTCTGAAACAGCCGTTCCAAATCCTGAAAATGGACCGCCGCCGCGGCAACATCGTTGTCTCGCGTCGCGCCATCCTGGAAGAATCGCGTGCCGAACAGCGCGCCGAGGTTATCGGCAAGCTGGCCGAGGGCGACACCGTCGAGGGCGTGGTCAAGAACATCACCGAATACGGTGCCTTCGTTGACCTGGGCGGCGTTGACGGCCTGCTGCACGTCACCGACATGGCCTGGCGCCGCGTGAACCACCCGTCGGAAATCCTGTCGATCGGTGAAACTGTCAAAGTGCAGGTCATCAAGATCAACAAGGAAACCCACCGCATCAGCCTGGGCATGAAGCAACTGCAAGAAGATCCGTGGGATCTGGTGGCTGCCAAGTACCCGCTGGCCTCGGTCCACAAGGGCCGCGTGACCAACATCACCGACTACGGCGCATTCGTCGAACTGGAGCCGGGCGTCGAAGGCCTGGTCCACGTTTCGGAAATGTCCTGGACCAAGAAAAACGTCCACCCCGGCAAAATCGTTTCGACCAGCCAGGAAGTCGATGTCATGGTTCTGGAAATCGACGGCGCCAAGCGTCGCGTTTCGCTGGGCCTGAAACAGACCATGCGCAACCCNTGGGAAGTCTTNGNNGAGACCCACCCCGAGGGCACTNANGTCGANGGCGAAGTCAAGAACATCACCGAATTCGGTCTGTTCATCGGCCTGCCCGGCGAGATCGACGGCATGGTGCACCTGTCGGATCTGTCCTGGGACGAGCGCGGCGAGGATGCCATCCAGAACTACCGCAAGGGCGATGTCGTCCAGGCCGTGGTTTCGGAAGTGGACGTCGAGAAAGAGCGTATCAGCCTGTCGATCAAAGCCCTGGGCGGTGACAAGTTCGCCGAAGCCGTGGGCGGCGTGAAGCGTGGCTCGATCATCACCGTCGAAGTGACCGCCATCGAAGACGGCGGCATCGAGGTGGAATACGAAGGCATGAAATCCTTCATCCGCCGCTCGGATCTGTCGCGTGACCGCGCCGAACAGCGCCCCGAGCGCTTCTCGGTCGGTGACAAGGTTGACGTGCGCGTCACCAACGTGGACAGCAAAACCCGCCGTCTGGGTCTGTCGATCAAAGCGCGCGAAATCGCCGAAGAGAAAGAGGCCGTGGAACAGTACGGTTCGTCCGACTCGGGTGCGTCGCTGGGCGACATCCTGGGCGCAGCTCTGAAGGGCGACAACTAAGTCCCCTTCGGCAGTGCCGAAAAAATCAGCCCCGCGGCAGCAATGCCGCGGGGTTTCGCGTTCCGAATCAATTGGGTTAACGCTGCAACGCAACAGCGCCTTCGCAGCCGCAAAATTCGGGCGTCTTTGCGTGCAGATGCTATTTTTTGCAGGTTTGACTAGGGGTTAGGTGGCTGATTTTCGCGTTTCACGGAACCTAATGGTTCACCTGTGCTTGCTTTCTTCTTATAGTCCTATCCATAAATAGGGCCACAGATTTAACACCCGGGGGAGGTCACCGATGATCCGATCGGAACTCATTCAAAAGATTTTCGAAGAGAACCAGGACCGGTCCTCGGAAAATCAGCTGACGATGCGCGATGCTGAAAAAATCGTGAATACTATTTTCGAAGAAATTACTGCGGCCATGTCGCGTGGCGACCGCGTCGAATTGCGCGGCTTCGGTGCGTTTTCCGTAAAGCAGCGGGATGCTAGGGTGGGCCGGAACCCGCGCACCGGGGAATCGGTGGAAGTCGAGGAAAAACACGTTCCCTTCTTCAAGACCGGCAAGCTGCTGCGCGACCGTCTGAACGGAAAGTAAAGTACCGAACACATGCGCTATATTCGCTATGCCTTCCTTGCCTCGCTGGGCGTGGTTCTGATCACTGTCGCTCTGGCCAATCGGGGTGCGGTGACGCTGACCCTGCTGCCTGAACCTCTGGCTGAATTGCTGGCGGTCAACTGGACGCTGAAGCTGCCGCTGTTTGTCGTCATTTTCGGCGGGATTGTGGCCGGATTGCTGATCGGTTTCGTCTGGGAATGGCTGCGCGAACACAAACACCGCGCCACCGCCGCCCGCAAGGAACGCGAGGTGCACGATCTGGAGCGCAAACTGAAGCGCGAGCAGCGCAAGGCCGTCGAAAGCGGCCAGCAGGACGAGGTTCTGGCGCTGCTGGAGCAGAAATCCTGAGCCCATGCCGGCGGATGTCAAAGTCAAAATCTGCGGGCTGACGCAGCCTGAACATGTGCTGGCCGCCGCGCAGGCAGGCGCGGCCTACGCGGGCTTTGTGTTCTTTCCCAAATCGCCCCGAAATGTGGGGGTCGCCCAAGCCCGCGCCCTGGCGCTGGAGGCCCCCGTGGGCCTGGCCAAGGTGGCTCTGGTTGTGGATGCCGATAACGCTCAGCTGGATGCGATTTTGGAACAGGTGCCGCTGGATATGTTGCAGTTGCATGGGGGGGAAACGCCTCAGCGTGTCTTGGAAATCCGTGCCCGCTACGGTTTGCCCGTGATGAAGGCCATCGGCATCGCCGAGGACACGGACCTGGCCCAGATCGAGACCTATGCCAGCGTGGCCGATCAGCTGTTGATCGACGCCAAGGCCCCCAAGGGTGCCGATCTGCCCGGTGGCAATGGGCTGTCTTTTGACTGGCGGCTGGTCAATCGCAAATACTGGCCCTGCCCGTGGATGCTGGCCGGAGGGCTGACCCCTGAAAACGTGGGATTGGCCGTGCAGATGACGGGCGCGCGGCAGGTGGACGTATCCTCGGGGGTGGAAAACGCCCCCGGACAGAAGGACGCGGGCCTGATCCGGGCCTTTGTCCGCGCGGCTCTGGCCTAGGCAGGGCAGGGCGCTATATTCTGCGCCAGCTGCGGGGCCATTTGCGGCAAAACGCATTGAATTGCCGGATGCGGCCCCTTATGCACGACATGTCTTAATAATACCTGATCGAAGGGGAGCCCCATGGCCGACGATCTTTTCAACAGCTTCATGAACGCACCCGACGAAAAGGGACGCTTTGGACAGTTCGGCGGGCGTTTCGTCTCGGAAACCCTGATGCCGCTGATCCTGTCGCTGGAGGCCGAATACGAAAAGGCCAAGACCGACCCCACCTTCTGGGCGCAGATGGACGATCTGTGGAAACACTATGTGGGCCGCCCGTCGCCGCTATATTTCGCCGAAGGCATGACAGAACGGCTGGGCGGGGCGAAAATCTATCTGAAACGGGACGAACTGAACCACACCGGCGCGCACAAAATCAACAACGTGCTGGGGCAGATCCTGTTGGCCAAGCGTATGGGCAAAAACCGGATCATCGCGGAAACCGGGGCGGGGCAACACGGCGTGGCCACCGCCACCGTCTGCGCCAAGTTCGGCCTGCAATGCGTGGTCTATATGGGTGCGCATGATGTGGAACGTCAGGCGCCCAACGTGTTCCGGATGCGCCTGCTGGGCGCCGAGGTCGTGCCCGTCACCAGCGGCCGCGGCACGCTGAAGGACGCAATGAACGACGCGCTGCGCGACTGGGTGACCAACGTGCGTGACACGTTTTATTGCATCGGCACCGCGGCTGGCCCCGCGCCTTATCCGGCGATGGTGCGTGATTTCCAGTCGATCATCGGCAAGGAAGTCCGCTGGCAACTGGCCGAACAGGAAGGCGAAGGCCGTCTGCCCGACACGGTGATTGCGGCCATCGGCGGGGGCTCGAACGCGATCGGGCTGTTCTATGATTTCCTGAATGACGATCAGGTCAAGATCATCGGCGTCGAGGCCGGCGGCAAAGGCGTGAACGAAAAGATGGAGCATTGCGCCTCGTTGACGGGGGGGCGGCCGGGCGTGCTGCACGGCAATCGCACCTATCTGTTGCAGGATGACGACGGGCAGATCCTTGAGGGGCACTCGATTTCCGCCGGTCTGGATTATCCCGGTATCGGGCCCGAACACAGCTGGCTGCATGACATTGGCCGCGCCGAATACGTCTATGTCACCGACAAAGAAGCGCTGGAGGCGTTCCAGTTCTCTTGTACCTCCGAGGGCATCATCCCCGCGCTGGAACCCTGCCACGCGCTGGCCCATGTGATGAAGATCGCCCCCACACTGCCCAAGGATCATATCCTGGTCATGAACATGTGTGGCCGCGGCGATAAGGACATCTTTACCGTCGCCAAACACCTGGGCGTGGACATCCAGACCGGCGGCTGATCCGGCCCTGCATTGTGAAACGCATTCCCCCGCCCCTTTGGGCGGGGTTTTCTTTTGCGGCATCCCAATATGTCTCTAAACCAAAGTTTATGCAGATGGATCAGAGGGTTATACCCGCAGATTTAAACCCAAGTCGCATAGAAAAGCAGCGCGACAATCCTTTTGTAAGCCTCATCGAACGCGGACCCACCGCAACGAGATTTGAAAACGGTCTTACACATAGGAGAATGACCATGAAAAAACTGCTGACCGCCGTCGCCGCTACTCTGGTTGCCACCACTGCCATTGCCGCCCCCGTGGGCGGGTCTTATCAGGCCGATGGGGGCTGGAATGGCCAGGTTGCCACCGATCACGTCACCAAGACGAACCTGACCGCGTGCTATGATCACGTGCAGGCCGCGCCCGCCGTTGTGGCAGGGGCCGATGCGCTGACGGACCACCCGGAAAACGCCGCGCCGCTGTGCAATACCACGCTGGGGACGGATGATATCTTGGGGCAATAACCCCCGATGGGGGCGGCTTCGGCCGCCCCTGTTCTTTGCAATGCAGGCGCAGAAAAATCTGCCGCGCAGCTTGCCAAATCCGGGTGCCGTATCTACCTCAAGGATCAGGAAACGCGGAGGTCCCGGTGACCCTTTCACAGAAAAAAGCCATTCTGATGGCCATCATGGCCGTGCAGGTCTTTTGTACCTTTTTCTTTGTGGCCGGTGTGCTGAAGCACCAGCTTGGGATCGAGGATTTCCTGCCATTTCGGCATCGTGAAACCGCTGAAATCGGCGCTGCGATCGGGCTGACGCTGGGCGGTGCGATGGGCTGGGTGGCGTTGCGCCGGGCCTTGCTGCGATCCCATCGGGCCGAGGCGAAATTACGGCTGGCCTCGGGGGCTTTCATGGAACTGCTGGACGAGAGGTTCTCGGATTGGCGGCTGACCCCGGCCGAGCGGGATGTCGCGCTCTTTGCGCTCAAAGGGCTTAGCACGCATGAAATCGCAGACATGCGCAACACTTCGGAGGGCACGGTCAAGGCGCAGTCGAATGCGATCTACCGCAAGGCCGGCGTCGGCAGCCGGTCGCAATTGCTGAGCCTGTTCATCGAGGATCTGATGCTGGGCGATATTCCCCCGGCCGCTGCCAGCACGGCCTGACGCGCTGCGGCCGATCTGCGGCTCTGTCAGGGGGCCGCGTGCTGCTGTAGAATGTCCAGCCGGACGATCTGAAGCGCGGAAACATGCGTGGCGGCCAGATTGACCTGTGGCGCGCAGCCTTCGTCATGGGCTTGGAGGAAACGCGCTGCGCACAGGCACCACTGATCCCCCGGTTTCAGCCCGGCAAACCCGAATTCCGGGCGGGGCGTAGATAGATCGTTGCCAACATACTTGGAATAGGCCAGAAATTCGGCCGTCATGATGGCGCAGACGGTGTGGCTGCCGGTATCTTCGGCGCAGGTGTTGCAATGCCCGTCACGGAAAAACCCGGTCAGAGGATCGTGCGAGCAGGGCGTCAGCGCGCCGCCCAGAACATTGACTGAAGAGAGTTTTTCCATCGGCTTTCCTGGGGTTCAGCGGAATTTATCCAGCAGTTTCTCCATCGGGCTGCGGGCGTCTTCGGGGGTGGGCTGGGCCGGTTTGGCCTGCGCTGCGGGCTGGGGTTTGCCCCCGGATTTGGACGCGCGCGCAGGTGCCACGCGCAGGGCGATGGCGTTCAGGAATTTGGGGCCTTCTCCGGCGGCCAGATCGGGCGCGCCGTCTGAAATCCCGCGCATCAGATCGTCCAGCCAGCCCTGTTCGGCCTTGGCGAAATCGGCCAGCACATAGCCGGAAACACGGTCTTTATGCCCCGGATGCCCGATGCCCAGCCGCACCCGCGCGTAATCGGCCCCGATATGCTGATGGATCGAGCGCAGCCCGTTATGCCCGGCATGTCCCCCCCCTTGTTTCAGGCGGGTTTTTCCGGGGGCCAGGTCCAGTTCATCGTGGAAAACCGTCACATCGTCCGGCGTCAGCTTGTAGAAGCGCATGGCCTCGCCCACGGATTGCCCCGAGAGGTTCATGAAGGTTTCGGGCTTCAGCAACAGCATTTTTTCGCGGCCCAGACGGCCCTCGGTGATCTGTCCCTGGAACTTTGATCGCCAGGGCGCAAACCCATGATCCGCCGCCACCCGGTCCAGCGCCATAAAGCCGATGTTGTGCCGGTTGCCCGCGTATTTCGTGCCCGGATTGCCCAGACCCACCCAAAGCTGCATGTCGATTACCCTTGTTTGCGCGCTGGCAGGTTATTGACCTTGGGCGCTAAATTCAATCTAGTGCGCGCGCCAGCCCGGAGTTTTGCGCCCTCGCCAGCCTTGATGTTGAACAGCTGAGGAGCGAAAATGTCCTATATCGCCATGAACCGTTTCCGCGTCGTGCCGGGCGGAGAAGAGCAATTCGAAACCATCTGGCGCGAGCGTGAAAGCCATCTGAAAAAACTGCCCGGTTTCGTCGAATTCCGCGTCCTGAAAGGGCCGGAAAAGGACGGGTATCGGCTCTATTCCTCGCATACCCTGTGGAAAACCGAAGAGGATTTCCAGGCCTGGACCCGGTCCGAGGAATTCCGCGCCGCGCATAAAAATGCGGGCAATCGCGGCACCAAGGATCTGTTGATGGGCCCGCCGGAATTCGAAGGGTTTCAGACCGTGCTGCACGAAACGCTCTGATCGAAATGCAAAAGGCGCGACCCGCGATAGGGCCGCGCCTGAAACTGTTCCCCGGTGGGGGGCAGATTATTCCTCTGCCGCAGCCTCTTCGCCGTCTTCGGCTTCGTTTTCTTCCGAACGCAGACCCGACGGGGCCGAGATGTTCGCGATCACGAAGTCACGGTCGATGGTGGGCTTGGTGCCTTCGGGCAGGGTCACGTCGCTGATGTACAGCA
>PAPN01000021.1 GCA_002708925.1 Paracoccaceae bacterium
AAGAAAATCGGAATCGTCAGCAGGATCATCGACAGGCTGTCCATCACGCAGCCGAACACCAGATACAGCGCCAGAATCAGCGTCAGGATCACCCAGGGGCTCAGGCCCAGGCCAACCACCCATTCAGACAGCGCCTGCGGCACCTGGCTTTGCGCCAGAAACCCATTGTAGAACCCCGCGCCCAGCACGATGAAGAAGATCATGGCCGTGCCGCGTGCGGTGGCGATGAAGCTTTCGGTCAGGGTGATCTTGGTCAGCCCGCCATTCAGAAAAGCAATCAGCCCGGTGCCGAACGCCCCCACTGCGGCGCCCTCGGTCGGGGTGAAAATCCCCATGTAGATCCCGCCAACCACGGCCAGAAACACCAGCAGCACAGGCCAGACATCGGCCAGCGCGCGGAACCGTTCGGCCATGGGCTGAGGCTGACGCACACCAGCCGAGCCAGGATGCATCCGCACATACAAAGAGATCGTGATCATATAGCCGACAGCCGCAAGAATGCCCGGAATGAACGCCGCCAGGAACAGTTTGGCGATGTTTTGCTCGGTCAGGATGGCGTAGATCACCAAAATCACCGACGGCGGGATCAGAATGCCCAGCGTACCGCCCGCAGCCAGCGTGGCGGTGGAAAAACCGCCCGAATAGCCATAGCGGCGCAGCTCGGGCAGGGCGACCTGGCTCATGGTGGCGGCCGTGGCCAGCGACGATCCGCAGATCGAGCCAAAACCCGCACAGGCCCCAACCGCGGCCATGGCAACGCCGCCACGACGATGGCCCAGGAAGGCCTCGGCGGCTTTGAACAGCGCCTGGCTCATCCCGCCCAGCGTGGCGAAATGGCCCATCAGAATGAACATCGGCACGATCGACAGCGAATAGCTGGAGAAGGTCGAGTATGTCTCGGTTTTCAGCTTGGCCAGCGCCACGTTCCAGCCGTTGTTGATCAGATACAGCCCCACCAGGCCGGTCAGGAACATCGACAGCCCGATCGGCACCCGCAGAAAGATCATCACCAGCAGGATCGGAAAGGACAGAAGCCCGATTTCAAGATTGCTCAGGTCCATCAATGGTCTGCCCCTCCGACATGAATGATTGTGCGGTCGGTAAAGAACTCGGCGATCCGCACGAAAGCCATGTACACCGCAACAAGCGCGGACACGCAGGCCGCAAACAGGCTGGCGGCATAGGCCCACCAGATCGGGAATTGCAGCAAGAAGGTGGTCTCATTGTACCGCATCTTCGATTGCATCCCCTCATAAAGACGCCAGGCGATCAGGATCAGCACGGCGGCAAACAGGATCTCGACGATCATCTGAATGAAGCGGTTCGCCTTCACCGGAAGGGCCGAGGTAAAGATATCCACCGAGGCATGGCCCCCAGTGATTTGACAAAGCGGGATGAAGGCGAAAATGGCGAAGGCAATCCCGGCCTCCACGATTTCGAAATCCCCCAAGACCGGGCCGATTCCGGTATCCAGAACGGTCTGTGCGAAATCCCCCAGAACGGCCTGAGCAAAGCCCGAGTGGAACAGGGTATTCAAAGACCGGCCCAGAACCGACACACAGGTCAGCAGCACCAGAAGGGTCAGGATGATCCCCCCCAGGATTGCCATGAACCGCGCGAGTTTGTTCATGAACTGTTGCATGTATTTCCTCGTCCTTGATGGAGCAGGGTAAAGCGACATCACGGCGGGATCATACCCGCCGTGGTCTTTTGCTTCGATGCCAGAGGCTTAGTTGGTGTGCTTTGCGGTCAGCGCCTTGGCCTGATCCAGCAGCGCCTGGCCGTCATAGCCTTTGCCGTCCATCTCAGCGACCCAGTCGGCCTCTTGGCTAGCGGCAGCGTCTTTCCAAACCTGAACCTGCTCGGGCGTCAGGGTGATGATGTTATTGCCGTTTGCAACAGCCGCAGCACGCGAAGGCGCATCCGAGGCCGCCATGGTTTTGCCGGCCCAAGCGGACACATCAGCCCCCGAATTGGCGTCGATGATCGCCTTCAGATCGTCGGACATGGCTTCGTATTTGTCACGGTTCATCGCAAAGATGAAAGTGGTGGTATACAGCGATGCGTCACCGAATTCGGTGTGGTTGCCCACCAGCTCTGGCACTTTCAGTGCGCCGGTGACTTCCCACGGAATAACGGTGGCGTCGATCACGCCTTTGGACAGGGCCTCGGGCACGGCGGGAACCGGCATACCAACGGGGGTTGCGCCCAGTTCGGTGAAGAACTTGTTGGTCACGCGGGTCGGCGCACGCAGTTTGACACCGTTCAGATCAGCCGGTGCGGTGATCGGCTTTTTCGAGTGGATCAGCCCAGGGCCGTGCACCCACAGAGCGATGACTTTGAAGGGAGCGTATTCCTTCTGCATCATGTTTGCCTCGGCATATTCGTAATATGCGCGGCTGGCCGCTTCGGCGTTGGTCATCATAAAGGGCAGCTCGAACGCTTCGCCCTGGGGGAACCGGCCGGGGGTGTAGCCCGCGACGGTCCAGACGATATCGGCAATGCCGTCTTCCAGCTGGCCGATCAGATGCGGGGGCTTCCCGCCCAGCTGCATCGAGGGGTAACGCTCGATCTTGATACGCCCTTCGGACTCGGCCTCGATCTTGTCGGCCCAGACGTCCAGGATCAGCTTTGGCACGTTGGCCTGGGCTGGCAGGAACTGGTGCATTTTCAGCGTCACTTCCTGTGCGTAAGCGGTTGCAGCCGTGCCGGCCACAAGGGCCGCAGCTGCTGCCGTACGCAGAGCAAATTTCATAAGTTTCATGGTCTTACCTCCCGTGGTTAAGATCGTAGACAGGCCCAAATACGGGCCCGCATGACTGGGGCAAGTGGCGGCTCTCCTCTGCCGCCGGCTTACCTATGTTTCGAAATCGGGCTGCTCCTTGGGGTGCGCGGCCGCGAAAGCCCGATTTGATTGACACTGTTTATAAATCGCATTGATACGCGACAGATGCGAAATATCAACATTGAAACGCTCGGCCGAGAAAACCTGCGGCACCAGACAGATGTCGGCCAGCGTCGGCTCATCGCCAAAGCAATAGGCGGCTTCGGGGTGCTTTTGCAGGATGTCCTCGCAGGCTTGCAGCCCGTCGCCCAGCCAGCGCGCCAGCCAGGCGTTCACCGCGTCCTCGTCCTGCGCCAGATCGTTGCGCAGATATTGCAGCACCCGCAGGTTTTGCAGCGGATGGATTTCGCAGGCAATGACCTGGGCAAAGGCGCGGACCTGAGCGCGCAAATCCTTGTCTGCTGGGATCAGCCGGGCCCCGCCATAGGTTTCGTCCAGCCATTCGATGATCGCCAGAGATTGATACAGCTCTTGCCCGTCATCGGTGATCAGCGCAGGCACCAGTTTTTGAGGGTTCACTGCGGCGAACTGGGGCGTTTTGTGATCGCCGCTTTTCAGGTGGATGCTTTCAAAGTCATAGTCCAGCCCCTTCAGATTGAAGGCGATGCGGCAACGATATGCCGACGAGCTGCGAAAATAGCCAAGAAAGCGCATGGGCCTCAGGTCTCCGTCAGATGTCCGGGGAAGCAGATCGGTTGTCCCGTGGGGCATTTGCCATAGGCGCGCAACCTTCGCGAAACAGCGGGTTGCGATTCCTGTCGTGCAATGGCCAATTGGGGCAACACGGGTCCTTCCTCCCTAGGATTTGTGTTGGTCCGTTATTCGATATGTATGCATATCATTATGGGTCATGTCAATTGTCGTTAACATGGAAACCAGGGTAACGCCACTCTTTACAAAACCGACCATACGGTCAGCAATAACGAAAAACCAGAGGAAAAATGGCCAAGTTTCACGAAATGCCAGGGCACCTTGCCCGCCGCGCGCACCAGGTTTCGACGGCGTTGTTTCACGAACACATGACCCGCGAAGGCATTGATATTACACCTTTTCAATTCGCCGCCCTATCCGCGATAAAGCTGCAACCCGGCCTGGATCAGGCCACCGTCGCATCCTGGACGGCCTGTGACCGGGCAACGATCGGCGGGGTCGTGGATCGGCTGGAAGAGAAGGGGTATGTCAAACGCACGGTATCCAAGAAAGACCGCCGCGCACGGGTGCTGCACCTGACTGATTCGGGGGCGGACATCCTGGCACAGGTCGAGGACATCGCCCGGATCATCCAGGATGAGATCACCATGGGGCTTAGCGAAGACGAGAAGAAAACGCTTGTGCGGCTGCTGCAACGGGTCAGTGAAAACGACCCGAAATAAGCAAAAGGCCGACCCAGAGGGGCCGGCCTTCGCCATACAAAACGCATCGGGGATCAGTTCAGCGCTTTGTCCGTGATCATGTGGGTCCAGGCGCCCTCGGGGGCTTTGGAAATCACCGGGTCCGACCCGCCCGACAGCAACGAGGCCACGGTGCGTTCGTAATCCGCCGGATCCAGCGCGCCGTTCGAGCCAGCGGTCAGCTTGGCAACTTCGCCCATCATGCGGATCTGGTGCTCTTCGGTCTGCGCGCCCGAGGCATCGTTATCCAGCACGATCATGGCCGCATCTGTGGGGTTCTCTTCGGCCCATTTCCAGCCCTTCATCGAGGCCCGGACGAATTTCACCATCTTCTCAACGAAAGCGGGATCGTTCAGGTTTTCCTCTAGCACGTACATGCCGTCCTCAAGCGTGGCGACGCCCTGATCTTCGTATTTGAAAACAACCAGATCGTCGGGCGACAGGCCCGCGTCGATGATCTGCCAGTATTCGTTATACGTCATGGTTGATACGCAGGCCGCCTGGCCTTGCAGAATCGGATCGACGTTGAACCCCTGTTTCAGCACGGTCACGCCACCTTCAGAGCCATCAGTCGCCAGGCCCAGTTTGCTCATCCAGCTAAGGAAAGGATATTCGTTCCCGAAGAACCAGACGCCCAGGGTTTTACCCGCAAAATCGGCAGGGGTTTCAACTCCCGCGTCCTTCCGGCAGGTCAGCATCATCCCCGAGGATTTGAACGGCTGCGCGATATTCACCAGCGGCAGGCCCTTTTCACGCGACGCCAGCGCCGAGGGCATCCAGTCCAGCACCACATCCGCGCCGCCCCCTGCAATCACCTGAGCAGGCGCAATATCCGGACCGCCGGGTTTGATCGTGACATCTAGGCCCTCTTCTTCATAAAACCCTTTATCCAGCGCCACATAATAACCCGCAAACTGAGCCTGCGTGACCCATTTCAGCTGCAACGTCACCTCATCCGCCGCCTGGGCCATCCCGCCCCACAGCGCCAGGGCGGCAACGCCCAGCGATTTCACCATGGTTTTCATTTCATACTCTCCTAGTTGATTATTCGTTGATTTCTGTGCTCAGCCTCGCTGTGACGGGTGCCAGAAGGTCACTGCTTTTTCCAACAGCGCGACCCCGCCGTAAAATGCGGATCCCACAATGGCGGCGACAACGATCTCGGCCCAGACCAGATCCAGCGCCAGCTGCCCCACACTTGTGGAAATCCGAAATCCCATCCCCTTGATCGGAGACCCGAAGAATTCAGCCACGATTGCCCCGATCAGCGCCAGAGTCGTGGCAATTTTCAACCCATTGAAGATGAACGGCATCGCTGCGGGCAGGCGCAGCTTCAACAGCGTTGTCCAATAGCCGGACGCATAAGTCCGCATCAGATCACGCTGCATCGAGTCCGTCGCCTGTAGCCCCTCGACCGTGTTCACCAGCATCGGGAAAAACACCATAACCACAACCACAGCGGCCTTTGACTGCCAGTCAAAGCCGAACCACATCACCAGAATAGGCGCCATCCCGATAATCGGCAGCGCAGCCACAAAATTGCCCACAGGCAGCAATCCCCGCTGCAAGAACGGGAACCGATCCACAACCACAGCCATGACAAAAGCCCCGCCGCAACCGATGACATAGCCGCTCAGCGCGCCCTTCAGCACGGTTTGCACAAAATCCTCCCACAGGATGCCGGTCGAGGCCGCAAACCGCAGCGCAATCGCGCTGGGGGCGGGCAGCAACACAGGCGATATCCCAAAACCGCGCACCACGGATTCCCAGATCAGAATGATAGTCACCCCAAAAAGGATGGGCACCGCCAGAGATGTGGCCCGGCTGCGCGGCAGACGCGACAACCAGATGTTCAGCCCCCATCCGGCCACCCAAACGATCCCCCCAAAGACAATCCAGCCCATCATGCCATCCCCATCCGCTTCAGTGTTATCCGCTGGATCACACCAATGATCGCCACCAGACAGGCCGCCAAAGCCGCCGCCATGATCAGCGCGCTCCAGATCTGAATGGTCTGCCCATAATAAGAGCCAGCCAGCAAACGCGCGCCCAGACCAGCCACAGCCCCCGTCGGCAGCTCGCCAACAATGGCCCCCACCAAAGACGCCGCCATCGCAATCTTAAGCGAAGCAAACAGATAGGGCATCGAGCTGGGCAATCGTAGCTTCCAAAACTCCTG
Source organism: Paracoccaceae bacterium (assembly GCA_002708925.1). Classification (GTDB taxonomy): domain Bacteria; phylum Pseudomonadota; class Alphaproteobacteria; order Rhodobacterales; family Rhodobacteraceae; genus Thalassobius. The sequence goes on from PAPN01000021.1 coordinate 6,416, forward strand.
CCCGCCACTCGCGCTCCAGGTTTTCATCTGGTCCAGCTGCATCACGCCAGGGCTGCGTAAACCCTTGACCATGCCCACAACGACCGGAAAAAACGACAGATACATGGAGATGATCGCCTTGGGCAAAAGCCCCGAGATCCCCACCGCGTTCAGCACAACAATGATCATCGGCGCAATTGCAAGAATGGGGATCGTCTGGCTGGCGATGACCCAGGGCATCACGCTCATGTCCATCACCCGGTTATAGACGATCCCAACGGCCAGCCCGATTCCCAGCACCGTTCCCAGCACAAACCCCAACATGGTCGAGCTCAGCGTGATCCCCGCATGATAAATCAGCGAGCGCTTCGAAGTCACCTTCTTCTGAACCGTGGTCTTCCATATCTCGGCCCCAACCTGATGCGGCGCAGGCAGCTTGGGCTTTTTCTGGCTCCAGGTCTCCACCACAAGCTCCGAAAAGCTCAACTCCACCTGGCCCCGCTTGGCCTGATCATAAGCCCAGGGCGCGTTCAGCGCGACAGCCACCCCATACCAAAGCGCAAAGATCACTGCCACGACCGTCACAACAGGAATAAACGCCCTCTTCATGCCCGCGCCCCCCCTGCTTCTTTGCTCCGTAAATACTCAACTGCACCACAGTGCCGCACGCGCAATTTTTTGAGTATTTTAAGAGCAAAGAAAGGAATTGGTGTTTTTCTACCTCCACGGTACAGGCTGGAGAGCCGATGACCGTGAGCGAAGAAGGGGCCCGCGTCCTTAACCCAAGCGCGGGGAGATCGCGGGGGGTGGCTTGCAACAAGCGCCCCTCGTGGCTCGGATTGGAGACAGCGCTTCTTAGTCATCATAAGCATGTCCTGCGCGCAGGCCATCACGGACGCGATGGGCGATCTCCAGAAATTCAGGCGTGTCGCGGATGTCCAGAGGACGCTCGCGTGGCAGGGGGCTTTCGATCACGTCCGTGATCCGGCCGGGGCGCGGGGACATCACCACAATTTTAGTGGATAGGTAGACCGCCTCGGGGATCGAGTGCGTCACGAAACCGATGGTCTTGTTCGTGCGAGCCCACAGGTGCAGCAATTGTTCATTCAGGTGATCGCGCACAATCTCGTCAAGCGCGCCAAAGGGTTCGTCCATCAGCAGAATATCCGCATCGAACGCCAGCGCCCGTGCGATCGAGGCACGTTGCTGCATCCCTCCGGACAGCTGCCAGGGGAATTTTTTCTCGAATCCGGCCAGTTCGACCAGTTCCAGCACGCGCTCGACGCGTGTGTCCTGATCGGCCTTATCATAGCCCATGATTTCCAGCGGAAGGCGGATATTCCCGCCGATGGTGCGCCACGGATACAGGCCCGCGTGTTGGAACACATATCCATAGGCCCGCGATTTACGTGCCTCTTCGGGCGTTACGCCATTGACCAGGATCGAGCCGGCCGTGGGCGTTTCCAGATCCGCCATCACTCGCAAGAACGTGGTTTTGCCGCAGCCCGATGGGCCGATGAAACTGACGAAATCGCCCTTTTCGATCTCCAGGTTCACGTCTTGCAGCGCGTGTACGGGCCCGTCATTCGTCTGAAAGGTCAGGTTCAGACCCTTTGCGCTGATTACAGTTTCGGTCATACGTCCCCAGTGCTCCGTTGCCGTGATGGTTTCACGGTCTGTCGTGTCGTCTTTGTCTGCGCCCCGGCCAAAAGCCGGAGCGCCGGTTTCTTAGATCCCGGCCGGGATGTTCATCGGATCGCGCTGGATCATTTTCGGGCTGGTCAGTTCCTTCCACTTGGACAGCGCAACGCTGGCCGAATTGAAGGCAGGGCGCGGGATGAACCGGCCGCGCCCCGGCTGCGGCTGGCTGTTCTGGCCCCAAGCCCAGATGACCTCGCCCCGGTTCAGGGTGTAACGCGCCTGGGCGGTGACATCGAAGCCTTCGAACACGTTGTAGTCCAGCACCGAATGGTGGTTGGCCTGACTGATCGTCTTGGAAATCTTGGGATCCCAGACGACGATATCGGCATCCGCGCCTTCGACAATCGCGCCTTTTTGCGGATAGATGTTCAGGATCTTCGCCACATTGGTCGAGGTCGCGGCGACAAACTCGTTCGGGGTCAGACGGCCGGTTTCCACGCCTTGTGTCCACAGCACGGCCAGGCGTTCCTCCAGCCCGTTCGAGCCGTTGGGGATCAGGCAGAAGTTATCCTTGCCCATCAGTTTTTGTTCGCTGGTAAAGGCCGCGTGGTCAGTGGCGACCACCTGCAACGAGCCCGCCTGAAGACCGGCCCACAGGCTGTCCTGGTGGGATTTATCGCGGAAGGGCGGAGACATCACCCGGCGGGCCGAGTGCATCCAGTCGCCCTTGAAATATTCGCTTTCGTCCAGAGTCAGGAACTGGATCAGCGGCTCGCCATAGACGCGCATCCCTTTTTGACGGGCGCGGCGGATGGCTTCGTGCGCCTGCTCACAGCTGACATGCACGATATAGAGCGGCGTCCCGGCTGCATCGGCGATGGTAATGGCGCGGTTGGCGGCCTCGCCTTCGAATTCTGGCGGACGGGAATAGGCGTGGCCCTCGGGGCCGGTGATGCCCTTGGCCAGCATTTCCTCTTGCATGTCCGCCACCAGATCGCCGTTTTCCGCATGCACCATCGGCAGAGCGCCCAGCTCGCGGCAGCGTTTGAAACTGGCGAACATCTCGTCATCCTCGACCATCAGCGCGCCTTTGTAGGCCATGAAATGCTTGAACGAGTTCACGCCCATATCCACGGCGTCTTTCATCTCGTTGAAGACCTGCTCGTTCCAGCCGGTGATCGCCATGTGATAGCCCACATCCGAGCAGATCTGCGGCGCGGATTTGCGGTGCCATTCGTGGATCGCGTTCTTGATGCTGCCATCCTCGCCGGGCAGGCAGAAATCCACCACCATCGTGGTGCCGCCCACGGCTGCGGCCCAAGTGCCCGATTCAAAGGTTTCCGCCGCCGTGGTCCCCATAAAGGGCATTTCCAGATGCGTATGCGGATCAATCCCGCCGGGGATCACATAGGCGCCTTCCGCGTCGATATATTCGTCGCCCTTCAGATCCTCGCCGATCTGTTTGATCTTTTCACCCTCGATCAGAACATCGGCTTTCCAGGTCCGGTCGGCGGTGCAAACGGTGCCGCCTTTGATGACTTTGGTCATGTCGTTACTCCCTGTCTTGTCTGTTGGCGCGGCGGATCAGACGGACCCGAAACACCCTATCGCATCGCCGTGGACCCCGATGTCCAGCGGCCCAAAATCGGATTCCACACAGAGCGAGAAATACCCCGCCGTGGGCAGGAAAATGACGCGGTACATTCCGTTAGAGCGCGTCACATTCCAGCATTTCTGAGTAATCCCCCCGCTGAAATTCACGGTGACAAGGCGCGGCTCGACCACCGCTTTCTTAAAGTCCTCCAGCGTAGCCCGATCCAGGCGATTGGCGGGTTTGAACCCCTCGATCGCCTGCCTGACCTGCGCTTTGACGTCTTCCTGTGTCACCACGTTCGGGCCCTTCCGGGGTTATTCCACGATCTCGGCGGTTTCGACAACCGCGTGCAGCAGCACGTCTGCCCCCGCTGCCGCCCAATCCTTCGAGATCTCTTCGGCCTCGTTATGGCTCAGCCCGTCCACGCAGGGGCACATCACCATGGCAGTCGGCGCCACCTGGTTGATCCAGCACGCATCATGCCCCGCCCCCGAGATGATATCCCGATGGCTGTACCCCAGCCTTTCCGCAGCCGAGCGAATGGCCGTCACGCACCCCTCATCAAAGGCAACCGGATCGAATCCACCCACTTTCTCAAACTCTACGCCCAGGCCCATCTCATCGCAAATTTTCTGCGCGCCGATCTTCAGCCGGGCCTCCATATCCTGAATGACGGCCAGGTCGGGGCTGCGGAAATCGACGGTGAACACCACCTTGCCGGGGATCACGTTGCGCGAATTGGGGAAGACATCAATATGCCCCGCCGCGCCCACGGCATGAGGCTTGTGCGACCAGGCGATCTCATCCACCAGCTCCAGCACCCGCGCCATGCCCAGCCCGGCGTTTTTGCGCATCGGCATGGGCGTGGATCCGGTATGCGCGTCCTTGCCCGTGATCGTCACCTGCGTCCAGCTCAGACCCTGACCATGAGTGACCACGCCAATATCCTTGCCCTCGGCCTCCAGAATGGGGCCCTGTTCGATATGCAGCTCAAAGAAGGCGTGCATCTTGCGCGCGCCCACTTCCTCTTCGCCTTTCCAGCCGATCCGCGCCAGCTCGTCCCCGAATTTCAGCCCCTCGGCATCCTCGCGCGCATAGGCCCAATCCTGCGTGTGAATCCCCGCAAACACGCCCGAGGCCAGCATCGCCGGCGCAAACCGCGTGCCTTCCTCATTCGTCCAATTGGTGGCCACGATGGGGTGTTTCGTCTTGATCCCCAGATCATTCAGCGTGCGGATCAGCTCCAGCCCGGCCAGAACGCCCAGAACGCCATCATATTTCCCACCCGTCGGCTGCGTATCCAAATGGCTGCCCACATAGACCGGCAGCGCCTCGGGATCGGTCCCCGGACGCATGGCAAACATGTTGCCCATCTGATCCAGGCCCATCGAGCATCCCGCCTCCACACACCATTTCTGGAACAGAGCGCGCCCCTCGCCATCCTCGTCCGTGACGGTCTGGCGGTTGTTCCCGCCCGCCACACCCGGACCGACCCTGGCCATCTCCATCAGGCTGTCCCACAAACGATCGCCGTTGATCTTCAGGTTTTCTCCGGGCGCTGGCATTGGTTTTCCCCTCGTCTTGCTTTGCGACAGACAAGAAGGCCACCGTGGCTGGAGAGCTGGGCCCTCTTGCTGCTTTTTTACCATTTGGTAAATTGACGATTGCGAACCGCCTCTTCCATGTCAAGAAAACTCTTGGCTACCCCTCGGCGCGGGATAGTCTAAAATAGCTCCCGATGAATTATGCATCACTTTGTTGAAAGGGGTTTGTATGAGTGCCCAGAAAAGTGCGACAGCCAAGAAACCCAGCCGGATTCAGCTTAGGAATCGGGGGAAAATTCTGGATGCTGCGCTCGAGGTTTTTTCCCAACACGGCTATCGCGGCGCCACGCTGGACCAGATCGCCGAACATGCCGGCCTGTCCAAGCCGAACATCCTGTATTACTTCGACGGAAAAGAGGCGATCCACGTCACCCTGCTGAACAAGCTGATGGAAACCTGGCTGGATCCCCTGCATGAAATGGACCCGGACGGCGACCCTCTCGAAGAAATCTGCGCCTATGTACGCCGCAAAGCGCAAATGAGCCGCGAATTCCCCCGCGAAAGCCGCCTTTTCGCCAATGAAATCCTCCAAGGCGCGCCCCGCATGGGCCCCCACTTGGAATCCGACCTCAAACCGCTCTTTGACGAAAAAACCGCCGTCATCCAGGGCTGGATGGACGCCGGAAAAATCAACCCGGTCGATCCGCGCCACCTGATTTTCTCGATCTGGTCCACAACCCAGCATTATGCCGATTTCGAGGCCCAGGTCTCTGTCCTGACCCCAAACGAGGATGACATCCTCGCAAGCGCCGAAACCTATCTGGACACCCTGTTCCGCAACCTGCTCGGCCCGAAATCCTGATCAGACACCGGCCCCAAACGCCAAACGGGCGGGGATTTTCAGAATGAAAATCCCCGCCTGAACCTGCGCGCCGCAGGCGCACCTTTTAACAGCAGCCGATCACTCGGCCGCACAGCTGTTGCCCGGATTGTTCGGATGCTCCAGCCAGTTCCCATACTCCTCAGGCACCTCGGTTCCGGTCCGCGCGTCCACCTGCCCCGGAGCAACCCGCTCCATCGTGATGCAATCCTCGATCGGGCAGACATTGACGCACAGGTTACAGGCCACGCATTCGTCATCCTTCACGCTGAACACGCGGTCCTCAGACATGGCAATCGCCTGGTGGCTGGTATCCTCGCAGGCCGCATAACAGCGCCCGCATTTGATGCACGCATCTTCGTCAATCTTGGCCTTGGTGACATAGTTCAGGTTCAGATACTGCCAATCCGTCACGTTCGGCACCGCGCGCCCCACCAGTTCGCTCGTGGACGCAAATCCCTTGCGGTCCATGTAATCGCTCAACCCCGAGATCATCTCCTGCACCACCTTGAACCCATAGGTCATCGCCGCCGTGCAGACCTGCACATTGCCCGCGCCCAGCGTCATGAACTCGGCCGCATCACGCCAGGTGGTGACCCCCCCGATACCGCTGATCGGCAGGCCATGGGTCTCAGGGTTCCGCGCGATCTCGGCCACCATGTTCAGCGCGATGGGTTTGACAGCCGGCCCGCAATAGCCCCCATGCGTGCCCTTGCCATCAATCGTCGGTTCGGGCGCGAAATCGTCCAGATCAACCGAGGTGATCGAGTTGATCGTGTTGATCAGACTCACCGCATCTGCCCCGCCACGTTTCGCGGCCTCAGCCGGTTTGCGGATGTCGGCGATATTCGGCGTCAGCTTCACGATACAGGGCATCCGACTGTGTTTCTTTACCCAGCGCGTCACCATTTCAATATATTCCGGCACCTGCCCCACGGCTGATCCCATGCCGCGTTCGGCCATCCCATGCGGGCAGCCAAAGTTCAGCTCCACCCCGTCAGCGCCGGTATCCTCGATCCGTTTCAGAATGTCGGACCAGCTATCCTCGTCGCAGGGCACCATCAGGCTGATGATCAGCGCGCGGTCGGGATAGTCGCGCTTCACCGATTTAATCTCGCGCAGGTTCACCTCCAGCGGGCGATCCGTGATCAATTCGATGTTGTTCAGCCCCAACAGACGCCGGTCCGCGCCCCAGATCGCGCCGTAACGCGGCCCGTTGACGTTCACCACCGGCGGCCCTTCGGAGCCCAGCGTTTTCCACACGACACCGCCCCAGCCTGCCTCGAACGCGCGGCGGACGTTGTATTCCTTATCCGTGGGCGGGGCCGAGGCCAGCCAGAACGGGTTTGGGGATTTGATCCCGATGAATTCGCTTGAAAGATTGGCCATTCGCTTATCTCCCTCTCTTACGCCGTCAGAGCGGCGTGGATGTCTTCGGCGGCGTCGCGCCCTTCGGCCACGGCGGTCACGGTCAGGTCATCGCCGCCGCTGGCGCAATCGCCCCCGGCCCAGACGCCCGCCATGCTAGTGCGGCCCGTTTCGGTGACGGCAATCTTGCGCCCGTCCAGATCCGGCAAGTCGGAACGGCCCAGCGTCTGCCCAATCGCCTTGAACACCTGATCAGCAGCCAGGCGGAAGGTTTCGCCCGTGAGGGCCAGCTCATCGCCGGTGTATTCGAACTCGATCTCGCGCACCGCGCCATTGCCGATCACCGCCTTGGGCGAGGCATTGGTGATGATCCGCACGCCTTTGGAGGCCGCCAGATCCTGTTCGAATTCGGACGCGTTCATCCGGTCCTTACCGCGCCGATACACCAGGGTGACATTCAAAGCGCCCAGCAGCCTGGCCTGCACAGCGGCGTCAATCGCCGTCATGCCGCCACCGATCACCACCACGTCCCGCCCAATCGGCACCGATCCCATATCCGAGGCCTGGCGCAGATCGGCAATGAACTCCACCGCATCCAGAACACCGTCCTTGTCCTCGCCCTCGACGTTCAGCGCGTTCACGCCCGCCAGACCGATGCCCAGGAAAACAGCGTCATAGTCAGCGGCCAGCGAGTCCAGCGTCAGGCCAGCCCCCAGGGCCTTGCCCGTGTTCACGGTGATCCCGCCGATCTGCAACAGCCAGTCCACCTCTTTGCCGGCGAATCCGTCAACGGATTTATAGGCCGCGATGCCGAACTCGTTCAGCCCGCCCGCCTTGGGGCGCGGATCGAACAGATCGACATCATGGCCATACATCGCCAGACGGTGCGCGCAGGACAGGCCCGCAGGCCCCGCGCCAACAATGGCCACACGTTTGCCTGTGGGGGCGGCCCGTTCGAAGGGGTGCACCCCGGCCGCCATCAGAGTGTCCGTCGCATAGCGCTGCAAACGGCCGATCTGCACCGGCTCGCCCTCGGCGGTTTCGCGCACGCAGGCCTCTTCGCACAGGGTTTCGGTGGGGCAGACGCGCGCGCACATGCCGCCCAGGATGTTTTGCTCAAAAATCGTCCTGGCGGCCTGGCCCGGTGTGCCGGTGGCGATCTGGCGGATAAACAAGGGAATGTCGATGCTGGTCGGACAGGCTGTCATGCAGGGCGCATCGTGACAGAAATAGCAGCGATCCGCCGCCACCAGGGCCTCGTGATCCGACAGCGCCGGGTGCAGATCGGTAAAATTCTGAACGTAATCGTCGGCCGTCAATCGCCCTGCGGCAATACCTGGCGTCAGGGTGTTTGAAGTCATCTCAACCTCCGCTGTGCTTGGTGTTCTTTTTGAGAATCAGTATTCCATGGTTTCTTTTTTTATCAACTGGTAAAAATTAAGACCCCAAAATCCTGTGAAACCTGCGCGGAGTTTGCTTATTTTTTCATCATTCACGCCGGATCAGCCCCTCATCCAGCCCGCAGCCCCGTATTTCGCAAATCGCAAACCCGCCGTGGAATCGGGCAGCCAGGACACGAATCAAGCGACAAATGCGCCGCAAGTTTTTTCTGCATTTGCGAAATGGCTGGGTTCCGCGTATCCCGAATCCATGACCAAAAAGGCCCGCCTGAACAAAACCGACTGGCTGCTTGCCGGTTTCGCCGCCCTGGCCGAGGACGGCCCCGACGCGCTGAAGGCCGAGCCTCTGGCGCGGCGTCTGGGCACCACCAAGGGGTCTTTCTACTGGCATTTCACGGACGTGCCCGCCTATCACGCCGCGATGCTGGATCTGTGGGCCGAGCAGGCCACCACGCATATCCCCGCCGAGCTGGACGCAGAGCCCACTCCTGCCGCCAAATTGCGCCGACTAAGCCAGATCATCGCCGCTCACCGCAGCGAAACCCTGGGCGGCGTTAAGCTGGACACCGCCATCCGGGCATGGTCGCGCGCGAATCCGGTGGTGGCGGACAGGCTGGCCCAGGTGGACGGTCAGCGTCTGGGCTATCTGGAAAATCTGTTGCAGGAAACGGGCATCACCAATCCGGAATGGGCGCGCATCATCTATGCCGCCGACATCGGGATGGAGGATCTGACCAGCCGCGATGGGCACGAGAATACCAGCGCAATGGGCTCATTGGTCGATCTGGTGCTGGCCCTGCGCTAAGCGTTTGTGAAACAGATCCACAAACCGCTGACGCGCCTCGGGCAGGGGTTTGTGCCCCAGCGTCGGGGCAATCCGGTTCATCAGGAAATAGCCGGTCGTTTTCATCCCATCCGCAATCTCTGCATCCGTGGCCCCGCCCTGCCCCAACATGCACAGCGGCAAAGGCAGCAGGCGATCCGCCCATTCTCCGGCACCTTGCCGCGACACCGCCCGCCCGGTCTTGGGGGACACATAGACCAGATCATCCCGGCTGCCATTCACCGCGCATTTCCGCAGATCCAGGCCGAAACCCAGCTCTTCCAGCAGGGCCATTTCCCATTTCAGATAGGCCAGAGGCCACAGCTCCACCTCGTCCAGAATGTCCAGCAGCGCCTCGGTTCGGCGATAGAGGGACAGGTGCGGCTCACGCTCAGGCAACAGGAACATCAGCATCGCCGCCACTGCATTCAGCCCGGCCAGGGACAACCGATCCGCCAATGCTGCGGCAGAGCGGCTGCGCACAGGTTCCACCGTGTAGCTGCCGATATGATCCTCAAGCCGCGCCCGCCAGGATAGATCCAGCTGCGCGCCGGGTTGCAGGATGGGGGCGATCTTGCGGCTGGTGGCGCCGCGCATCACGCCCAGATGGCGCCCGCGTTCCGGCGTAAACACATCCAGAATGGCCGAGGTTTCCCCATGCCTGCGCACGCCCAGCAATATGCCCTGATCTCGCCACTCCATGGGTCAGTATCCCTTGGGCGCGGCCGTCACGCCAGCCCCGGTTCATCCAAAAGGTGACGGCCCTGGCGGTCTTCGACCTCGATCACCCAAAGATCCGGGTCATAACTGCGCTGTTTGTGAATGGCCGCGTCCACATCTGGCTCGGCCCCCGAGGCCAGCTCGATCCAGGTGCGTTCGCCGCTCATCAGATCGAACGAGCGCTGGAACACTGCCGCGCTGCCGTCCAATGTCGCCAGTTTCACCAGCACCGCGCCGGCCGTGTCATCGCCATGCGCCACCACAAAGGCCGGGATGTCATACAGCCGCAGCCGTGTCAGATAGGCATCCACCCAGAACCGAGCCGTCAGTCGGGCGCTCATCCCAGATCCGCCGCCATCAGCAATTCACGGGTATAGGCCGTCTGCGGATTGGCAAAGACCTGCTCGGCCATGCCGGTTTCCACAACATCGCCCTGGCGCATCACGATCATCTGGTGGCTCATGGCGCGCACCACGTTCAGATCGTGACTGATGAACAGATAGGCCAGCCCGTATTTCACCTGCAACTTGCGCAGCAGATCCACGATCTGCACCTGCACGGTCATGTCCAGCGCGCTGGTGGGTTCGTCCAGCACCACCAGACGCGGCCGCAGCACCATGGCGCGGGCAATCGCGATCCGCTGCCGCTGCCCCCCCGAGAATTCATGCGGATAGCGGTGCATGGTGGCCGGGTCCAGACCGACCTCTTGCATCACTTCGGACACCACCTCTTGCGGGCTGCGCCCATCGGCGATGCCATGCACGCCCAGCCCCTCGGCGATGATCTGTTCGCAGGTCATCCTGGGGGACAGGCTGCCAAACGGATCCTGAAACACGATCTGCATGTCCTTGCGCAGGGCGCGCAGCTCTTTGGTGGACCATTTGCGAATGTCCTGCCCGTCAAAGCGGATTTCCCCCTGCGAACCGATCAGTCGCATGATCGCCAGCGCCAGTGTCGTCTTGCCCGAGCCCGATTCCCCCACAATGCCCAGCGTTTCCCCCGCGCGCACCTGGATCGTGGCCTGGTTCACCGCTTTCACATGGCCGACGGTGCGTTTGAAAAAGCCCTTCTGGATCGGGAACCACACGCGCAGCGCATCCGTGCTGACCATCTGCGGCGCATTCTGCGGCACCGGAGCGGGCTGCCCCACCGCCCGCGCCGACAAAAGCGTCTGCGTATAGGGATGCTGCGGATTGGCAAAGATCTGATCGGTGGGGCCGGTCTCGACGATCTCGCCGTCCTTCATGACGCAGACCCGATCGGCAAAGCGCCGCACGATGCCCAGATCGTGCGTGATGAACAATAGGCCCATGTTTTCGCTGGATTTCAGCTCGACCAACAGTTCCAGAATTTGCAACTGAATGGTGACATCCAGCGCGGTTGTCGGCTCGTCCGCGATCAGAACGTCGGGTTTGTTGGCCAGGGCCATGGCGATCATCACCCGCTGCCGCTGCCCGCCCGACAGCTGATGCGGATAAGAGCCCAGGCGCGATTCAGCATCGCGAATGCCGACCTTTTCCAACAGTTCCAGAATACGCCCGCGCACGGCATCCCCGGTCAGCCCCTGATGCAGGGCGATGCTCTCGGCCAGTTGCTTTTCGATGGTGTGCAGCGGGTTCAGGCTGGTCATCGGTTCCTGAAAAATGAAACTGATGTCATTGCCCCGCACCTGACGCAGCAGCTTTTCGGACGCTCCGATCATTTCCTGCCCGTCATAGGTGACCGAGCCCTCTACCGTCGCCGCCCCGCCCAGCAAGGACACGGTGGATAGCGCCGTCACCGATTTACCCGAGCCGGACTCGCCCACCAAAGCCACGGTTTCCCCGCGATCCACGGTGAAACTGACCCCTTTGACAGCCATGTTGGTTTTGCCATCCTGACGGAAACTGACCTTCAGGTCTTTGACGCTTAGCAGGCTCATTGAAACGTCTTCCTTGGGTCAAACGCGTCGCGGACGCCTTCGAAGATGAACACCAGCAGCGACAGCATCACGGCGAACACGGTAAAGGCCGTAAAGGCCAGCCAGGGCGCTTGCAGGTTCTGTTTGGCCTGAAGCGTCATTTCCCCCAATGAGGGCGCAGACGAAGGCAGCCCGTAGCCCAGAAAATCCAGACTGGCCAGCGCGCCAATCGTCCCCGTCACGATAAAGGGCAGCATGGTCAGCGTCGCCACCATCGCGTTGGGCAGCATATGGCGGAACATGATTACGCTGTTGGACACGCCCAGGGCCTTGGCCGCGCGCACATATTCCAGGTTCCGCGCGCGCAGGAATTCAGCCCGCACCACACCCACCAGCGCCGTCCATCCAAACAGCACCATGATAAAGACCAACAGCCAGAAACTGCGCCCCAGAATCGCGAACAGGATGATGATGATATAGAGCGAGGGCATCGCGCCCCAGATTTCAATCACCCGCTGGAAAATCAGATCCAGCCAGCCGCCGAAATACCCCTGCAAAGCCCCCGCGATAATCCCGATAACCGAGGCCATGGTCGTCACCAGCAGCGTGAACAGCACCGACAGGCGGAACCCATAGATCACCCGCGCCAGCACATCGCGTTTGGTGCCATCTGTGCCCAGTAGGTTCTGCTCATTGGGGGGCAAAGGCGCGGCGCCCGTACGGTCCACCGGCGTGTCGAAACGATAGGGAATGGGCGGCCACAGCATCCAGCCCTTATCCGCCTGCAAATCGCCGGTCTGCACCTTGTCCAGAATATCCTCGGGGTCGTCGAAACAGTCCTCCAGCCCGCCGCTGACGATCAGGCAGGCGACCTCGGGGGCGCTGTATTCGGCCTCGGTTTTGAAATCGCCGCCAAATTCGGTTTCGGGATAGAACCGGAAAATCGGCGTGTAATAGTCGCCCCGATACTGCACCAGGATCGGTTTGTCATTGGCGATGAACTCGGCGAACAGGGACACGAAAAACAGCGCCGAGAAGATCACCAAAGACCAGAACGCGCGGCGGTTGCGCTTGAAATTGCTCCAGCGGCGCTGGTTCAGCGGGGACAAAGCCATCAGCCCTCCCTCCGTTCGAAATCAATGCGCGGGTCCACGATCACATACATCAGATCCGACAGAATCCCGACAACCAGCCCGATCAGCCCATAGATGAACAGCGTTCCGAACATCACCGGGTAATCGCGCGCTACGGCGGCCTCGAATCCCAGACGGCCCAGCCCATCCAGGCTGAAGATCGTTTCAATGATCAGCGAGCCGCCAAAGAACCCCCCCACGAACACCGCCGGAAAGCCCGCGATCACGATCAGCATCGCGTTGCGGAAAACATGGCCATACAGCACGCGGCCCTCGCTCAACCCCTTGGCGCGGGCGGTCATCACATAGTGTTTCTTGATCTCATCCAGAAACGAGTTCTTCGTCAGCAGCGTCAGCGTGGCAAAGGCCGAAATGGTCGAGGCCACGACCGGCAGGGTGATATGCCAGAAATAATCCGCGATTTTGGCCGGCCAGGACAGATCCTGAAAATTATCGCTGGTCAGCCCCCGCAGCGGGAAAATCTGCCAATAAGAGCCCCCCGCGAACAGCACCAGCAGCAAAATCGCGAACAAAAACCCAGGGATCGCATAGGCCATGATGATCACGCCGCTGGTCCAGGTATCGAACCGGCTACCGTCATTCACCGCTTTGCGAATGCCCAGCGGAATCGAGATCACATAGGCAATCAGCGTGGACCACAGCCCCAGCGTGATCGAGACGGGCATTTTCTCCAGTACCAGATCGGTCACGCTGATGGATCGGAAATAACTCTCGCCGAAATCCAGCCGCATATAGTTCCACATCATGTTCAGGAACCGCTCAAGCGGGGGTTTGTCGAAGCCGAACTCTTTTTCCAGCTGTTCGATGAATTCCGGCGGCAGGCCACGCGCGCCGGCGTATTGCTCGTCCCCTATGGGCTGACTGCCGGCGTCGTCACCGCCGCCTGCGAAGCCTTCGAACACGTCGCCCTGGCCCTGCATCTGGGCAATCACCTGCTCAATCGGCCCGCCGGGGACGAATTGCACCAGGGCAAAGTTGATCACCATGATCCCGATCAGAGTCGGCACGATCAGCAGCAGCCTGCGTAGAATATAGGCGCCCATATGGCGGTTACCTCAGCGCGCCGGCTGCCTTCAGCGCAGCGGCCTTATCAGCGTTGTACCACCAGAAATCCAGCACACCCAGGGAATAGGTGGGCAATTCGGCAGGGTGTTCATACATGTCCCAATAGGCCACCCAGCTGGCATCGTTATACCAGACGGGGATCATGAACCGCTCGTACCGCAGCGCCCGGTCCAGCGCCATCAGGGCCACGTCCCGGTCATGCGCGCTGGTGGTTTGCAGCGAATGGTCGATGATCTTATCCACCAGCGGGCTGGCCAGACCGGCCGGATTGAACAGACTGAACGCCGCCTCGGCCGAGCCATACATCTGACGCAGCCCCGTCCCGGTGTCCAGGAAGGTCCGGTAGCCGTCAAACAGGATGTCATAGTCCCGTTCCCGGCGGCGCAGGGTGAATTGCGAGGGGTCCACCTTTTCGAATTTCGCGTCCAGCCCCAGCGCTTGCAGGTTCTGGGTAAAGGTCTCGGCGATTGCCTCCAGCGTGGCCGAGCCGCTGGACGGAATCGGGAAGGACAACGACAGCGTCTGCCCCTTGGCATTGCGGCGCAGCCCGTCATCGCCCACCGGCCAGCCGGCCTCGTCCAGCAATTTCATCGCGCGGCGGATATTGCGGCGATCGCGCAGACGGTCCGGTTTCGAGCTATGCGCCCGCACGGCAGGTTCGCTCAGCAGATCGGCGGGCACCAGATCGCCAAAGGATTTCAGCAGCGCCAGCTCATCGCCCTCGGGCGGGCCCATTGCCTCGGTCGGGGCACCCTGGACAAAGGAATGGCGCTGTTTGAACAGGCCAAATTGCAGCGATTCATTCGTCCATTCGAAGTTATACGCAAGCGAGATCGCCTCGCGGACACGTTTATCCCTGAGCGCATCGCGGCCCAGATTGAACACAAACCCTGTGGGATCGGGGGACGTGCCATCGGGCAGGGTTTCCTTTTTCACCCAGCCCTTCTGAATCGCGGGGAATGCGTATCCCGTGGCCCATTTCTTGGAGTTCCCCTCGGCGCGGAAGGTATATTCCCCCGCCTTGAAGGCCTCGAATGCGGCAGCGTCATCGCCAAAATATTCGATCCGGATCTTATCGAAATTATGGCGACCCTTGTTGATCGGCAGGTGCCAGCCCCAATAATCGGGGTTGCGTTTGTAGACGATGCGCCGGTTCACATCATAGCTGTCCAGCATATAAGGCCCCGAACCAGGGGCCGCATCCAGGCGCGGCTCGTCCAGGCGGGCGCCGGTCTGTTCATACCAGTGGCGCGGCCAGACGGGCACACCGCCCACCTGATCAATCAGGCTGCGGCGCGAAATTCCGGAGGCAAAGGTGAATTTGACGGTGTGATCGTCCAGCGCCTCAGCGCTGAGCACACGTTTTTTCACCGCCTGAGCATAGGACGGCAGCCCTTGCTCCAGCAGCAGGTTATGGCTGAACACCACGTCATGCGCCGTCACCGGAACACCATCGGAAAACCGGGCCTCGGGGCGCATGTGGAAGATCACCCAGGTCTTACCCTCATCGTATTCCAGGCTTTCGGCCAGCAAACCGTAGCTTTCGCCATAGACATCGGCGGGCGTGCTGGCGCTGGCGGCGGGTTCTTCGCCCAGCAGGCTTTCATAGACCATCCAGCTGTAGCGGCCCGCGCGGCCCTTGCGGCTGTAGGGGTTCATCGAATCAAACGTACCCGGTGCCCACAGGGCGATCTCGCCGCCTTTGGGCGCATCGGGGTTCACATAGTCGAAATGCGGATAATCGGCCGGATATTTCAGATCGCCGAAAAACGAATACCCGTGCGATTTGATCACCCGCTCTTCGCCCGCCCAGACAGGCAAGGCCAGCATCAACGCGGCCAGCGTCGCCATCAATGTCGAAAGCAAAGCCATCAGGGGAAAGGGGCGTGCCTGAGCTTGGCAACGGGGCTGGGATTTCAAATGCTTATCCTCCGCGTCGGTAGGGTCTACCGGCTGTTGTGACCTAGGCTAAGCTAATGGTGCGCGCGGATCATGTTCAAGCGGCGATTCGGCCTAATCACCGGGATTTGTGCGAATGAGACACAAGCCGCCCCAATCGAGCAGCAAAAAGGCCGCCACCCAGGCGGGGTAGCGGCCCTGAATCTCGGATCAGCCGAGGATCAATCGTCCAGGCTATCCAGATATGCGATCACATTGGCGCGGTCGGTCTCTTTTTTCAGACCGGCAAAGGACATCGCGGTACCGGGGGCGAAGGCCTTGGGCTTTTCCAGGAAAGCGTTCAGGTTATCGACGGTCCAGGTTTCAGCAACCGCAGCCATTTTCCCCGAGTAGCCAAACCCGGCCTCGGTGCCGACGGTACGATCCACAACGCCGTACAGCGACGGGCCGGTCGAGTTCACGCCGGGCTCGGTTTTATGGCAGGCTTTGCATTTGCCGAACACCTTGGCGCCTTTGCCCAGGTCAGCCGAAGCCAGCAGTTCTGCGAAATCGGGGCCTTCTTCTGCGGCCGCGCCACCTGCGTCTTCTTCGCCGGTGTCGATCACATAGGCCTGCTGCGCGTCGTCACCGTGTCCGCCGCCAGTGTGGTACAGGGCCTCGGCCGCCCAGCTGCCCAGCAGGAACACCAGAAGCGAGCCGCAGAGCGCGCCGCCGACTTTGGTAAGGGTCATCGTGTCAAACATGGTTCGCCCGTCTATTTCGTGTCTGTCGGCGCGTATGTATCCGCTTCCACTTATGCAGCGCAAGGTGTAGTTTCCGCGACCAATCGCCCTTGGGGCTGAAAAACCACAGGAATGACGGAAAATGACCAATCGCATCGCCTTTCAGGGGGAACCCGGCGCTTATTCGCATCAGGCCTGCCGCCAGGCACGACCGGATATGGAGGCCCTGCCCTGCCGCACCTTTGAGGACGCGATTGATGCCGTAAACGAGGGCCGCGCCGATCTGGCCATGCTGCCGGTGGAAAATTCGACATATGGGCGGGTGGCGGATATCCACTCGCTCTTGCCTGAATCCGGGCTGCACATCATCGAGGAACATTTCGTCCGGGTCCACATCAACCTGCTGGCCCTGCCCGGCACCCGGCTGGACCAGATCGACACCGCCATGAGCCACACCGTCCTGCTGGGCCAATGCCACGAATTCCTGCGCGAACACGGGATTCATCGTCGCGTGGGCGCCGATACTGCTGGGTCCGCCCGGCAGGTGTCGGAAATGGGGGATGCCTCGCTGGCCGCACTGGCCAGTGAGCTGGCTGGTGAAATCTACGGCCTGGACGTGCTGGCCCGCCACATCGAGGACGAGGGCAACAACACCACACGCTTCCTGCTGATGAGCCGCGAGGCCGATCACACACGCCGGGGCGATGACGGCATGATCACCAGTTTCGTCTTCGAGGTCCGCAACATCCCAGCCGCGCTTTATAAGGCGATGGGCGGCTTTGCGACGAACAGCGTGAACATGACCAAGCTAGAGAGCTACATGGTCGGCGGGTCTTTCACCGCGACGCAGTTCTATGCGGATATCGAAGGCCATCCGGACGATCCCAACGTCCAGCTGGCGCTGGACGAGCTGGACTATTTCACCACCAACACGAAAATCCTGGGCGTCTACCCCGCAGATGCGCGCCGTCACTGAACGGCATCAAGCGCTGCGTTTCGCGTGGCGCTTGCCCAGTTGCTTGGCGTAATCGCCCATCATGCCGTCAAACCGCTTGCCGATCTGCCCCTTGGCCAGCTTCATGGATTGCAGCAGCAGCCGCGCGGACAGGGTTTTAGCCTCCATGCCTACGGTCGTCACCATGCGGGTGCGACTGCGCGACATCGGAACCAGCTCGATCCCCATGACCGCCTCGATACCCTGGCCGCTGGCGCGATAGGCGGCCTTGTCGCTGGGGGCGAACTCGACCAGCTCAACCGAGACATCGCGCGATTTCCCCCGAAAACTGAACGCCACATCCCAGCGCGCGCCCAACCCCAGCTCGGCCAGGTTATCAACGCGCTGCACATCCGCGCCGCGCCGCAGGGCGGCTTTCTCGAAGCTCTGAAAATCCGACAGGCACTCGAACACAAATTCCGAAGGTGCGTCGATATCCTGTTGCGTGGTGAATTCCATACTTGCTCTCTACTCTTGTTCAGATTCAGCGCCCCAATTCGGGCGCCATTTTCACCTTATTCCAACCGATCGGCAAGCCAGTTCCGCAGCAAAAACTGAGCAATGGCACCTTTTCGCGCGGGCATAAGCTGCGGATGCTGCCCCGCAAAGGCCAGCATGATTTCCTCGCGCGAGAACCAGCGCGCATCCTCGATTTCATTGGGATCAATCTGGATGTCCCGGCTGGTGGCGTGGCCATAACACCCCATCATCAAAGACGCGGGAAACGCCCAGGGCTGGCTGGCCAGATAGCCCACCTGAGCCACCGTGACCCCCGCCTCTTCATAGACCTCGCGGCGGACGGCGGCCTCGATCGTTTCGCCCGGTTCGACAAACCCGGCCAGCAGCGAATACATCCCGTCCGGCCACCCCGGAGAGCGCCCCATCAGCACGTCGTTTCCATGCGTGATCAGCATGATCACAACCGGATCGGTGCGCGGGAAATGCTGCGCCCCGCAGTCAGGGCAACTGCGCTGCCACCCCGCCATGATCATGTCGCTCTGATGGCCGCATTTGGCGCAGAACCGATGCGAGCGGTGCCAGCTGAACACCGCGCGCGCCGTGGCGGCCAGCTCGGCATCGCGCGTATCCAGAGCAGTCATCACGGCCCGCAGTTCCGCGAACACATGGGTGTCGGGCAGATCGGGATGGGGCTGTTCGCTGCGATCCAGAAAACTGTCCAGCGCGTGCAGATCGGCCTGGGCGGGCTCCCATCCAGAAATGTCCTGCGCGAACACGGGCCCGGCCTCATCGCGGCCCAGGAAAATCGGTGCCTCCCCGGCGGCAGAAAGCACCGGATGGCTCAGGCCAACCCGGACCAGCATAGCCGAGCGATCCGGCCCCCGCAGGATCATCGGCTTGCCACGCCACAGGACGATTGCGCGCGCGGCAGGGTCGCGGGCGGCCCGCGCCATTGCCTCTGCATCCCCGCGCCATTCAGCAGCGCGATCCAGCCCGGACCCACCGAAAGTCACCGTCTCTGCCAGTTTCATCTGCGCCCCTCTGCTCTGCGATCCGCAGCTATATGACAGAAACTAAGGCGGTTTGACCACATTTGTGTCTCACTCTCCCTTAACGGTCCTAGGATGAACATAAATTGGCTCAATTATTCGCAAAATTGCCCTTTAATCTTGGGCAGATATAGATTTTCTTGGGCCGATCACTCAACCTATAGGCGACTAGATTAAAAAATGCAGGCAACCGAGCACTCTGCCGCTGATGCGCAGCCCTTCCGCGTGGAGACCCACGAAACCCATCTGCGTATTTTGCAGACAACGGACGTGCATGTGAATTTGCTGCCCTACAACTATTTCACCGACACCCCGGACCCGAATGTCGGCCTGTCCCAGCTAAGCGGGCTGATCCAGAATGCCCGGTCAGAGGCCGCCAATTCGGTCCTGCTGGAAACCGGAGACTTCCTGCAAGGCACACCGCTGGGGGATCTCTTTGCCGAGAAAAACCCCAAGGGCGGCCCCAAACATCCTGCGATCACGATGATGAACGCGCTGCGCTATGACGCAGGCACCCTGGGCAATCACGAATTCAACTATGGCCTGGAATTTCTGAACGCCGTCTTAAAGGACGCCGCATTCCCGATGGTTCTGGCGAACGCAGCCACCCAATTGGGCAACACTCCGGAACAGGATCAGACCTTTCTGCCGCCCTATACCCTGCTGGAACGGCAGGTCACGGATCAAGCCGGGCAGGCACATACGCTGAAAATCGGGGTGATCGGATTTGTCCCGCCGCAAATCGCGATCTGGGATCACCGGCATCTGGAAGACAAGCTGTTCATGCGCGGGATCACGCGCGCCGCAAAGGCGCATGTGCCGCGTCTGCGCGCCGCCGGGGCGGATATTGTCATCGCGCTCAGCCATTCGGGCATCGCCAAAACCGAGGATCACGAGTTTTTGGAAAACGCCAGCATCCATCTGGCCTCGGTCGAGGGGATTGATGTGGTGCTCTGCGGGCATCAGCACGGACGCTTCCCCGGACCGCAGTTTTCCGGAATCGAGGATGTCGATATTACCAAAGGCACCCTGCATGGCAAACCGGCGGTGATGGCCGGTTTCTGGGGCTCGGATCTGGGGGTGATCGACCTGGCGCTCAGCCGCGATGCCAGCGGCAAATGGCAAATCGCGCGCCACAGGTCCTATCTGGCGCCCATTCCGCCCGAATCCGAACCGGATCTGCCACAGACACTGGAGCGGGACCATTCCGAGACCCTCTCGCATATCCGCACCGCTGTGGCGACGACCGCGCAGCCGCTGCATTCCTATTTCACCTTTGCCGGCTTTGACCTGGCCACCCGCGCCGTGGCCATGGCCCAGCTGGATTTCGCCCGGCAGAAACTGGAGCCCCAAGACCTGCCGCTGCTGTCTGCGGCCTCACCTTTTCGGGCCGGGGGGCACGCCGGCCCCGAGAACTATACCGATGTTCCCGCCGGCCCGCTGACGCTGCGGGGGCTGGCCGATCTGTATCTGTTCCCCAATACTTTGTCCGTTCTGCGTGTCACCGGGGCCCAATTGCGCAACTGGCTTGAACGCTCGGCGGGTAAGTTCCTGCAAATCCGCCCCGGTTTGCTGGATCAGCCGCTGCTTCGGCCCCGATTTCCCAGCTATCACTGCGATTTCATCCTGGGGCTGGACTATGAGATCGACCTGACTCAGCCGTCCCGTTTCGCGCTGGATGGCAGCCTGGCCGAGCCCACCGCGCAGCGCATCGTGAACCTGCGCCATGACGGGCTGCCCCTGCAAGACAATCAGGAATTTCTGCTTGTGGCCAACAGCTATCGCGCGGGCGGGGGCGGTGCCTTTGACGGGACGGGGGCGGAAAATCAGGTGCTGGCAACCCCTGCGGAAATCCGGTCCATCCTGACAGATTGGATTCGTCGCCAGGGCACGCTGGAATTAGAGCCCACGCTGAACTGGCGGTTCAGCCCCAGCCCCGGCACCAGCGTTTTGCTGCGATCCGCGCCGCGGGCGCAAAAACATCTGGCAGACATCCCTGTAGAGCTGACCCATACCGGCCAGTTCGAAGACGGGTTCGCGCTCTATCGTCTGTTGCTTTGACACCCGCGTGACGCGGGGATGACATTGCCATGACCGGCCCGCTTGCGAATCCGGATCGGGGGGCTTATATCGCTGAGTGAGAGGTTGGCGCGGGCAAGCTCCTCGCCAACCCGGTCAGATCCGGAAGGAAGCAGCCGTAACGAGTCCCGCTTGGGTCGTTGTCCAGCCTCTCACCTATGCCAACGTAACACCACCCAGGAGGGATTTTGATGATTGTCGTTTGTGTCGCCCTTCGGGTAGCTGCGTCCTAAGGCCAGAGCCATCTTTGCACTGCCCGAAACCGCTTTCCCCCGCCGATGCCACGGCGCGGGGCAATTTCACGCGTTTTGCAAGGCAGACCAATGACACAAGACATGAAATCCCTTGGCTGGAGCCAGCATTTTACCGGCCAGCTGTCCCTTGAGGACTTTGAAACCTATACCCCCGTTCGCATCTCAGAGGTGCGCCGCCGCGATGTTGTCGCGCTGGATGCAAGCCTGAACCGCCACGAACTGGCCCTGACGGGCGAGCTGATCGCCAGCGAATTTGCCGTGGGCGATTTTGCCCTGACCGATGGCGAACGGATCATCCGCCTGCTGGACCGGCGCACGCTGATTTCGCGCAAGGCGGCCGGGATCGCCTCGGAAACGCAGCTGATCGCGGCGAATATCGACACGCTGTTCATCACCACCTCGTGCAATGACGACTTTAACGAGGCCCGGCTGGAACGCTATCTGGCCATCGCAATCGAGGCCGGGATCGACCCGGTGATTGTGATCACCAAGGCCGACAAACCGCAAGACGGCGATGCGGAAACCTATGCCGACCGCGCCCGCAGCCTGTATCGGGACGCGCAGGTTCTGGCGATCAACGCCAAGGATTCCGGCGATATCGACCGGCTGCAAACCTGGTGCGGACCAGGGCAGAGCGTTGCCCTGGTCGGCTCTTCCGGCGTGGGCAAATCCACCATCGCGCGCGGGCTGACCGGGCAGGATCTGGCCGTCGGTGACATCCGCGAGGACGACGCCAAAGGCCGCCACACCACCACCGCCCGCTCTATGTATCGGATGCTGGCGGGCGGCTGGCTGGTGGACACGCCGGGGATGCGGGAATTGGCCTTGCACGATGCCTCGGGCGGGATCGACACGCTGTTCGGTGACGTGACCGATCTGGCGCTGGGGTGCAAATTCTCGGATTGCCAGCACGAGACCGAACCCGGCTGCGCCGTCCGTGCCGCGATTGACGCGGGCGAGCTGGACCCGGATCGCCTGACCCGCTGGCGCAAACTGAAAAGCGAGGACGCGCATAACTCGGAAACCATTGCCGAGGCACGCCAGCGTGGGCGCAAATTCAGCAAGATGGTCAAATCCACGATGAAGGCCAAACGCGCCCGCCGCGGCGAACGCTAACCCCGCCCGTCAAAGGCCCATTGGCGCTGCGCCTCGGTTTCCACGGCGCAGGGCCGCACCCGCCGCAGGTGCGCCAGCGCGGCGGCGGGTTTTTCGCCGCTTTCGATCATCAGCCGCAGCGCCACCATGCCAGAGCGCCCGCACCCACCCCGGCAATGCACCAGAACACGCCCGCCGCCGTGCAGCGCCTGCCGCGCCAATTGGCTGACCTGCGGCCATGCGTCCTCGAATCCGGCGTCCGGCGTGCCGAAATCCGCAATCGGCAGATGCACCCAGCGCGTACCGCTATCCAGCATGTCCTGCCCCAGACTCGCCGCCCCCGCCGCCACCATTTCCACCATCGAGGTCAGCGAAATCAACATCGCCGGTTGCCATTCACGCAGATGCTCCAGATCGGCGGCATACTCTCCGCTGCCGCCCGGAATGGGCGACAGAGCCAGGATTCCCTTTCCCGATTGCAGCGCGTGAATGATGAAATGCGGCATGTTCCTGGTCAGATCTCCTCGCATCGGGGCAAATTCAGGCGTTTGACCCAGCGCACCATTTTCCAGAACGGTAGAAAGCAGAGCAGCACGACACGCCGCAGCCAGCAACGCAAAGCCGAATAGACTGCCGAGCGGCCCAAGCCCTTTGCCTGCATCAAATCCGCGAAACGTGCATGTTCCGCCTGAATGTCACTTGTTAACATCATACTGCCTCTGCGGCTTACAGATTCTCCGTGCTCCACGTATCGCAGGCCGAGATCTGCCCCCGCTTATAACCGATCCCGAACCAGCGCGCACGTTGTTCAGACGTCCCATGCGTGAATGTATGTGGCTGCGGCACCCGTCCTGCGCGTTTTTGCAGGTGATCATCGCCAATCATCCGGGCCGCATTCAGCGCCTCTTGCAGATCGCCGGGCTCCAGCAGCCCATCCACATTTCGAGCCCAGACACCGGACAGACAGTCGGCCTGCAACTCCAGCCGGACAGTCAAGGCATTAGCCCGCGCCTGGCTGACCTGCCTGCGGGCCGAGTTCACCTGCCCCAGAATACCCATTTCATTCTGCACATGATGCGCCACCTCATGGGCGATCACATAGGCCGCCGCGAAATCGCCCCTGGCCCCCAGCTGCCGCGACAAGGTGGCAAAAAAGGCCGTGTCCAGATAGGCTTTCTCATCCGCGGGGCAATAAAACGGGCCCGTTGCACCACTGGCACCGCCGCAAGGGCTTTGGGCCAGACCGGAATAAAGCACCAAAACCGGAGGCTGATATTCGGTGTTCAGCTGCTTGGGGAAAATGTCGGCCCAGACCGTCTCGGTCGTCGCCAGCACCCGAGCCGAGAATTCAGCCGCCCGCTGCTCTTCGGCGCTCAGCTCGCGCGTGGCGCTGGATTGCTGGCCCGCCTGCCCGTCCAACAAAGGCGTTACGTCAATGCCCGCGAAATAGCCGATCGCCAACACGATCAGCAAACCCACACCCCCAATGCCAGCCTTGCCGCCCGCACCACCAGCGCTGCGGCGGCGATCCTCAATATTGCGACTGGCCCGAATACCCTTCAAACGCATAATTCTTGTCTCCTGAAATCTTGCCTGAACCCTAACGTCCGCCGCAAGGCCTGAACATGGCAAAACCGGCGCAGTTTTCCCCCTCTCCGCACATGCCACATCGGCCGCGCGGCGCGGATGGAACCGGGCCGGGGGCAATCGGGTAGACGCGCCGCCTTGTCCTGCCTTGTCCCGCCGCCGCTCCCCGCATAGGTTAATCGCAAGCGCACGAATCCGAAGGCACGACATGAGCGACACCCCCACCCCCGGCTATCAGGTCCTCGCCCGTAAATACCGCCCCGAGACCTTCGCCGATCTCGTCGGCCAGGGGGCCATGGTCCGCACGCTGAAAAACGCGTTCGAGGCCGACCGGATCGCGCAGGCCTTTATCATGACCGGCATTCGCGGCACCGGCAAAACCACCACCGCCCGGATCATCGCCAAGGGGATGAACTGCATCGGCCCTGATGGGAATGGCGGCCCGACCACCGAACCCTGCGGACAGTGCGAACATTGCACCGCCATCATGGAGGGCCGCCACGTCGATGTGATGGAGATGGACGCCGCCAGCCGCACCGGCGTCAATGACATCCGCGAAATCATCGAAAGCGTCCATTACCGCGCCGCCAGCGCGCGCTATAAGATCTACATCATCGATGAGGTGCACATGCTGTCCACCAGCGCCTTCAACGCGCTGCTGAAAACGCTGGAAGAGCCCCCCGCCCACGTCAAATTCATCTTTGCTACCACCGAAATTCGCAAGGTTCCCGTGACCGTCCTGTCCCGTTGCCAGCGCTTCGATCTGCGCCGGATCGAGCCCGAGGACCAGATCGGCCTGCTGCGCAAGATCGCCACCGCCGAAGGCGCGCAGATCACCGATGACGCCCTGGCACTGATCACCCGCGCCGCCGAAGGCTCGGCCCGCGATGCGACCTCGCTTCTGGATCAGGCGATCAGCCACGGCGCGGGCGAAACCACCGCCGATCAGGTGCGCGCCATGCTGGGCCTGGCCGATCGCGGCCGGGTGATGGACCTGTTCGATCTGATCATGAAAGGCAATGCCGCCGGCGCCCTGACCGAGTTGGGTGCCCAATATGCCGATGGGGCCGATCCGATGGCCATTCTGCGCGATCTGGCGGAAATCACCCATTGGATCTCCGTTGTCCAGATCACCCCCGACGCGGCTGAGGATCCCACAGTCTCGCCCGATGAGCGCGCTCGCGGGCTGGAAATGGCCGGCGCGTTGCAGATGCGGGTGCTGACGCGGATGTGGCAAATGCTGCTCAAGGCGCTGGACGAAGTCGGCCACGCCCCCAATACCATGATGGCCGCCGAAATGGCGATCATCCGCCTGACCCATGTCGCCGAACTGCCCACCCCCGAGGATCTGGTCCGCCGCCTGAAAGACGCAACGCCTCCGCCGCCGCTGCCCGGTGGTGGAATGCCCGCGCAGCACGCCCCCTCAGGGCCGGCAACGCAAGCCTACACGCCGGGCCCCTCGGGCTCTGGCGGGGGGGGCGGGCCGGTGATGGCGCTGGCACAGGACGCCGAACAGGCTCTGGCCCGCTATCCCAGCTTTGACCACGTGGTCGAGCTGATCCGGGTGAACCGGGATGCAAAACTGCTAGTGGATGTGGAAACCGGGCTACGGCTGGCGGCCTATCGCCCTGGCCGGATTGAATTTCAGCCCTCGGACATGGCCCCGCCGGATCTGGCCGCACGCCTGGGCAGCGCCCTGCAACGCTGGACAGGGAACCGCTGGGTGGTCAGCGTCGTCGCCGAAGCCGGAACCGAAACCATCGCCGAAGTGCGGGACGCCGCCGACCTGGCCGTCAAACGCCAGGCCGCCGATCATCCGATGGTCCAAGCCGTCCTGACGGCGTTTCCGAATGCAAAAATCACCAATGTGCGCAGCCATCAAGACCTGACGGCCAAGGCACAGGCCGATGCCCTGGCCGAGGTAGATGACGAATGGGATCCCTTCGAAGAAGACTGATCCCACTGCGGGCTCACTTCTCCATTTCTGCTATTTTCTGCATCATTTCCTCAAAGCTGGCCGCGTCATAGCCACGCGTTTTGGTGCCGGTCTTTGCATTCTGGCAATTCGGCGGATCGCCCACTTTCGAGCGGCAAACCTGCTTGTACTTATACGCCTGAAACCGCGGAGAGCTTTTGCAGACGTTATATTCCGTGTTCAGACAGGTATAATCGTTCTGCTTAATCTTCAGAATGCAGCATCGGTACTCGCCCTCGGCCGACGCCATCCCGGCCGCCCCGATGGCAAGCGAAACCCCTAAAGCCAAAGCTTTCATTTCAAACTCCTCTCAAACAATACCCGAACGCTAACAAATCCGTCCCTTTCCTGCCAATGCACATTTTCGTTGGCTTCCGCAGCCCTTGCGCGGGCTTTCTCTTGTTTCGGCAGGCACCGCCCCGTATCTAAGGCACAAGGTTCTAACACAAAGGAAATCCCCATGCTGAAAGGGCTCGGAAACCTTGGCGACATGGCCAAGATGATGAAAACGGCCAAGGAAATGCAGGAAAAAATGGCCACGTTACAAGAGGAAATGGCCACCATGACCGTCACCGGGGAATCCGGCGCCGGGCTGGTCAAGGCCACCTGCACCCTGAAATCGGAACTGACCGCGCTGGACATCGACCCCTCGATCTTCCAACCCGACGAAAAAGAGGTAGTCGAAGATCTGATCCTGGCCGCCATCAAGGACGCGCAGTCCAAAGCCGCCGAAAAGGCGCAGGCCGAGATGGCCAAACTGACCGAAGGCCTGGGCCTGCCCGCCGACATGAAACTGCCCTTCTGATCCACGGTCCAGAATACAGCCCGCAAAGGGGCGCTCCACCGCCCCTTTCATCTTGCCCCAAATACTCAATCCCACCGATCCACAGGCCCCCGCGTGAGCAGTAACACAGACATCGACACTCTGATCGAGATGATGGCGAAATTGCCGGGGCTGGGTCCACGCTCGGCCCGGCGCGCGGTGCTGCATATGATCCGCAAACGCGGCCTGTTGCTGGCGCCTCTGGCCGATCAGATGCAGACCGTCGCCGCCACGGCCCGCGAGTGTCTGAATTGCGGAAATATCGGCACCGGGGATGTCTGTGACATCTGCGCCTCGGACGCGCGGGCCAATGGCATCTTATGCGTGGTCGAAGACGTCTCCGATCTGTGGGCAATGGAGCGCGCAGGCGTGTTCAAGGGGCGCTATCACGTTCTGGGCGGCACGCTGTCCGCGCTGGATGCCGTCGGCCCCGAAGATCTGCGCATCCCCCGCCTGGTGGACCGCGTGAAAACCGAAGGTATATCCGAGGTCATCCTGGCGCTGAACGCCACCGTCGATGGCCAGACCACCGCCCATTACATCGCGGACGAGCTAGAGGGGCTGGCCACGCTCAGTTCGCTGGCGCAGGGCGTTCCGATCGGAGGCGAGCTGGACTATCTGGACGACGGCACGATCACCGCCGCCCTGAACGCGCGCAAACGGTTTTAGATCACCACCACATCCAGCGGCGGGAACCCGTTGAACCCGACCGAGGCATAGCTGGACGTATACGCCCCGCAGGCCCGAATGATCACCCGATCCCCGGCGCGCAACCCGACAGGCAGTTGCACGGGGCGGTTTTCATACAGCACATCAGCCGAATCGCAGGACGGACCGGCCAGAATACAGGGGGCCATATCCTCGTGATCACGGTCGGTGATGAATTGATAGCGGATCGCCTCTTCCATCGTTTCCGCCAGTCCTGAAAATTTACCAATATCCAGATAGACCCAGCGGTGCAGATCGTCGGGGGATTTGCGCGACACCAGCAGTACCTCGGCAGCGATCATGCCGGCCTCGGCCACCATGCCGCGGCCAGGTTCCGCCATCACGGTTTCGGCACCGTCAAAACGTGCTTCGACCATTTCCATCACCTTGGCGGCATAGGGCTGGGCGGGCTGCACTGACTCGTCATAGCTGGCGGGGAACCCACCCCCGATATTCAGCAGCGTCAGAGGCAACCCAGAGGCGCGCGCCCGGTCCCACACCTGGGCCACGCGGTCCAGCGTTTCGGCCCACATTTCGGGGCGTTTCGTCTGGCTGCCAACGTGGAAGGACAGGCCGGCAGGCTCCAGCCCCAGATCGCGGGCATAGGCCAGCAGGCTGGGGGCCATCTCGGGCGCGCAGCCGAATTTGCGGGACAGGGGCCAGTCTGCCTCGGTCGCGCCGACCAGCAGACGAATATAGACCCGCGCACCGGGGGCGTTTTCGGCGATCTTCTCCAGCTCTTCTTCGGCATCTGCCGCGAACAGGGTGATCCCCGCCTGATAGGCAAAGGCAATGTCGCTGGGCCGTTTGATCGTGTTCCCGAACGAGACATGATCGGGATGCGCGCCCAGACCCAAGCACAGCTCGATCTCGGCGCGCGAGGCGGCATCGAAACGCGAGCCCTCGGCGATCAGCACCTCCAGCACTTCGCGCGCGGGGTTGGCCTTTACGGCATAGTGGATGTCCGCGCGGCCCAGACCGGCAGCCAAAGCGCGGTATTGCTGCGCCACGGCAAGACGATCCAGAACCAGCGTCGGCCGGTCGAACGCGGCCTCGCGGATGTAGGTTTCGATACGGTTTTGGGGTGCGTCCAGGCTCACCTGGGGCATTACGTAGGCATTCATGGCCATCTCCAATAGACCCGGCCATATATGACCGCTCACTTCCAAGGGAGACGTTACCGTCGCTACGTAAACACGGGGGCTGGCCCGGCCAGAGGCGCGTGCGTTGGCGTCTGTGAGCTGGGCATTTAGGGCCGCTTGCCCCACCAATCAAGAAAAAAATCAGCGCCGATGCAGAATTTTTGAACCCGGCCTGAATGTGTGAAAATATGATCAAAATCAGAGGGTTGCGCGCCAGAGCACGCAGACCCCACGGCCAGGTTTTATGCCATATTTTTCAATGCCATACGCGCACAGACCCAAAGCCAGATCCACAGGCAAACCGATTTCTATCAAATCAGGGCGTTCAGCACCACATGGCGGGCAATGATTGCCCCTGATGCCGCGATCCGCCATCTGCCAGAATCGAAAAGGCCCAGGGGTATTCCCTGGGCCTTGTCCTCGCGTCCCGATCCAAGGATCAGGGCTGTTCGTCATCCGTGCCGCTGGGCAGGTTAAAGAAGCTGTCCGCGTCCAGGATTTCCTCTTCTTTTTCCTCGTCCTCATCCTTCAGGCTGAACGTCTCCAGGCCTTCGATGGCGGTGGGGATTTTGGGCTCGGCGTCCATGGTCAGGCTCTGCTCGGTGGACAGCAGCTTGCGGCGCTCGTCATCGGACATGGCCTGGCCCTCGGCGGCCTTCTTGGCGGCGGCCTTCTGAACGGCGGCGTCCAGTTCGGTCTGCTTGCACAGGCCCAGAGCAACCGGATCAATCGGCTGCATGTTGGCGATGTTCCAGTGGGTGCGCTCGCGGATCGACTGAATCGTCGGCTTGGTGGTGCCCACCAGCTTGGCGATCTGGCCGTCGGTCAGCTCGGGGTGGAATTTCACCAGCCACAGGATCGAGTTCGGACGGTCCTGACGTTTCGACAGCGGGGTATAGCGCGGGCCACGGCGTTTTTCCTCGCCTTGGGCGGCGGCGTTGAACTTCAGCTTCAGCTTGTGCAGCGGGCTTTTTTCAGCGGCGGCGATTTCTTCGTCGGTCAGCTGGTTGTTGGCGACCGGATCAAATCCCTTCACACCGGGGGCCACGTCGCCATCGGCGATGCCCTGGATCTCCAGCTCGTGCATTCCGACGAAATCGGCAATCTGCTTGAAGCTGATCGTGGTGTTGTCGATCAGCCAAACGGCGGTTGCTTTCGCCATAATCGGTTTGGCCATGTCATCTCTCCTTGACGCAAATCTTCCCCGTTGCCTGAAAACAGGCGGCCCATGATCGGGCGGGTTTCCATTGTAGGGGAACTTGAGGCCTATATAGTGCCGAAAAAGACAGAAGGAAAGAGTTTATGCGATTTGCCCTGTTGGCCCTGCTGGCCGCGCTGAGCTTCGCCGCCCCTGCCCGTGCGGATGGGGAAAAATCTGGAGAGTTTGATTACTACGTCCTGGCGCTGAGCTGGTCGCCCAGTTGGTGTGCCATCGAAGGGGACGCGCGCAATTCCCCGCAATGCGACCCGCGTCACGATTACGGCTGGGTGCTGCATGGGCTGTGGCCGCAGTATCATCGCGGCTGGCCTGCGTTCTGCCGCACAACCGAACCGCACCCCACCCGCCGCATGTCCAACGAGATGGAGGACATCATGGGCAGTTCCGGCCTGGCTTGGTATCAGTGGAAAAAGCATGGCACCTGCTCGGGGCTGACGGCGGCGCAATATTACGCCCTGTCGCGCCGCGCCTATGAAAGCGTGAACCGCCCGCAGATTTTCCGCAAACTGGATCGGTCGGTGAAACTGCCCGCCTCGGTCGTGGAAGAGGCGTTTTTGAAGGCCAACCCGGACTGGGAGCCCGACATGCTGACCATCACCTGCCGCGAC
This sequence comes from Paracoccaceae bacterium, assembly GCA_002708925.1. Lineage (GTDB taxonomy): Bacteria > Pseudomonadota > Alphaproteobacteria > Rhodobacterales > Rhodobacteraceae > Thalassobius. Next base: position 37,097 of record PAPN01000021.1, read on the forward strand.
GGACGCATCCAAGAGGCTCGCCTGTGCCTGTCCAAAGACCTGCGCCCCGTGCCTTGTGGCCGGGACGCTGTCAAAGATTGCCGCATGAAAGACGCGCTATTCGATCCGATCAGATAGCCAAGTCTTCGGGGGATTTACCCGCCTGAACGGCCGCAACAAACCATTCGGGCCGGCGGCCTTTGCCGGTCCAGGTTTGCGCGGGGTTTTCAGGATTGGCGAACTTGGGAATCCCAGCGGGTTTCGCTTTCCGCCCGGCACTGGCCCCGGTCAGCTCTGCCAGAGAGAACCCCATTTCCTTGGCTTTGGCTTCAAGCGCGGCCAGGGCCTCTTGGCGCTGCCGTTCTTCGAAAGAGGCAATAGCCTTTGCGACTTTCTTTTCCAGCGCCTTCAAATCCGCCAAAGAAAGAGCATTCAGATCTGCGGCGGTAATTTCCAAAAGTGCGGACATAATTTTCCTCGTGTTTTCAGAGTGGTGCAATTTCTATGGAGTATCGCAATCTTATTTTCAATTCAATTTCGTGGAAATTCTGGAAATACGCACACCATAAGAAAGGCAAGTAGAGCGACACTCTACCTAAAATAGCAAACTCTGACCGCCTACATAAAAAAAGGGGCCCCCGGCCCCTTTTTCATCCCAATGCTGCCGGGGCTTCACCCGCCAAAGACAGTCAGAACGATCTTGCCGATATGCCCGCTGCTTTCCATCCGGGCATGGGCCTGGCTGGCATCTGCAAGCGCAAATTCGCTGTCCATCACTGGGGCGATCTTGCCAGCATTCAGCAGCGGCCAGACGTTCTCATGCAGGCTGTCGGCGATTTTGGCCTTGGCCAGGTCGCTTTGCGGGCGCAGAGTGGACCCGGTGATCGTCAGCCTCCGCGTCATGACCTGCGCAAAGTTCATCTCGACCTTGGGGCCCTGTAGGAACGCGATCTGCACCAGCCGCCCGTCATCGGCCAGCGCCCGGATATTGCGCGGGATATACAGGCCGCCCACCATATCCAGGATCAGGTTCGCGCCGCCCTCGGATTTCATCACATCGACGAAATCTTCGTCCTTATAGATAATCGTCCGCTCGGCCCCCAGCGCGGCGCAGGCGGCGGCTTTTTCCTGATTGCCGACGGTCACGAACACCCGCGCGCCGAATTCACGGGCCAGTTGGATCGCCGTCGTGCCAATCCCGGACGAGCCGCCGTGGATCAAGAACCGCTCTCCTGCTTTTAGGCCACCGCGCTGGAACACGTTGGACCAGACGGTGAAATAGGTCTCGGGCAGGCAGGCGGCCTCTTTCAGCCCCATACCGTCCGGCACCGGCAGGCAATGCGCTGCCGGGGTGGCCACGTATTCGGCATAGCCGCCGCCGGGCAGCAGCCCGCAGACCGGATCGCCAACCGACCAGCCGCTCACGCCGGCGCCGATCGCCTCGATATGCCCCGAGGCTTCAAGCCCCGGCAGATCGCTGGCCGTGGGCGGCGGCGCATAGGCCCCGGCGCGTTGCAGCGCATCGGGGCGGTTCACACCGGCATAGGCGACCTTGATCACCACCTGGCCCGCCGCGGGCTGCGGCACCGGGCGTTCGCAGAGTTTCAGCACGTCCGGTCCACCCGGTTCGGTGATTTCCACCGCCCGCATCATCTGGGTCATTGTTGTCTCCTTAGGTTTTGCCCTGCATCTGGCCGGGCAGGTCATTGCGCGCGGCTTTGGGGGCTTTGATCGTGTTCAGAACGGCCAGAGGCCCCGCGAACAGGGGGCTCAGGGCCTTGTTTTCGCGTATGCCGGCCTTGAACTTCTCGAAACGCATAACATCGTCGATCCGCCGCTCCAAGAAATCCCATGTCGCCTGTTCACCTGGCGAATCGTCTCCCAGCCAGAACAGCACGGTTGCGCCATAGACCCCGCTCAGCGTCATGCGCTTGGTGTACCAGTTCACATCCTCCGAACTGTCCCCAAGCGTATTCCAGATCAGATCGCAGGTGTTCCAGATCAGCCGGGCCCCTTCTGGCGCGTGCTGCGGCAGGGCGAACAAAGTCGAGCCGCGCCGCACGGCCTCTTTGTCATCGGCCGCTTCGATCCGGAACCGGATCAGGGCGGCCACCTTCTGGGAATAGCGCAGGCCAGACAGGTCCGCGGCCTTATAGCGCTCGGTCATCAGCCGATCCCCGCGCTGATGATAGGCCACCGCCAGATCCACCGCACCGCGCGGACAGACCGCCCGCGCCACCGTCGGGTTAACCCCCGAATCCGCCACGGCCGCCTCAAAGGTTTCCGTGCTCCAGCCATCAAAGGCCACGTGGCTTAGCGCGGCGTCCAGCAGGGTTTCCTTCGCATCCGGTGCAGTCATGGCGGGCTCCTTTTCATGCTTGGCCACACCCTAGACAAATAGGGCAGCCTTTGCTATATGGCCACTTCCTGCAATTCCTTGCAACTCAACTTAGAAAGGTGGTGAAAACCACATGCAGGTTAGCGTTCGCGACAATAACGTCGATCAGGCCCTTCGGGCCCTGAAGAAGAAGCTACAGCGCGAAGGTGTGTTCCGCGAAATGAAGCTGAAGCAGCATTTCGAGAAACCCTCTGTCAAAAAAGCGCGTGAGAAAGCTGAAGCGATCCGCCGTGCCCGTAAACTGGCACGCAAGAAAGCACAGCGCGAAGGTCTTCTGTAAGATCTCTCTCGGTAGCTTTGGATGCTGAAGACGACCCCCGAGGTATTCCACGGGGGTTTGTCGTTTCTGGCTCAATGCCAAAAAGTACGACCTAAAATAAAACGCGCCCGGCCGGACAGCTGGGCGCGTTTTTCGTTTTGGTTTCTAATTCCAACCCCAAAGTCCGCACCGTCATCGGGAGAGGAGCGAGGAGGACAACGCCGCGCACCCCAGGGCCGGAACCAGATCAAAGGGGCCCTCTGGGAAGGCCCCTTTTCTGCTCTGAACTTAGAAGAAGCCCAGTTTGTTGGGGTTGTAGCTGACCAGCATGTTTTTGGTCTGCTGGTAGTGGTCCAGCATCATCTTGTGGGTCTCGCGACCGATGCCCGACTGTTTGTAACCACCAAAGGCCGCGTGGGCCGGATAGGCGTGGTAGTTGTTCACCCAGACACGGCCAGCCTCGATCCCGCGGCCAAAGCGATAGGCACGGGTGCCGTCACGCGTCCAGACACCGGCGCCCAGGCCGTACATGGTGTCATTGGCGATCTGCATGGCCTCTTCTTCGTCTTTGAAGGTGGTGACGGACACAACCGGGCCAAAGATCTCTTCCTGGAAGACACGCATCTTGTTGTGGCCTTTCAGGATGGTCGGCTGGATGTAGTAGCCGTTCGAGATGTCACCGTTAAAGCGGGCAGCGTCGCCACCGGCCAGAACCTCGGCCCCTTCTTCGACACCGATTTGCAGGTAGGACAGGATTTTTTCCTGCTGTTCCTGGCTGGCTTGGGCACCGACCATGGTGCTCATGTCGCGCGGATCGCCTTGTTTGATGGCTTTCACGCGGGCGATGCAGCGCTCGATGAACTCTTCGTAGATGTCTTCCTGGATCAGGGCGCGCGACGGGCAGGTGCAGACCTCACCCTGGTTGAAGGCGAACAGAACAAAACCTTCGACGGCTTTGTCCAGAAACGCATCGTCCTGAGCCATCACATCCGAGAAGAAGATGTTCGGCGATTTGCCGCCCAGCTCCAGCGTCACCGGGATCAGGTTTTCAGTCGCGGCCTTCATGATGATGCGGCCGGTTTCAGTGGAGCCGGTAAAGGCGATCTTGGCAATGCGCGGGCTGGTGGCCAGCGGGCCGCCAACGTCCGGGCCCATGCCGTTCACCACGTTCAGAACGCCGGCGGGCAGCAGATCTGCAATCACTTCCATCAGAACCATGATCGCGGCGGGGGTCTGCTCGGCCGGTTTCAGCACGATGCAGTTACCAGCAGCCAGGGCGGGCGCCAGTTTCCACGCGGCCATCAGAACCGAGAAGTTCCACGGGATGATCTGGCCGACGACGCCCAGCGGTTCATGGAAATGATAGGCCACGGTGTCGTGGTCGATCTCGGACATGGTGCCTTCTTGGCCGCGCAGAACGCCGGCAAAGTAGCGGAAATGGTCTGCCGACAGCGGGATGTCTGCGGCGGTGGTTTCGCGGATCGGCTTACCGTTGTCCCAGGTCTCGGCGGTGGCGATCAGCTCCAGGTTTTCTTCGATACGGTCTGCGATTTTCAGCAGGATATTCGAGCGCTCGGCCGGCGAGGTTTTGCCCCAGGCGTCTTTGGCTGCGTGTGCGGCATCCAGCGCCAGTTCCACGTCCGCCGCGTCCGAACGGGCCACTTCACAGACAACACCGCCGGTGATGGGGGTGATGTTTTCGAAGTATTTGCCGTTCACGGGCGCAACGAACTTGCCGCCGATGAAGTTGTCATAGCGCGCCTTGAAGGGCGATGCGTACTGCACGTCGCTGGCTTGAGTCATATCGTTCATTTTGGAATCTCCTCCTCAGTAGCCGGGCATACCCGGCGAATGGACAGAGGTTTCCGTGATTCCGCGCTTCAAACAGCCCCCCAAAGACGGGCGGTATGGGCGATGTGTCTCAGTACTGAGACAATTGAAACCGAAAAGCGTGGCGTCAATCCAGCCCCAGACGTTTCATCCGGCGATACAGCGTAGCGCGGCCAATCCCCAGTGCGCGCGCCGCCGCCGAGGCATTCCCCCCGGCCCGCGCCAGCGCCCGGCGCAACGCGGCGCGTTCGGCCTGCTCCAGCCCGCGGCGGTCCTGAGCCGTGCCCAGAACGTCCACCGCCGGCATCGGATTATCAAAGCTATGCCCCTGCAAACCCAGTTTGCGCCGGGCCGCGCGAGTGGCGCCGATCACCAGATCATCGCCGTCTACGGCCAGCAGGGTTGTCTCGTCCGGGCGATCCGCGCCAACATCCACGAAACGCGCCCCGGCAAAGGAAGCGTGGAAATGGGCTGTCTCAATCTGCCGCGCGGCCTGCGCCACGACACCGGCGATCAGACGGGTGTAACCCTCGGTCTGATCCGCCCGGCACGAGGACACATCCAGCGCCGCCAGCACCTCGCCCCTGGCACCGTAAATGGGCGCATCCATGCAGCTCATGGCGGTGTTGCGGCTGTGGAAATGTTCATCGCGGTGGATGATGACCTGACGGTTTTCCGCCAGACAGGTGCCAATTCCGTTGGTGCCCTCGGCCTGTTCGCTCCAGATTGCGCCGGACCACAGGCCCCAGCTTTGGAACACGGCCCTGTCGGAATCCGAGCACCTCTCTTGCAGCACCACGCCCTCGGCGTCTGTCAGCAGCACGCAGCAGCCGGTGCTGCCGACCATGCGGAACAGCTGATCAATCTGCGGGACGGCCAGTTCCAGAAAATCGCCCATTGCGTCGCGGCGTTTCAGAACCTCGGTCATCTCGACTCGTTCGGGAGCGCGCTTGTTGCGCGGATCCAGCCCATAAGTGACCGCCGAACGCCGCCACGACGCTGCCAGCCGAGACGTCGCCGCCGCACGGGGCGAATGCGCTTCCTCCAGCACTCTGTCAGCGTGATGCAACTGCGTCATGCAGGTTCCTCCGGGCTCCTCACCTGGGTGCTTAGCACGTCAGAGCCCAGAAAACAAAGGCGATCGGGCCTATACCGACCAACGTCGTACCGCGCGGGCAATGCGCTTGCCAAAGCGGCGCGCGGTTTCAATGTCGCCCTCGGATATCAGCTGTTCCTTGTCGCGCACGGTGGTGGCAGCCAGCCCCAGCCAGACGCCGCTCTGATTGATGCCGGGCTGATCGGCATCGACCGGCGCGCCGATCTGATCCTGCCCAACCCAGATCATGCCGTGCTGCATCGCAAAGGTGTTCAATTGCTGTAGCGCCACCAGCTTATCCCCGCCGGGAAAGGTGGCCACGGAGAACCCGCCCGCGATCTTATCTGCCCACAGCTGGTTCGACCAGATATCGCTGCTGGCATCCATGAAGCCTTTGAACTCGGCCGCGACGCTGCCCATGTAGGTGGGTGCGCCGAACAGGATGGCGTCGGCGGCCTCCATCGCCTGCCAGTCCATCTGGGTCATCTGCATGACGTCGATCAGCCGCGCGGCGCAGTCTTCGGTGCCCAACGCGTCCGCAATGGTCTGCGCCATCTTGCGGGTGTGCCCCCGCCCCGAGAAATAGGTTATCGCAACATTCGCCATATGCACCGATTGCCACGCCTTAGCGGGCAGATGCAAGGATCATGTCACTGGCCTTCTCGGCGATCATGATGGTGGGCGAATTGGTATTCCCCGAGGTGATCGTCGGCATAACAGAGCAATCCACAACCCGCAGCCCACCGACCCCGCGCATCCGCAGTTGCGGATCCAACGGCGCGGCCTGATCTGCGCCCATGCGCACTGTGCCCGCAGGGTGGAAAATCGTGGTGCCAATATCCCCGGCGGCCTTGGCCAGATCGGCATCGCTGTCACCGGGAATGCCCGGTTTCATCTCTTGCGGAGCATATTTGGCCATGGCGGGCTGCGCGGCGATCCGGCGCGCCAGACGGATGGAATCCGCCGCGACTTTGCGGTCGCCCTCGGTGGACAGATAATTCGGCGCGATCCGCGGTTTGGCCTTGGGATCGGGGCTGCTGATTTCGACCACCCCGCGGCTTTCGGGGCGCAGATTGCAGACGCTGGCCGTCATTGCCGGAAAATCATCCAGAGGCCGCCCGAAGGCCTCTAAGGACAGGGGTTGGACGTGGAATTCCAGATCCGGCGTTTCCAGATCGGGGCGCGATTTGGCAAAGGCCCCCAGTTGCGAGGGCGCCATCGACATGGGCCCCGTCCGTTTCAGCAGATACTCCAGCCCGATCATGGCCTTGCCCAACAGGCTGTTGGCCATGGTGTTCAGCGTCTTGCCCCCCGACAGACGCCAGGCGCAGCGCAGTTGCAAGTGATCCTGAAGGTTGGCACCAATCCCCGGCGCTTCGTGCTGCACGGCGATCCCGTGTTTTTGCAGCAGCGCGCCCGGCCCGATCCCCGACAATTGCAGGATCTGAGGCGAGCCGATGGCCCCAGCGGACAAGATCACCTCGCCGCTTGCCCGCGCGGTTTTCACCTGACCGTTCTGTTCATATTCCACACCCACGCAGCGCCCGTTCTCTAGCAGCAGGCGGCGGGTATGGGCATGGGTTTCCACCTTCAGCCCCGTACCCCGGACGGTGCGCAAGAACGCCTTGGCCGTGTTCATCCGCCAGCCATTGCGCTGGTTGACGCGGAAATATCCGACGCCTTCGTTATTGCCCTGATTGAAATCGGTGGTCTTGGGCAGGCCTTCCTGTGCGGCGGCCTCCATCCAGTCGTCCAGCACGTCCCAGTGCAGGCGCTGATTGTCCACGCGCCATTCACCGCCCGCACCGTGCATATCCGAGGCCCCGTCCACGTAATCCTCGGATTTCAGGAAATAGGGCAGCACATCGTCCCAGCCCCAGCCGGTGTTCCCCATTTGCCGCCAGCCATCGTAATCGGCCGCCTGCCCGCGCAAATACAGCATCCCATTGATCGAGGAACAACCCCCCAGCACCTTACCGCGCGGATAGAGCAACTCGCGCCCGTTCAGCCCCGGATCGGGCTCGGTTTTGAACATCCAATCGGTGCGCGGATTGTTGATGCAGTAAAGATAGCCCATCGGGATATGGACCCAGTGGTAATTGTCGCGCCCCCCGGCTTCGAGCAGCAGCACCTTTTTATCGGCATCGGCCAAGCGCTTGGCCAGAACGCAGCCCGCGCTGCCTGCCCCGACGATGATGTAATCCCACGGCATGGGCCCCTCCTCTGTTCCCTCAGAGACAGGAGTAGACCCAATTGTCAGACATTTGCAAGCCCGGATGCTAAACGGGCAGCGCCGTGGTCTTGAACACGGTGCGCAACGCAAAAGAGCTTTGCATTTGCGCCACCCCCGGCAGTCGGGTCAGATGCTGGCGGTGAATGCGCGCGAAATCCTCGGTGTTTTCGGCCACGACCTTCAGGATATAATCCGCCGTGCCCGCCATCAGATGACATTCCAGAACATCCGGAATGCGCGCCACGGCCTTTTCAAACGCGTCCAGTGTTTCATCCGCCTGGCCCTGTAGGGTGATCTCGACGAACACCGTGGTCGGCAGCTTCATTTTCCGGGCATCCAGCAGCGCCACATAGTCCCGAACATAGCCGTCTGATTCCAGCCTCTGAACCCGGCGATGACAGGCCGAGGGCGACAGATTCACCGCCTCGCTCAGGTCCGCATTGGAAATACGCCCCTTGCGTTGCAGCACTTTCAGAATACGGCGATCTGTTTCATCCAACGACATTGGCGCAAATTCCTTCGCAAGATTCCCAATTTCCGCGCAGAATATTCACAATTAGAGGCAAAGATCGACCGATTTTTCAAAACCCTTGCGGGGAATCTGCGACATTTTGATCAAAAGCTCAGGGAGAATGCAAAAATGAAAATCGGATGCCCCACCGAAATCAAACCACAAGAATTCCGCGTCGGCATGACCCCCGTCGCCACCCAAGAGGCCACCGCCAACGGCCATCAGGTGTTCATCCAGAAGGGCGCGGGGGCCGGGGCCGGCTTCTCGGATGCCGACTATGCGGCCGCCGGGGCCACGCTTCTGGACACCCCGGCCGAGATTTTCGCAACCGCCGACATGATCGTGAAGGTCAAAGAGCCCCAGGCCGTTGAGCGCAAGATGCTGCGCGAGGGGCAGCTGCTGTTCACCTATCTGCACCTGGCCCCCGACCCCGCGCAAACCCATGATCTGCTGGCCTCGGGCTGCACCGCGATCGCCTATGAAACCGTGACCGACCGCAGCGGCGGCCTGCCGCTGCTGGCCCCCATGTCCGAGGTCGCGGGCAAGCTGGCCCCGCAGGTCGGGGCGTGGACCCTGCAAAAGGCCAATGGCGGACGCGGCGTGCTGATGGGCGGCGTCCCCGGAGTGGCCCCGGCTCAGGTTGTCGTGATCGGTGGCGGCGTGGTTGGCACTCATGCTGCCCGCGTGGCCGCCGGAATGGGCGCGGATGTCACCGTTCTGGACATGTCCCTGCCCCGCCTGCGCTATCTGGACGATGCCTTTCGCGGCGAGTTCCGCACCGGCTATGCCTCGAAGGGCTACACCGCCGAGAAAGTCGCACAGGCCGACATGGTCATCGGTGCCGTGCTGATCCCCGGTGCCGCCGCGCCGAAACTGGTCAGCCGCGCTCAGCTGTCCACGATGAAACCCGGAGCCGCCATCGTGGATGTCGCCATTGATCAGGGCGGGTGCTTTGAAACGTCGAAGCCCACCACGCACGAAAACCCGATCTACGAGGTCGATGGCGTGATGCATTATTGCGTGGCCAACATGCCGGGCGCTGTTGCGCGCACCTCGACCATCGCGTTGGGGAATGCAACCATGCCCTTCCTGATGGCGCTGGCCAACAAAGGCTGGAAACAGGCCTGCGCCGACGATCCGCACCTGCTGAACGGGCTGAACGTCCATGCCGGGCAGCTGACATATGCGGCTGTGGGCGCGGCTCTGAATCTGGATTTCATCCCCGCCCAGGATGCTTTGAAAATCTGAAATCCGTTCTGTTTATGAGTGACAGAACAGATGCTGGGGCCGCCGATCCACGTCAGGCGGCGCCTTGATCCCGCACCGAGAGGTGCACCTCCGCTTGGCCCGGTGCACGGCGACACACCGTTGCACCGGGTCTTTTTGCGCAAACCCCGCCGATTGAGCCCAGCGGGGTTTGGCTTTGCAGAGGGCTTATTTCTTCAGTGCGTCGCGGATTTCCAGCAGAACGTCCAGCTCGCTGGGGCCTGCGGGGGCCTCTTCGACCGGGGCGGCCTCTTCTTTGGCGGTGGCGGCGTCTTTGATGCGGTTCACCTGGCGCACCAGCATGAACACCACGAATGCGATGATCAGGAAGTTCAGCACCGCCATTCCGAAGGCCCCATAGGCAAAGATCGAGGCCCCGGCCTCGCGCGCGGCCTCAAGGCTGGCCCCTTCGGGCACATCGCCGCCCAGCACCGCGTAGTTGTTGGTGAAATCCACCCCGCCGGTAAACAGACCGATGATCGGGTTGATCAGATCGGCCACCATGGATTTAACGATCGCCGTAAAGGCCGCGCCGACGATGATCCCGACAGCCATGTCCATCACATTGCCCTTGGCAATGAAGTCTTTGAATTCCTGTAGCATTAGTCCCATTCCCTTAGTCGTTTTATGCACACTGCGGGCACTTTTTGCGCGTTTCCCCACAGTCAGTACTGGGATTTTCCACATAAACCGGCCTTTTGCATTGGGAATTTTCCGCTAATTTCCCCATCAGCAACCAAAAGGAACGCTCATGACCTTTCCCGAAGACTTTCCGATCACGTCACGCTGGGCTGCCCAGGACCCTTCGGTTCTACAGCTGTATTCCTTCCCCACGCCGAACGGGATCAAGGTCTCGATCATGCTGGAAGAGATCGGCCTGCCCTACGAGGCCCACACCGTGACCCTGGCTGACAAGGATGTGAAATCTCCCGAATTCCTGTCGCTGAACCCGAATAACAAAATCCCCGCGATCATTGATCCCGATGGCCCAGGCGGGCAGCCGCTGGGCCTGTGGGAATCCGGTGCGATCCTGATTTATCTGGCCGAAAAATCCGGCCAGTTGCTGCCCGAAAACCCGGCCGAGCGCTACAAGGTTATCCAGTGGGTGATGTTCCAGATGGGCGGCCTTGGGCCGATGCTGGGGCAGCTGGGCTTCTTTTTTGCCTTTGCGGGCAAGGACATCGAAGACCCTCGCCCGGTTGAACGCTATCTTAACGAGGCCAAGCGCCTGCTTTCTGTGATCGAGAAACAGCTGGATGGCCAGGACTGGATCTGCGGCGATTACTCGATTGCCGATATTGCGATTGCCCCGTGGCTGCGCGCGCTGGATTTCTATGAAGCGAAAGAGGCCGTCGCCTGGGATAGCTTCCCCAACACGGTCGCTTATCTGGATCGGTTCATGGCGCGCCCCGCCGCGCAGAAGGGCCTGAACATCCCCCCACGCGACGCATAATGCGGCGGCGGCATCTGGGCTCTGTCAGGTGCCGCCGGGCAAATCTCCCGTCAGTACATAGCGCAAAATCCGGACCACCTGAGCCGGCTCCTGGGTGACGGCCAGCGCGGCGGCGTCCACCTCTTTGAGCGCATGTTGATGCGCATCCCCGTGCAGCACGATCAGCGACTTGCCCAAGGCCGCCGCATAGCCCGCATCGAACGCCGCGTTCCACTGTTTGTACTTCTCGCCGAAACGCACCACGACAACATCCGCCTGCGCGATCAGACGGCGGGTGCGGATGGCGTTCAGCTTGGCGCCTTTGTGGTCGTGCCAGAATTTGTTCGGCTCGGCCCCCATGATGGCCACGCCGCAATCGTCGCTGGCATCGTGATCCGTCACCGGCGCGCTGAACGTCACGTCCAGCCCGGCCGAGCCCTCGATGATCTGTTCGCGCCAGTCAGTGTGGATTTCCCCGGACAGATAGACGTTCAAAGTCATGCGGTTCCCTTTCTTCGTATCCAGCAAAAAGGGGCCGTGCTGGCCCCTTTCGTTTCGCATATTCCCGCCGCCTTAGCCGCGCAGCTCGCCGCCGGTGGCTTTGCTGACCTTCTCAACGATCTTGGCCGCGACGGCCTCGATGTCTTTTTCCTTCAGCGTCTTGTCCGTCGGTTGCAGGCGCACGGTGATGGCGATGGATTTCTTACCCTCACCGAGCGAGCCACCGATGAACTGATCGAACACGCGCACTTCATCAATCAGCGCCTTATCGGCCCCGGCGGCGGCATTTACCAGGTTCAGCGCCTCAACCGTGTCATCCACAACAAAGGCGAAATCGCGCTCGACCGCTTGCAGATCGCTGATCTGCATCGCCGGGCGGGTTGCGGATTTCTTCTTGGGTTGCGGCACCTCATCGGGCCAGATCGTGAAGGCAACGGCAGGGCCTTTGACGCCCATTTCGGCCAGCACCTTGGGGTGCAGCTCGCCAAAGACGGCCAGCACCTTTTTCGGGCCCAGACAGATTTTCCCCGAGCGCCCCGGATGCCACCAGCCCTGCACACCGCGCAAAATCTGCACCTTGGCGGGGGCCCCGATGGCGGACAGGACGGCCTCGGCATCGGCCTTAGCGTCATAGACATCCACCGGGCGCGAGGCCCCATGCACATCCTTCGGCCCCGTGCGACCGACCAGCAGGCCGGTCACCAGATTGTGCTGCTCGCGCGGCTCGCCGCCATGGAAGGCAGGGCCGACCTCGAACAGGGCCATATCCATGAAACCGCGCGCCTGATTGCGAGCAGCGGCCTGCAACAGACCGGGCAGCAGAGCGGGGCGCAGGTGGCTCATCTCGCTGGAAATCGGGTTTTCCAGCATGGTTTCATCCGTGCCGCCGCCAAACAGCGCCGCCGATTTCTGATCAATGAACGAGTAGGTGACGCATTCATTGTACCCCAGCGCGGCCGTGGTCCGACGGGCGATCTGTTCGCGTTTTTGCGCAGTGGACAGGATCATTTCGGGCACGCCCGCATCAACGCGCGGCAAAGGCTGGCTTTGCAGCTTGGTCAGCGACACGACGCGCGCAACCTCTTCGACCAGATCGGCCTCGCCCATCACGTCGGGGCGCCAGCTGGGCACGTGAGCCTGATTGCCCTCCAGACGGAAGCCCAGCTTGGTCAGGATCTGACGCTGTTCGGATTCCGGAATTTCCATGCCCACCAGCGACTGAATGCGCGCGGCGTCCAGTTTATAGGCGCGGCTGACATCCGGCACAGCGCCGGCAACCACCACATCCGAGGCCTCGCCGCCGCACAGGTCCAGGATCATCTGGGTCGCGTCATCCAGCGCCTGCATGTTGTATTCAGGGTCGATCCCGCGCTCGTTGCGATAGCGCGCATCGGTGTTGATTTTCAGCGCGCGGCCGGTCATCGCGATTTGGATACGGTCCCAATATGCGGCCTCAAGGAACACATTCACCGTGTCCTCGGTGCAGCCCGAATGCAGCCCGCCCATGATGCCGCTGATGGATTCCACGCCAGTGTCATCCGAGATCACCACCTGGCCTTCGCCGAAGGTGTAGTCCTTCTCGTCCAGGCCCATCATCGTCTCACCGCCCTTGGTGCGGTGGACGCGCAGGTTGCCCTGCACCTTATCCGCATCGAACACATGCAGCGGGCGGTTGCGATCATAGGTGAAGAAGTTCGTCACATCCACCAAGGCCGAGATCGGACGCAACCCAATCGCGGTCAGACGATCCTGCAACCATTGCGGGCTGGGGCCGTTTTTCACCCCCTTGATCAAGCGACCGGCGAACACCTCGCAGCCGTTTTCGGCGGTGTCTTCGTCGATGGTGACGGTGATCGGGCACGGGTACTGGCCTTCGATATGGGCGGTCTTGGCGGGCTTCATCGTGCCCAGACCGCGCGCCGCCAGATCCAGCGCAATGCCGCGCACTCCCAGGGCATCAGGGCGGTTCGGCGTGATCGCAATGTCGATCACCGGGTCCACCTTGGCGGGGTCGTTTTCGGCCAGCCAATCGGTGAATTTCTGGCCCACCTCGCCCGAGGGCAGCTCGATAATGCCGTTATGTTCGTCCGACAGCTCCAGCTCGCGCTCGGACGCCATCATGCCGTGGCTTTCGACGCCGCGGATGTTGCCGACGCTGAGCGTGACATCAATACCGGGGACGTAATCGCCGGGTTTGCACAGAACCACGGTGATTCCTTCACGTGCGTTGGGCGCGCCGCAGACGATCTGCTTTTCGCCGTCATCCGTGTCCACCTTGCAGACGCGCAGACGGTCGGCATCGGGGTGCTGCTCGGCGTGTTTGACCTTGGCCAGCGTGAAACTGGCCAGTTTCGAGGCCGGGTCGATGACCTCTTCGACCTCAAGACCCAGATCGGTCAGGGCATAGAGGATGTCATCCAAAGAGGCCTCGGTCTCGAGGTGCTCTTTCAGCCAGGAGAGGGTGAATTTCATTGGTCGGTCTCCTTGTGGAGAGAATTCAGAATAGCGTTCAAGGCAATGTCACAAGCAGAGCGCCCGAACCGGGGTGGGTGCGGAACGCGCCCGCCCATGGGGGCGGGTCGGGCGCGGCGCGCGGCTGGTGCCACGCGCGAGCTTGTCGACATCATCACCGCGACAGCCCCCCATGCAGGGTCGGCACGTCCAGGCTGGCAAACCCGTAATGGCGCAGCCAGCGCAGGTCTGAGTCAAAGAAGGCGCGCAGGTCGGGGATGCCGTATTTCAGCATGGCCAGACGGTCGATCCCGATGCCGAAGGCAAAGCCCTGGTACACCTCGGGGTCGATGCCACCGGCGGCCAGCACCTTGGGGTGCACCATGCCGCTGCCCAGAACCTCCAGCCAGTCATCGCCTTCGCCCACCTTGACCGAGCCATTGTCCCAGCGGCACTGAATGTCCACCTCGGCCGAGGGTTCGGTGAACGGGAAATGCGAGGCGCGGAAGCGGGTTTTCACATCCGTCCCGAAGAAGGCCGAGAAGAACTCTTCCAGCACCCATTTCAGGTTCGCCATCGAGATGTTCTTATCCAGCGCCAGGCCTTCGACCTGGTGGAACATGGGCGTGTGGGTCTGGTCATAATCGCAGCGATAGACGCCACCCGGACAGATGATCCGAATGGGCGCGCCCTGCGCCTCCATCGAGCGGATCTGCACCGGGCTGGTATGGGTGCGCAGCACATGCGGCGGACGATTGTCGCCTTCCGCGCGGTGCATATAGAACGTGTCCATTTCCGCCCGCGCGGGGTGGTGGCCGGGGATGTTCAGCGCGTCGAAGTTATACCAATCGGTTTCCACGCGCGGGCCTTCGGCGACGGCGAAGCCCATGTCGGCGAAGATCGCGGTGACTTCCTCGGTGACTTGGCTGACGGGGTGGATGGTGCCCTGGCGCTGCGGACGGCCCGGCAGGGTCACATCCAGCCATTCGGTTTTCAGGCGTTCCTCCAGCGCGGCATCGGCCAGCGCGGATTTCTTCGCGGCCAGCGCGCTGTTGATCTCATCCTTGAGCGCGTTCAGCCTGGGGCCCATGACCTGCCGCTCTTCGGGGGTCATTTTACCCAGTTCACGCATTTTCAGGGCAACCTCGCCCTTTTTGCCAACGGCCTGAAGGCGGATGTCCTCCAGCGCGTTTTCATCACCGGCGCCCGAGATCGCGCCCAGATACTTGTCTCTCAGATCGTCCATCCGACCCTCCGTTTCCGTTGGACCCCTGTTACCAGCACCGGCCCAAAACGCAAGAAGCCGCGAGACCCCAAAAGGTCCGCGGCTTCAAACTTGTGTCACCCAAGGTTGGGTTTACGCGAGCGCGGCCTTCGCCTTTTCGACGATGGCACCAAAAGCGGCGGGCTCGTGTACGGCCAGATCGGCCAGAACTTTACGGTCCACTTCGACGCCGGCCAGGTTCAGGCCGTTGATGAAGCGCGAGTAGGTCAGAGCCTCGTCATGCGAGCGCACAGCTGCGTTGATCCGCTGGATCCACAGGGCGCGGAAATTCCGCTTGCGGTTCTTACGGTCACGGGTTGCGTACTGGTTCGCCTTGTCGACGGCCTGACGGGCCACCTTGAAGGTGTTTTTGCGACGGCCGTAATAGCCTTTTGCGGCCTTGACGACTTTCTTGTGACGGGCGTGGGTCGTGGTACCACCTTTAACGCGGGACATTGTCTAAATCTCCTCTTAGCGGTCGTAGGGCATGTAGCCCTTGACGATCTTGGCGTCGGGGGCGGACAGCGTGGTGTTGCCGCGTGCGTCGCGAATGAATTTCTTGGTGCGTTTGATCATGCCGTGGCGTTTGCCGGCCTGACCTGCCAGAACTTTACCCGTGGCAGTCACCTTAAAGCGCTTTTTGGCGCTCGACTTGGTCTTCATCTTGGGCATTTCCGTCTCCTTGTCTTTCAAAGTCTTTCAAACGGTTTGAACACGACTCGGCATGCCTCTTCGGCCGGTCGTGCAGACAGGGGGGTGCTATACTGGGGTCCGTTCCGTCTGGCAAGCCGATTCTTAGACGAATTTGCCGATGACGCGGATGATCAGTTCGGGGATTTCGTCAAAGCGGTAACCGCCCACCTGCTGCGAATGCGCCCACACCATCATTCCGCCCCCCAGAATCGCCACAACCGAGGCCACGCGGGGCACGTGCCCGTCGCTCCAGGCCGACACCATGGACGGGACCGAGAATATGGCGATGAAAAGCCCCATCACAAAGACTGTATCGGGATCCATGGGCGCTCCTTGGTTAACGTCAGGTCAGATTAACCTGGGTCGGTTGCATAAATCAAACGCTCCTCGCAGGGGGCGACGCGCAGAATATTAGTGGTGCCGGGCTGGTTGAAAGGCACGCCGGCGACCACCAGAATCTGATCCGCTTCGGTGGCAAAACCCTGTTCCCGCGCTGCCCGCGCCGCGTTGACAACCGCCTGTTTGAAGCGCTCGACCTCATCGGTCATCACGCAGTTGGTGCCCCAGCTCAGCGTCAGCCGATGCGCCGTTTCCCGCACCGAGGTCATCGCGATGATCGGCACGCGCGGACGTTCGCGCGCCGTCAGCAGGGCCGTCGTGCCCGACTGGGTGTAACAGCAGATCGCCTTGATTTCGGTGGTTTCCGCGATCTCGCGCGCGGCGGCCACGATGCCTTCGGCCACGGTGCTGCGATCCGCATGGCGCGAGGCCTCGATGATGGCGGTATAGGTGGGGTCGTTTTCCACCTCGACGGCGACGTCATTCATCGTGGTCACGGCCTCGATCGGGTAGTGCCCGGCGGCCGATTCCGCGCTGAGCATGATCGCATCCGTGCCCTCATAGATCGCGGTTGCAACATCTGACACCTCGGCCCGCGTGGGCATCGGGCTTTCGATCATGCTTTCCAGCATCTGCGTGGCCACGATCACCGGCTTGCCCACGGCGCGGCATTTGCGGATCAGGCGTTTCTGGATGGGCGGCACATTGCTGACCGGCAGTTCCACCCCCAGATCGCCACGCGCCACCATCACCCCATCGCTGACCTCTAGGATGTCATCGAAACATTTCACCGCCGCGGGTTTTTCAATCTTCGACAGGATCGCCGCGCGCCCGGCGGCCAGCGCGCGCGCTTCGGCCACGTCCTCGGGGCGCTGCACAAAGCTCAGCGCCAGCCAGTCCACACCCAGCGCGCAGACGAACTCCAGATCCGAGCGATCCTTGGCCGACAGCGCCGCCAGGGGCAGCACCACATCGGGCACATTCACGCCCTTGCGATTCGAGATCACACCGCCAGTGACGACAGTACATTCGGCAAAATCCGGCCCGCAATCGGCGACTTTCAGACGGATTTTCCCGTCATTGACCAGCAGGCTGGCGCCCACCTCCAGCGCGGCGAAAATCTCAGGATGAGGCAGGCAGACACGATCCGCCGTCCCCTCGGCCGGGTCCAGATCCAGGCGGAAGGACGCGCCCTCGGTCAGGTTCTCTTCGCTATTGGCAAAGACCCCGACCCGCAGCTTGGGCCCCTGCAAATCGGCCAGAATACCGATAGGACTGTTCAAATCCTGCTCAACCTGGCGGATGATCGCGTGACGCTCGGCGATTTCTGCGTGACTGCCGTGGCTCATGTTCAGGCGAAAGACATCCGCGCCGGCCTCGTGCAATTTGCGGATCATGTCGTAATCATCCGATGCGGGCCCCAGCGTGGCCACGATTTTCACATTGCGATGCCGTCTCATTCTGTCATCCATATTGCTTTGGCGCACAAAAGCGCAAAATTCCGTGTTACCGCTAACCATATCCGCACAGGACACAAGCGGCAATTCCATTCCCTGCCATTTTGCCCTACAGCGTCAGCAAAGGACGTGAAAGTTTAATGACCTACGAACCATATGAAATTCTAGGCGCAGATCGGCCCGCACGCTGGCTGATCACCTGCGATCATGCGGCCAATACGGTGCCGCCCTTCGTCAACGATGGCCAGCTGGGCCTGGCAGCAGGCGATATGAACCGCCACATCGCCTATGACGTGGGCGCCGCCGGCGTCACCCGCGCCCTGGCCGCCGAGCTGAACGCCCCCGCGATCCTGTCCAATTTCTCGCGCTTGGTGATTGATCCGAACCGGGGCGAGGACGACCCCACCCTCTTGATGCGCCTCTATGACGGCACGATCATCCCCGCCAACCGCCACGCCGACCAGGCCGAGCTGGAGCGCCGCCTGAACCGCTGCTACCGCCCCTATCACACGGCGCTGGCAAAACTGGCGGCGCGGCAGGAAAACACCGTGATCGTGTCCATGCACAGCTTTACCCGGCAGCTTCAGGGTCGTGCCCCACGCCCCTGGCATATTGGCATTCTCTATGCGGCAGACGCGCGGTTCTCGGTCCCGCTGATCCGGCGGCTGGAACAGGAACCAGACCTGTGCGTCGGCGAAAACGAACCCTATGGCGGCCACCTTCCCGGCGACGCCATCGCCCGCCACGCCATCGCCTATGAACGCCAGAACACCCTGATCGAGCTGCGCAATGACCTGATCGAAACCCAGGAGCAGCAGATCGCCTGGGCCAAGCGGCTGGCCCCCATCCTGACCGCCACCCTAAAAGATTGCAGCAGCTGACACCTACCCATCATCAACACCCCGGAGGAGCCCATGACCCAGATCGACGATCAAACCCGCCTCGAAATCGAAGCCGCCGCCTTTCGCACCCTGCGCGCACATCTGATGGAAAAACGCACCGACGTGCAGAACATCGACTTGATGAATCTGGCCGGATTCTGCCGCAACTGCCTGTCGCGCTGGTACCAAGAGGCCGCCAACGAACGCGGCATCGCCCTGACCAAAGAAGAGGCCCGCGAAATCTATTACGGTATGCCCTATGACGACTGGAAAACCCAATTCCAGACCGAGGCAGCCCCCGAAAAGCAAACCGCCTTCAAGACCGCCTTCGCGCAAAACGTCGGCGAGAGGAAATAACCCTCCCCTTCCGCACGCAGCCAGGACAGGGCAGGACAGGACATGGGGCGCACCTACAACAGACTTCACCGCCCCGCCTGCCCCCAGGCTTCTTTTTGATCCAAATCCTCCCGCCGGAGGCGTCACCGCCACACCACACGCGCCTCAATCATCTGACGAAACATCGCTGCCGCAGCCTCGGGCACCGGACGATACGTCATGCCCAGCGCGCGCTTCGATTTGCCATTGTCCCCCCGCCACGAATGGCCAAAACAGCGGGCCACCGTCTTGCGAGTGATCCGACGGCTAACCATCGGTCCGACCAGCCATAACAAGGCCTTGGGCAAGACCCGCTCAGGGGCCGGACAATCGGGGAATTCGGCCTTCAAAGCCCGCGCGATGTCCAGAAAACGATACACATCCTCGAACACCATGTGGCGCCCCTCGGCATCGGGCTCGAACCCGGCGCGCAGATGCGCCTGCGCCACATCGCGCACATCCACCATCCCGATCTCATAGGCCGGCACGCCTGATCTGAACGTCCCGTCCCCAAGCTGACGGATCAGATCAAAGGACTCGGACCCATGCGGCCCAGCCACGCCCGGCCCGACCACCAGACCGGGGTTGACCACCACCAGATCCCAACGCCCCTGCGCATTCGCCATCTCCCATGCGGCCCCCTCGGCCAGGGTTTTGGAATAGGCATAGGGCTGATGCGCCCGGCTGGACGAGGTGTTCCAGTAGGCCTCGGTCAGGACGCCGCCGGGAATGTCCCGCAAATCGGCCTGATCGCCAAACATGGCCGCAACCGAGCCGGTCAGCACCACCCGGCGCACGGTTGGGCTGCGATTGACGCTGCCCAGCACATTCCGCGTGCCCTTCAAAGCCGGGTCAATCAGATCGCGCTGCGGATCCTGACTATCCGACCGGAACGGCGAGGCCGTGTGAAACACCACCGCGCAGCCCTGCATCGCCACATCATAGGATCCGTCCAGCAACAGATCCGCACGAAACAGGCTTAGCGTGCCGGGCAGACGCTCTGCCATCCTGATCAACGCAGCGGCCTGCGCGCCCTGTGGGTCACGCACGGGGGCGTGGACAGTCAGACCTTGTTCCAGCAAGCGTTTCACCAGCCACCCGGCCACATAGCCCGTGGCCCCCGTCACCATCACCGGGCTTATCTTAGACCTATCCGTCGCTATCTGCATCTGCCTTCCCCAAACGGAAAACGGCGCCCCGATGGGACGCCGCCAAAGACCGTCAGCCGCGGATCAAATCCCGGCCTTGATGCTTTCATCCAGGTAAATCTCGCGCAGACGCGGGGCCACCTTGCCCACTGTGCCGCCGCCAATCGCCACGCCGTCGATTTCCACCACCGGCATCACAAAGGCCGAGGCCGAAGTGAAAAACGCCTCATCCGCGTTCTGCGCCTCTTCGATGGTAAAGGGCCGCTCTTCGACCTCCATCTGTGCCTCGCGGGCGAATTTCAGCACGGCGGCGCGGGTGATCCCATGCAGAATGTCCGTGCCCAGGTTCCGCGTGATGATCTTACCGTCCTTGACGATATACGTGTTGTTGCTGGTGCCCTCGGTGACAAAGCCATCCTCGACCAGCCACGCGTCATCGCAGCCCGCCTTCTTGGCCATCATTTTCCCCATCGAGGGATACAGCAGCTGCACCGTCTTGATGTCACGGCGGCCCCAGCGGATGTCCTCGATCGAGATCACCTTGACGCCCTGCTTGGCCACGGGGTTGTCGGCCAGACCGGGCTTGTTCTGGGTGAACAGCACCACACCGGGACGGGTGGTTTCGGGATCAGGAAAGGCGAAATCACGATCGCCAGCCGAGCCGCGCGTGACTTGCAGATACACCATACCCTCTTCGATGCCGTTTTCAGCGACCAGCTTGCGGTGGATCTCAAGCAGATCGTCGAATTCGGGGGGCTTGGGCAGGTCCAGCTCGTTCAGCGAGCGCTCCAGCCGTTTGGCATGGCCGTCAAAATCGATCAGCTTACCGCCCAGAACGCTGGTCACCTCATAGACGCCATCCGCCATCAGAAACGCCCGGTCAAAGATCGAGATTTTCGCCTCGTCCTCGGGCAAATACTCTCCGTTCACATAAACAGTGCGGGTCATGGGCGTCTCCTTTGCTGGGCCGGGCTGTCACCGACATTTCGTTTCTTGTGCTACCCAAAACTTATCGCAGCCCCGGATGCAAGCGATTGGGCACAGGCAACGCGTAAAATCAGCCATGAATGCGTGCCAATGGGCTGTGCGGACCACAAAGCATCACCCCCATAGCGCGGCACTCGGAGGATGCACCCCCGCCGCATCAAAGCGCAACGCATTGTCCCGGTCTTCGGCCAACAGCAAAGGCCCGTCCAGATCTGTGATCATCGCCCCCTGCGCCACCAACGTCGCCGGAGCCATCGCCAAGGACGAGCCCACCATACAGCCAACCATCACCTGATACCCCTCGCGCAGCGCCTGATCGCGCAGCGCCAGAGCCTCAGTCAGACCGCCGGCCTTATCCAGCTTGATGTTCACCACATCGTACTTCCCCTTCAGCGCGGGCAGGCTGGCGCGATCATGACAGCTTTCATCGGCACAGACCGGCACCGGCCGTGCCATCCCGATCAGCGCATCGTCCTGACCGGCAGGCAAGGGCTGCTCCACCAAAGCCACCCCCAAACGCACCAGATGCGGCGCCAGATCGGCATAAACCTCCGCACTCCAGCCCTCGTTTGCATCCACGATGATCCGCGCATCCGGCGCTCCCGCCCGAACCGCCTCCAGCCGGGGCATGTCATCCGGCGTTCCCAGCTTGATCTTCAACAACGGGCGAAATGCGTTCTTCTGCGCCTGCGCGCGCATTTCATCGGGCGCAGCCAGCGACAAAGTATAAGCCGTCACCTCAGCCCCCGGAGCCGGCAACCCCGCCAGGCTCCACACCCGCTTGCCCGCCGCCTTCGCCTCCCAGTCCCACAGCGCACAGTCCACCGCATTCCGCGCCGCGCCAGCAGGCAACAAATCCTGCAATCCCGTCCGAGACACCTCACTCGGCAACCCCAGAATCTCTTGCGTCACCGTTTCCAAAGTCTCGCCATAACGCGCATAGGGCACACATTCCCCCCAGCCGCTCACCCCGTCACGCTCCACCCGCACGGTCAACACCTGTGCCTCGGTCCGGCTGCCGCGCGAAATGGTAAACACCTGCGCCAGAGGAAACACATCCCGCTCCACGGTAATCGTCATCCGCCCCGCCCCGCTTCTTTCTGATCTCAAATACTCACTGCACCGGCCCATCCAAACCGCGGGCCGTCCGTCATTTCATCAGATCGCCGCCAAAGCGTCCACCAGCTTACCCGCGCCGAAACGGAACGGATCGGTCGCCGGCAGGCCCAGATCGGCCTCCACCCCGGCGAGATAGTCCAGCGCCTCCGCTTCGCTCATATGCTGCGTGTTGATCGCATAGCCCACAACCTGCACATCCGGATTCGCCACCCGCGCCAGAGACAAAGCCATATCCCGCACCGCCTCAAGACTGGGCAGGCTGTATCCGGGCAAACCGCGCATATGCGCGCGGGTCGGCTCGTGACAGACCACCAGCGCATCCGGCTGTCCGCCATGAATCA
The DNA here is from genome assembly GCA_002708925.1 of Paracoccaceae bacterium. Lineage (GTDB taxonomy): Bacteria > Pseudomonadota > Alphaproteobacteria > Rhodobacterales > Rhodobacteraceae > Thalassobius. The sequence goes on from PAPN01000021.1 coordinate 59,657, forward strand.
GCGCCATGGTCACACCTGAATAGGACACATGGAACAAACTGCCCTGGCCCTCGATGATGTCCCAGTGATCCGGGTCATTATCCGGCGTGATATACTCGATGGATCCCGCCATGAAATCGGCAATCACCGCATCCAGAGGCACCCCGTCACCTGTAATCAGAATCCCCGTCTGCCCTGTGGCGCGAAAATCGGCCTTCATCCCGCGCGCGCGCATTTCCTTTTCCAGACACAGCGCGGTGTACATCTTCCCGACCGAGCAATCCGTCCCCACGGCCAGTACGCGTTTGCCCGTCCGCTTGACGCCATTGGCGATCGGATAGTCCACCTCGGGCACCCGCACATCATGCAGCGCGCGGCCGCAGGCCTCGGCCACGGCGACCAGATCGGGCTCGTCCTTCAGCAGATTATGCAGGCCGCTGGCCAGATCGAAGCCCTCTTCCAGCGCGGTCACCAGCACCTTTTTCCACGCGGGGCTGATCACCCCACCCCGGTTGGCCACGCCGATCACCAGCGTTTTCGCCCCGGCGGCCCTGGCCTGTTGCAGGGACATGTCGGTCAGGCCCATGTCCGCCTTGCAGCCCTCCATCCGGAACTGGCCGACAGCGAATTCCGGGCGCCAGTCCTTGATGCCCTGCGCCACTTTGGCGGCCAGCTGATCGGGCGCGTCGCCCAGGAACAGAAGATACGGAGTCTCAATCATGTCACGGCCCTTTGCGGATATTTGTCACCGCCAAGTGTTCCGGTTTCAGACGGGCAAGTGTTTGCAAATGCAGAAGCGGATTCGCCACAAGCGCAAGATTCTTCGAATTTGCCCCCGAAATTTCGAAGAAATCCCCTCTGCCCCATGGGCACCATACCCCGCACACGCCGCAGCGCGGCATGATGTGCCGCAGTCGCAAAATAAGCTTGCGAATATTCGCGCAATTTAATAACCCTCACCACCAGAATTACGTAATTTCCTTACCCGAAAGGTCTGCACATGAGCTTCCGCCTTCAGCCCACGCCGATTGCCCGCCCGAACCGCTGCCAGCTGTTTGGACCGGGCTCGAACACCAAATTGTTTGCAAAGATGGCCGCCTCGGCGGCGGACGTGATCAACCTGGATCTCGAAGATTCGGTTGCGCCCTCTGACAAAGACGCCGCCCGCGCCAATATCATTCAGGCGATCAGCGAATATGACTGGGGCAACAAAACCCTGTCGGTGCGCATTAACTCTTTGGACACACCCTATTGGTACAAGGACGTCGTGGATCTGCTGGAACAGGCAGGTGAACGCCTGGATCAGATCATGATCCCCAAGGTCGGCTGCGCCGAGGACATCTATGCCGTGGACGCGCTGGTCACCGCGATCGAGGCCGCAAAGGGCCGCACCAAGAAGATCAACTTCGAGGTGATCATCGAATCGGCTGCCGGCATCGCTCATGTCGAGGAAATCGCCGCCGCCTCGCCGCGTCTGGTGGCCATGTCGCTGGGCGCTGCGGATTTCGCGGCCTCGATGGGGATGCAGACCACCGGCATCGGCGGCACGCAGGAAAACTACTACATGCTGCGCGACGGCGTGAAGCACTGGTCCGATCCGTGGCACTGGGCGCAGGCCGCCATCGTTGCCGCCTGCCGCACCCATGGCGTTCTGCCGGTGGACGGGCCCTTTGGCGATTTCTCGGATGATGAGGGCTATATCGCGCAGGCGAAACGCTCGGCCACGCTGGGCATGGTGGGCAAATGGGCGATCCACCCCAAGCAGATCGCGCTGGCCAACCAGGTGTTCACCCCGTCGGAGGAAGACGTCACCGAAGCGCGCGAGATTCTGGCCGCGATGGAGCAAGCCAAGGCCAATGGCGAAGGCGCGACGGTTTACAAGGGGCGTTTGGTGGACATCGCCTCGATCAAACAGGCTGAGGTGATCGTCGCCCAGGCCGAGCTGATCGCAAACAGCTAAGACCGAGCGCCATAAGAATTGGGAAAGGGGGCCTGAGCGGCCCCCTTTTTTTTCTTGCCGCCGCCGTAGCGCCCATTTGAGTATTTGAAGAGCAAAGAAGCGGGTCAGGCGCGGTCGTCCTTGGGGGAGCCCATCACGACAAAAGAGGTGATCGCCGCCACCTGAGGCAAAGTGCCCAGAACGTCAGTGTGGAACCGTTTGTAGGCCACCAGATCGGCGGCCTCGATGCGCAGAAGGTATTCGCGCTCGCCGGTGATGTTGTGACATTCACGGACCTCGGGGGCCAGTGCGATGGAGCGTTCGAAGCTTTCCTGTGCGTCTTTGGTGTGCCTGCTGAGCCCCACCGTGACATAGGCCACGAACCCCCCCCCCATGGCCTGCGGGTTCAGCACGGCACGGTAGCCCGAAATCACCCCGGCGCGCTCGAGCTCTTGTACCCGGCGCAGGCAGGCCGATGGCGACAGGCCGACGCGCTCGGCCAGTTCAAGGTTACTGATCCGCCCATCCCGAGACAGGTGGCGCAATATTTCCTGATTTTTATGGTCTATCTTCGTCATTTGTTGTGAATTTTGCCTGATGATCGTCAAGTTTTCAATTTCAATGCGTCAGTTCCGCAATATTCAAGTGCAATGAGTTATGACATACTGACCGCGCTTGCGGGATTTGCCTTTGTGACTTCGATCACGCCCGGACCGAACAACCTGATGCTGATGGCGTCGGGGGCGAATTACGGATTTCGCCGCTCCATTCCGCATATGCTGGGGATCGGGATCGGGTTTACGGTGATGGTGATCGTCGTGGGCCTGGGGCTGATGCAGGTTTTCGATGCTCTGCCGCTGAGCTATGTGATTCTGAAATACGCGGGCATGGCCTATCTGTTGTGGCTGGCCTGGAAGATCGCCACGTCAGAGATGCCCGGCACGCGTGCCGCTCAGGGACGCCCGATGAGATTCATTGAGGCTGCATTGTTTCAGTGGGTCAACCCCAAGGCCTGGCAGATGGCGCTGACCGCGATCACGCTTTATGCGCCCGAGCGGACGTTTGTGTCGATCCTGCTGGTGGGCGGGGTTTTTGGCATGATCAACCTGCCCAGCGTCAGCACCTGGACCGTTCTGGGGCAGCAGATGCGGCGCATCCTGTCCAGCCGCCGTCGGCTGATCGCATTCAATTGGACGATGGCGCTACTTCTTGTGGCGACTCTGGTTCCGGTCATGTAACGTGGGGGAATGCACCTGACTTGTTTGCATACGGCTCATGTCCATTGCGCCACGTTTGACGGCCTGAGGGACCGGATCACTCCGGGCACCGAGATTGAGCACATCGTTCGCAAGGATTGGCTGGAACGGGCGCAATCCGGCATTGATGCCACGCTGGAGGCCGAAGTCACCGCTCAGATCTCTGCCATCGAAACCCCGGTGATCTGCACCTGCACCACCCTGGGCAAAGTGGCCGAGGCAGCGGGGGCCATCCGCATCGACCGGCCGATGATGCAGCGGGCGGCCGAAACCGCCGGAGATGTGCTGCTGGCCTATGCGCTCAAATCTACCGAGACCCCCAGCAACGATCTGCTGCGCGAGGAAATGGAGAAGGCGCGCAGCCCCTATCAGATCGCGCCCCTGTTGCTGGACCGGCACTGGCCTTTGTTCGAATCCGGGCGGCCTCATGCTTTTGCCCGCGGGATCGCGATGGATATTCGTGCCGCCCTGACGCAGCGCAGTGGGATACGCGCGGTTGTGCTGGCCCAGGCCTCGATGGCGGGGGCGGCGATGTTGCTGTCGGATCTGAACGTGCCGGTGCTGGCCTCGCCGGTACTGGCGCTCAAGGCTGGGCTGTCGCAGCTATAGGCCGCACGCCTCTGGCCCGAATTGCAGCCCTGAAATCATGCTGTGTTGCATCCGGACGCTGGGGAAGCCATATATCACCCCAACCACGGTGGAGAACGATGCATGACCAACTACCTCGACTTTGAACGCCCGCTGGCAGAAATCGAAGGCAAGGCCGAAGAGCTGCGGGCCATGGCCCGCCAGAACGAGGAAATGGACATCGAGGACCAGGCCGCCGCGCTGGACAAAAAAGCCGACGAGCTGCTGCGGGATCTGTACAAGAACCTGACCCCCTGGCGCAAATGTCAGGTGGCCCGTCACCCCGAACGTCCGCATTGCAAGGACTATATCGACGCGCTGTTCACCGAATACACTCCCCTGGCCGGGGACCGGAACTTTGCCGACGATCACGCCGTCATGGGCGGGCTGGCCCGGTTCGAGGACACCCCCGTCATGGTGATCGGCCATGAAAAGGGCAATGACACCAAATCCCGGATCGAACGGAATTTCGGCATGGCCCGCCCCGAGGGCTATCGCAAGGCCGTCCGCCTGATGGAGATGGCCGATAAATTCGGCCTGCCGGTGATCACCCTGGTGGACACTGCCGGGGCCTATCCGGGCAAGGGCGCAGAAGAGCGCGGCCAATCCGAGGCCATCGCCCGCAGCACCGAAAAATGCCTGCAAATCGGCGTGCCTCTGGTCAGCGTGATCATTGGCGAGGGCGGCTCGGGTGGGGCTGTGGCCTTTGCCACGGCGAACCGCGTGGCGATGCTGGAACATTCGGTTTATTCCGTGATCTCGCCCGAAGGCTGCGCCTCGATCCTGTGGAAAGACGCCGACAAAATGCGCGAAGCCGCCGAGGCCCTGCGCCTGACTGCGCAGGATCTGAAAAACCTGGGCGTCTGCGATCGCATCATCCCCGAACCCATGGGTGGCGCGCATCGCGATCGCCCCCGGATCATTGCCGATGTGGGCAAGCAGATCGCGCAGATGCTGGCCGAGCTGAACGGAAAATCCGGCAAGAAACTGATTGCGGATCGCCGCACCAAATTCCTGGAACTGGGCAAGAAGGGCCTGGCGGCCTAACTGTGGATGATCGCCTCGATCCCCAACGAGGCGATCAGACGGTAGTAGCCAAACAGCACCGCGACAAAGAACACGATCAGGATCAGTTCGTGTTTGAAGTGATGCGCGTGGAAAAACGCGCGGTCGCGGTGGTGCAGCACATCCATCAGCTCGTCTCCGAAACGGATGGACAGGAAAGTCCCGGCCACAGACAGCACAACGATCCCCCAATAGGGCCAGGGCGTCAGGACAATCTGGTGCAGCAGCCGCGTCAGCAGCGTCGTCTCATAATACTGCGGCGCCCAGAACAGCACTGCGGCGTTCAGCCCGATGGCGATGGCCCAGACGGCCAGCTCGGACAGGACCATGCGAATGCCAAACAGCAGGCGAAGCGGGAAATCCAGCAGGAACCCGGCATCGGCAACGGGCGTGCACAGGACGAAAAAGCTCCAGGTCAGGCCAGCCGCGATGCCCCCGGTTGCGAAATCGTATTTCAGCCCCAGATACAGGAAATACCCCACCAGCAAAGCGCAGAGCGCGGCGAATTTCAAAATGACTTGGGTCTTGGGATGCGAGTCGGTCATGTCGCTGATCTTGCGCCGTTTTTGCCGGGACGCAAGGGGCCTAGCTGGCCAGCATCTTCAAACCCTGCGTGACATCCGAGCGCACCGCCAGGCGCAGCCCCGGTTCGTCCCCGGCCTTCAATGCGGCGATGATCAGCCGGTGGTATTGCGGCGGCTCTTTGCGGCGCAGACGGCCGTACAACGCGCGCATCGTCGGCCCCAGTTGCAGCCACACCGTTTCCGCCATGGCCAGCATCGCAGGGGCCTGCGCCCGCAGATAAAGTGTCCGGTGAAATTCCAGATTCGTGCGGATATAGCCGACAGCATCCTGATTGGTGACCATCTCGGACACGGTGTTGTTGATGCTTTGTAGCCGGTCGATCAGCGCCATATGCGCCCGCGGCAGGGCGCGGCTGGCCAGTTCGACCTCTAGCAAGGCGCGCAGAACCGCCAGTTCCTCGATCCGTTCATTGCTTAGCTCTGGGGTGGACACCCGCCCCGAGCTGGACATCTGCAACGCCCCCTCGGCCACCAGCCGGTTCACCGCCTCGCGCGCAGGAGTCATCGACACGTCGAATTCGCGGCCCACCCCGCGCAGGGTCAGCGCCTCCCCCGGAGCGATCTCTCCATGCAGAATCCGGCCGCGCAAACCGCGATACACGCGTTCATGCGCCGATGTATTCGGATCTGGGCGGGTCGAAACGAGCATAGCCACTTGTGATCACAAATCGGGGTGCCGTCAATCTAGAACCGATAGCGATGCAAATAACTGCCCTGATCGCGCAGCCATTTTCGCGCGGTCTCATGCGGGCCATGAATGCGCGCCACCGTGTCCCAGAAGGCCTGCGAGTGGTTCATCTCCGCCAGATGGGCCACCTCATGCGCGGCGACATAAGACAGGATTTCGGGCGGAGCCATGATCAACCGCCACGAATACATCAGCCGCCCCTGCGACGAACACGATCCCCAGCGCGACCGCGTATCGCGAATCGTCAGACCTGTGTAATCGCGCCCCAAACGCGCCGCAAAATGATCCGAGGCCGCCGCCAGCCGATCACGCGCCAGCTCGCGCAGCCAGCCCTGCACACGCGGGGCGGCGCGCTCGGCCTGACCCGGCAGGCCCAGGCGGTCCTCTTGCAGCACGACCCGCCGCCCCGGCACCATTTCCAGCCGCCGCATTTGCCCCTCGACCGGGATTTCCACGCCGGGGGCAACCGGGATCAGATCGGGCTGCCGGCCCAGGTGGCCGCGAATCCAGTCAGCCTTTTCATGCGCGAATTCCAGCGCCTCGGCCTCCTGCACACCATGGGGCAGCGTCATCACCACACGCCCGTCCAGCCCCGACACGCGCAAAGATATCCGCCGCGCCCGCGCGGATCTGCGCAAATGCACCGAAATCGGGGGGTTGCCGGGCAGGACATGATGTCCCATATCGCCTCCTGTCTGCGAATCCTGTTGTAAGCCGCGAAAGCCTTTGACACACAGGGCCTGTTATGGCAGTTGGCGCGGATCGTCGACAAGACCACATGGATCAAGAGGGGATTACCCATGCCTAAGGAAGAATGGGGCACCAAACGCGTCTGCCCAACCACCGGCAAGCGGTTTTATGACCTGAACAAAAACCCGATCGTCAGCCCCTATACCGGCGAGATCGTTGAAACCGACTCGACCAAGAGCCGCATGATCGCCGCAGATGCCGAAGATGCGGCCACCAAGAAAATGCGCGAAGCCGAATCCGACAGCGAAGCCGATGTTCTGGACGACGACGTCGATGTCGAGCTGGACGACGATCTGCTGGATGATGAAGACGATGATAACGTCTCGCTGGACGAGCTGGCAGACGTTGCATCCGACGACAACGACGACTCGTAATCGCGCCATCATAAAAAGTTTCCAGGGGCGGAATTTTCCGCTTGATCCCGCCCCCGGCTTCCCATAGATAGCGGCGCACGGGCCAAGATGGCCCACAGGTTTGGGGCCTTAGCTCAGCTGGGAGAGCGCCTGCATGGCATGCAGGAGGTCAGCGGTTCGATCCCGCTAGGCTCCACCAAATCCTCTATAAAATTGTCGTTTAACCTGCCCTAGGGCAGAAGACCCGCGCCCCGTGCAACAGGTCTCTGAGCCGGGAAATCCCACGCATCGACAGCGCGTTTGACAGACGCTGCCCAAAACGATTTCCTGCGTCAAAAGCCGGAGATCGCCCATGCAACGCTTTGAAACGATACGCTACGATCTGAAGGATCGGGTCGCCGTTATTACGCTGAACCGACCCGAGGTTTTGAATGCCTTGTCGCGCCGGATGCGCAGCGAACTGGCGGCGGCCATACGGCAGGGGCACGCGGATCCGGACTGCCGCGCCATCGTGCTTACGGGCGCAGGCCAGCGCGCTTTTTGCGTTGGTATGGACATGAAAGCGCCCCCCGCCCCCGCAGGCACCCCCGCGCCCGATTGCCCCATGCAGGCGCTGGCGGCCTGTGACTGCCCTGTCATCGCGGCGATCAACGGTTTTGCCATCACCGGCGGGCTGGAGCTGGCACTGGGGTGCGATCTGATTCTGGCTGCGGACACCGCCAGCTTTACCGACACCCACGCACGGATCGGCGCTCTGCCCGGCTGGGGGCTGTCGCAACGGCTGTCGCGCCGGATCGGGCTGCCCCGCGCCCAGCAGATGCACCTGACCGCCGCACGTATTGACGCACAGACAGCTCTGAACTGGGGCCTGGCCCAGCAAGTGACTCCTCTGCCCGATCTGCTGCCTGCCGCGACCTCTCTGGCCCAAGAGATGGCCCAGCACGATCCGGCAATCATCGCCGAGCTGAAGCGGCTGGCCCGTCAGGGCCATGAAATGCCGCTACAGGACGCCCTAACGCTGGAGGCACAGGCCGCAGCCGCATGGAGAGACCGGCCAGCCTAGCCCTCTGCCGCGAAACAGGGGGCCGGGCGCCACATTGCAGGGTCTTCTTGTTGTAAAACGCGCAGCGCCCGCAGAATGTTCTGTGCGCCCAACTGATCGGCAAATGTCGCGATGCCCCCGCAATCTGCCGGAACCCCCAGAACCCGCACGCTGATCAGATCCAGATCTGCGGGGGCGACACCGTTTTCGACCATCCAGCCTGCCTCGTTCATCAGCGCCAGCAGAATCCGCAGCCTCAGAGTGTCTGCGTCAAATACACGGGTAGCGACGCCGGCAAAATACGCCTCTTCACGGCACAGATCCTCGACCAGCGGATCAATCACTTTGCCGCCCCCCCCAGGATAGCGATACCAGCCGACGCCCGCCTTTTTGCCCAGACGCCCCTCTTGCACCGCGCGGTCGGCGATCAGGCTGTAGCGCCGCGCCGGATCGGGCTGGCGGCGCTGTCGCAGCGCATAGGCCACATCGGTGCCGATCAGATCCTGCGCCTCATAGGGGCCCATGGCAAATCCGAACAGCTCCAGCGCCTCGTCGATGTCCCAGGGTGTTGCGCCCTCCAGCAGCAACAGGTCGGCCACATCCAGCATGTGCATTTGCAGCCGCTGCGACACGAACCCCAATGCCGGAGCCCTGAGCACGCAACGCCCCAGCCGCGCCGCCAGAGCATTGGCCGATGCAACCGCGTATTCCGTGGCCTCGTCCGCCCCCGCCAGTTCCAAAATCCCCGCCCCGTGATTGGCCCCCAGCAGGCGCGCAGGATGGGTGGTTTGCGCACGCAGCGCAGACAGATCCGCCCCCGCCAGATTAACCATAAACAAGTCCGCCTGCGGTGCCTTGGCGGTGATCTTCTGCAACAGCGCGGCCTTTTCATCCAAAGGTCCGGCCCCACAATCGACGATGACCGCGCATTCCGTCAGATCGTCCAGCCGGGCGGTCAGGCGGACATTCTTGGGGATGCGCCCTTGCATGTTGCGGGTCAGGAAGAACGTGGCGCGCTCCAGGCTGGCGGCGTCCTCTTCCAGGAAAACGGCGTCCAGCCCGCTCTGCGCCACCTGAACGGCCAGCCCCAGGCCCGCAGCCCCGCCGACCACACCGATTTTTCCGGACAGTTCCAGCGCCCCGGCAGGCCGCCCAAGCCCCGCCACATGCGCCCGGTTCCGCGCACGCGTCACATCGTCCAAATCAGAGATCAGAGGGATTTTCACGCGGTCCCGCCCGTCATCCCAGGAACTTGTTGTCCTTTATCAGCGCCAGCAGCTCGGCCAAGGACTGATCCAGCGCCTTGCCCGACGTGTCCAGACTGACCTGCGCCTTTTCATACAGCGCCTCGCGGCTGGTCAGGATCGCCTTCAGCTCTTTCATCGCTTCGGGATTGTCGGCCATCGGGCGAGTGTCGCCCTGCGCCTGAACGCGCTCCATATGTTCCAGGGGCGAGGCCTTGACCCAAATGGTATGGAAGCGATTCAACAGCGTCGTATAGGTGTCCGGCGCGGCCACGATCCCGCCCGCAACGGCCAGGATCATCGTGTCATGCGTCTGCACCACGCGGGTGACGGCCTGCGCCTCTAGCTTACGGTATCCTTCCTGACCATAAAGCGCCATGACCTCATTCACGGGCATTCCGGATTGTTCTTCGATTTCGCGGTTCAGCTCGACAAAGGGGATATTCAGCGCCTGCCCGGCCCGCTGGCCCAGCGTGGATTTCCCAGCGCCGCGCAGACCGATCAGACAAATCCGCTGCGCCCGCATTTCCTGCGCGCTTTCGGGGCGCAGCAGGTGCATCACCCGCTGGCGCGTTTCCGTGTTGGCCGAGCGGTACAGATCCGACACATGCAGCGCCTCGGAATTCCAGGGGTCGTCCTCGGTCATCAGCCATTCGATACGGTGATCCAATGCGATGGCCACCCGCTGCAACAGCCCGATCGAGATATTACCCTCTCCGGCCTCAAGCTGCGCCAGATAACGCGGAGAGACCCCCGAGATTTCAGACAGAACCCGGCGCGGGATGCCCTTGCGTTCCCGCGCTTTGCGAACCCGCTCTCCTACGCGGGTGATCAGGGTGCGAACCTCGTCCTCGCCCAAGGAGCGGGATTCACTGGGGGTAGATTCCCCCCGGAAGTTCGTAATTTCACCCATATTGCCCTTGCCTTATGCGGAATAGCGCAAAAAGCCCAAAATCTATGCACTATAGTTCACACGATAGCGCGTCTTCCGGACCTTGTGCAAATTATTTCGACAAGCCGCAAGGGGTTACACCGTTGTCACGTCCACCAGCAGCGGCGTCACAATGTCAACGATCTCGGCCGGGGGCTTCTGTTTGCGAAATTCCGAGGCCACGGTAAAGACGCACACGAACTTGCCGGTAAAGCACACCACATCGTCCTGGCGGGCAATCACCCGAAACGCGATCGAGGTCTCGCCCAGCTTTACCGGATCCACCTGGCACATCAGCCGATGGCGCGGCGTGACCGGCGCAGAGAAGTCCAAACTCATGTGCACGAAAGGCGTGCCGACATCGCGGTCCAGTTCCATCTGGAACCAGCCATCTCCGCCCAGGTGCGTTTCCCACCAGGCGTTGATGGCATCCAGCGCGAACCACGGCAGCCGCGCGGTATAAGCGATCCTGGCCGGATCGCAATCGCCCCAGGTGACGCGGATTTCATGGACAAAATGAGGGGATTTCTCAGGCATGTTCAGTATGTCTCAACGTGGTATCTGCCTTCTTCGCGCATCGTGTCACGCAGGGCAACCCACTGTGTCCCGATGCTTTCCGCAATATTGGTAAAGGCCTTCTCCACGCCTTCCTCCATCCCGCGCAATCCACAGATGTAGATATGCGTATTTGGATCGGACAGCATCTCGGCGACGGCATCCTCTTCGGCGGCAAGGCGATCCTGAACGTATTCCTTGGGCTGGTCCGGCAGCCGGCTGAAAACCATATGAGTTTTCAGCAAAGCGTCAGAAACTTTCTTTAATGGGCCAAAGTACGGCAGGGAATCCGGGGATCGTGCACCAAAGAACATGGTCATGCCGCCCGATTTGCTGCCTACCGTGCGCTGCCGGCGCATGGTAAACGCCCGCATCGGCGCCGAGCCCGTGCCAGTACAGATCATCAACAGACGCGCCTGCGGATCGTCGGGCATCAGGAAGGTCGCGCCAAACGGGCCGGTCACATTCACCTTATCGCCCGACTTCAGGTCGCAGACGTAATTCGAACACAGCCCCTTATCCTCGCGCTTCACGGTCAGGGATACGTTGCCAAAATTCGGGCGCTCTCCGTCGCGGGGGCTGGACACCGAATACAGCCGCGGCAGATGCGGGTTTCCGCCTGCGTCCTGGCCCGGCGGCAGGATGCCGATGCTTTGTCCTTCAAGCACGGGGAACGTGTCGTCGAAGCTGAGAATGATATGGCGGATGTCGCTGTCCGAGCCCTGCTCGGTCAGCCGGTAATTGCCCTGCACGGTGGCCACAATGGGATTGGCCAGATTGTACATATTCACCGTAGGCTTGGCCGCCGATTTGGGTGCGGTGGCTTTGCCGCCTGCTCCGGCATGAGCCTCGGCCAGCAGGGCGGCCATGCTTTCGTCCAGCGCCTCGATGCCGCCAGCGGCTTCGTTCTGAGTGATTTCCTGCTGCGCGGGCAGCTCCATCCAGCCGAATTGTTCGTCCACCGAATAGGGCGCGTTCACCACGCGCCATTCGTCAATCGAGCCCGTCGGACAGACCGGAATACAGGACATGCAGTAATCGCATTTATCCGCGTCAACGACGACGTTGTTGTCATCATGAACGATGGCTTCGACCGGGCAGGTCATCTCGCATGTGTAGCAGCGGATGCAAATCTCTGGGTCGATCAGATGTTGTTTGATCGGCTTGTTCATAGGCTTGGCTTCCAAGTTCGCGCGGTTGGAGTTTCAGGGCTGCCGGGACAGAATCACGAGCGTTTCAGGACCACTTCGGGAAAGGTCATGACTTCGATCAGGGCCTGGCACAGCCCCTGGCAATTGGTGCATCCCACACAATTTCCGCCCAGTTCGGACACAGCGATCCCCACCTCTGAGGTCTTGGGGGCCTTGGCGATTTGACGGTCTACTCCCATTTTCTCCTCCCTTTGCAACAAGTCACAGGCCGGGGCGGGTGCATCGCCCCGGCCGCTTTTTCGATTACGCCATGTGGAGTTTGACGTATTCGAAATCACCGGGTTTGTTGTCGATCCCCACCTTGGGCGGGCTGATCCAGCTGGCGTATTTGCCGGGCTCGTAGATCGGCGTCATCAGCGACTGGATGAAATCGCCATCCGCATGGGTCGGCAGCCAGTCGTTGACCTTGGCATCGTATTCGGCACCCGACAGCAGGTTCCCTTCGGGGTCAAAGTTGTGGCCCGCGAAGACGCCGATCTGCCGGTGGAAGCTCTCATGCGGGAGCTTCATTTCGAACTCGATCCCCGCCTTTTCGATGATCTTGTTCCAGCGGCCCACGCCACCTGCGGCATCGCGGCTATAGTCATCGCGCAGGCGCATGTTGATTGCGGTCAGGGCGGGCACCTCTTTCTGAACGACTTTGCCATCCTCCAGATCCCACACGGTGTAGGTGTCGTTGGTCAGCTTGTGATCGTCGTCGATGCGGTTCTCCATGTAGCGGCCCTTGACCCCCGCATTGAAGGCATTCGCCGCGTTGGTAGACACTTCCTGGCCGAACAGATCCAGGCTGAGCGTGTAATGCAGGTTCAGCTTTTTCTGGATGGTCGGCAGGTCGATAACCCCCAGATCGCGGATCTTGTTGATGTCATAGGGATCGGTGATACCGTTTTCGTTCATCACTTCGCAGGTGCGCTGAATGGTGCGGCCCACGCCGGTTTCACCCACGAACATGTGGTGGGCTTCCTCGGTCAGCATGAAACGGCAGGTGCGCGACAGCGGGTCAAAGCCCGACTGCGCCAGCGATTCCAGCTGCATTTTACCGTCACGGTCGGTGAAATAGGTGAACATGAAGAAGGACAGCCAGTCCGGAGTTTCCTCGTTAAAGGCGCCCAGCATACGGGGGGCCTCTTCGGATCCGGACGAGCGGCGCAGCAGGTCATCGGCCTCTTCCCGGCCATCCTTGCCGAAGTATTTCTGCAACAGATAGACCATCGCCCACAGGTGGCGGCCTTCCTCGACGTTCACCTGGAACAGGTTGCGCATGTCATACAGCGACGGCGCGGTCAGACCCAGGAACCGCTGCTGTTCAACCGAGGCCGGCTCGGTATCGCCCTGAATGACGATCAGGCGCTTCAGCATATTGCGATATTCGCCGGGAACCTCTTGCCACGCGGGCTCGCCTGCGTGTTCACCGCACGGGATGCGGCGGTCTTCGACCTGCGGAGCCAGCAGAACACCCCAGCGGTATTCGGGCATTTTCACATAGTCGAACTTAGCCCAGCCCTTGGGGTCCACCGACACGGCGGTCCGCAGGTACACCAGCGACTGCTGAAAATTGTCGGGGATCAGGTCAGACCACCAGTTGATATAGCCGGGGTGCCATTTTTCCAGCGCCTTCAGAACGCGTTTATCCGAGCTAAGCCCCACGTTGTTGGGGATCTGCGTGTCATAGCTGACATTGATAAGATCAAGCATTTCTCTCTCCCTTTCGGGGACGACAAGGTCGCCCTTTTACACTCGTTGCATGTTGTATTCGCCGCGCACGCCAGTGCCGTAGCGCTGCAATGCGCCATCCGCGCCCACCGCATTCGGCCGTTGGAAAATCCAGTTCTGCCAGGCGGTCAGCCGGCCGAAGATGCGGGTTTCCATGGTTTCCGGCCCGGCAAAGCGCAGGTTTGCCTCCATTCCGGTCATCGCATCGGGGCTGAAGCTGGCGCGTTCCTCCATGAAAATGCGGATTTCATCATCCCAGTCGATGTCATCCAGAATATAGGTGACCAGACCCAGAGCATCGGCCTCTTCGGCCTCGATTTCCGCGCCGATCCGGGTTTTCAGCGTCTCGACGGCCTCAGGAGCGCCCAGGAAACGCGTGTCCAGGCGGCTAAGGTCATTGCCCATCGGATAGGTGCCAAAGTTGCTGTTTGACAGTACGATCTTGGCCATCGGGCGATTGTCGCCTTCGAACTCGTCTTCCATCATATAGGTCCGGTCCACGGCGAACAGCAGCTCGGCCAGCACCCCCACGAAACACGAGCCATGCTCGACCAGAGCCACCAGCGAACGCGAGGTCACATCAATCCGTTTCAGGACACGTTTCCAATATTGGATGATCTCATTGGCCAGCCAGTGATCGGCATTGTCCAGCAGCAGGGCTTCGTTCGCCAGCACGGCCTGAGCATCGCCCTGGGTGCGGATGGTCCACAGGCCCAGCTCTTTTTCATTGTTGCGCAGGTGCAGGATCGCATCGTCCAGCTCGCGCGCCAGGCGCAGCAGATAGGACTGATCGCCCAGGGCGACCAGCGCGTCAATCGAGCCAGGCGCGCCACCATCCGGACCATTCAGCGTGATGGTCACCTTACGGCCCGCGCGGTCCAGCTCGACCTCGACCAGAGAGTAGCTGATCGCATCCTCGGAAATACTGCGCTGAATCGGGTTCAGCGCGATGCCCTGAGTGGCCTTGGTGGGCGCAGCCCCCGCGAATTCACGGGCCCGTTCGTCAACCACCGCATCGAATTTCGAGTTCGGAACGACTTCGTCCACCAGACGCCAATCCTGAGCGCGCTTGCCGCGCACGCCTTCCTCCATCGCGCAGAACACATCGGCCAGATCGCGGCGGACCTTGCGTTTGTCCGTCACGCGGGTCAGGCCGCCAGTGCCGGGCAGAACCGCCAGCAGAGGCACCTCGGGCAGCGCCACCGCGCTGGAGCTGTCGTCCGTCAGAATGATGTGGTTGCAGGCCAGAGCCAGTTCGTATCCGCCCCCCGCGCACGAACCCTTGACGGCCGCGACGTATTTCTGACCCGAGTCCGCCTCGGCGGCCTCAAACGTGTTGCGGGTCTCGTTGGTGAACTTACAGAAGTTGACCTTGTGCGCGTGTTCGGCACCGCCCAGCATGCGGATGTTGGCCCCGGCGCAGAACACTTTGTCCTTGGCCGACTTCATCACCACAACCTTGACCTCGGGGTGCTCAAAGCGCATGCGCTGCACCACGTCGGCCAGTTCAATATCGACGCCCAGATCATACGAGTTCAGCTTCAGCTGATAGCCGTCAAACAGCCCCCCGTTTTCGTCAACGTCCATATAGAGGTTGGCAACTTCACCGTCATATTCCACCTTCCAGTGGCGGTACTGTGACGGGTCCGTCTGAAAGTCGATCACTTTGGTCATCGTCGCGTCTCCTGAATCTTCTCGTTGAATGCACTATAGTTCCGCATAGGTGTCTTTGAAAGGAATTTATGCGCTATAGTGACAAATTTTTGGGCTCACATTCGCAGATTCTGCACCGAACCACCCACTTCCAGCGCAGCTTTTTGCATTATTTTGCATTTTCTTGCCAATTCGGCATATCACGGTGCGCCTGATTCTCTAGCGCCTGCACCGTCTCTTGCAGGTCGGACAGGCTCTGCCCCATGACCCGAGCCACCCGGATGGAATTCAGATGAGCGCGCGTTTTCTCGCAGATGCGCAGAACCGCCTGCGGGCGCCCCATCTCGCGCTTCAGGCAGGCATTGGCCAACTGTATCAAGGCCTGCACCAACTCGCGCTCATCCGAGCCCGGCGCAAGCGCCACCCAGACCGGCTCCAGCACCTCGTGGGCCTCCCAGAAAAAGCCCTCCTCTAAATAAGAAAGGCCCGCAATCCATGCGGGCGTTTCCATCAGACGTTCCGGAATGCCATCCGCCCCCACGCTCTTGCGCAGCGCCTCGAACAGGCTCTCTGGATGACGCGGCGTGCGACCGGGCACATAGGCGTAATCGGGGTAAATCAGAGCCGGCATTCAGACCCCCTCGGGCACGGCCGCCTCGATCCGCCACAGGCGCGCGGTAAACTCGGCCACCGCCGCCAGAACCCGGTCCGGCTGATCCAAATGCGGAGAATGCCCGCAGCCTTCCAGAACGGATACCTCGACCGGCGCATAGGACCGCGTGGCGATCTCATCTATCTGCGCAAGGGTGCCGTATTCGTCCTGCCGCCCCTGAATGGCCAGGGACGGAATCCGCAGATAATCCGTCACATCGCCGACATTCCAGGCCTTGAAGTCCGGATGCAGCCAGGAATCGTTCCAACCGCGAAAGGCATTTTCAACATCCCGGTGATACCTGGCCAGACGCGGCTTTAGATCACCGGAATCATAGGCCTCTTTTGCCTTTGCAATCGCGGCCAGCCCCATGGGTTCGGTGAAATAATGCGGCGCCATGACGATCAGGCCGCGCACCCGCGCATCCTCGACCGAGCCGCAATAGATGCTGGCAATCGTCGCCCCGTCCGAATGCCCCATCAGCAGCCCCGAGCGAAACCCGATCGCCCCAAGCACCTGAGGCAAAACCCGCACGGCCTCATCCGTCATATAATCGAGGGACCAGGGCAGAGGCTTGCCGTCCGATTGCCCATAGCCCGCGCGCGAATAGGCCAGAACCCCCATGCCCGTTGCCTCGGCCAGGCGCTGCGGGAAATCCCGCCACAGCGCAACGCAGCCCAGCCCCTCGTGCAGCAGAACGATGGTCGGAGCCCGATCAGGCGCGGGGCCCCAGCAAGCATATTCCAAACGCGTATCCCCAGCGGTCAAAAACCCGCCCCCTGCCGCCCAGTCCATCACGCGCCCTCGCGCAGCTTAAAGCGCTGAATCTTACCCGTCGCGGTTTTGGGCAGATCCTGCACGATTTCCACCCAGCGGGGGTATTTCCACTTGCCGATCTTCTGCTTGACGAACTCTTTCAGGTCTTCCAGCGCGCTGGCATCCTGCCCCTCCTTCAGCACAACATAGGCTTTGGGCTTTTCCAGCCCCTCCTCGTCATGCCAGGCGACAACCGCGGCCTCCAGCACACCGGGGTAGGCGACAAGCGCCTGCT
This sequence comes from Paracoccaceae bacterium, assembly GCA_002708925.1. Lineage (GTDB taxonomy): Bacteria > Pseudomonadota > Alphaproteobacteria > Rhodobacterales > Rhodobacteraceae > Thalassobius. Next base: position 76,950 of record PAPN01000021.1, read on the forward strand.
CGATCTCGAACGGAGACACCCAGATACCGGACACTTTGAACATATCGTCGGTACGCCCACAGTAGACAAAGCGCCCATCGGCCGTGCGTTCGTATTTATCGCCCGTGCGCGTCCAATGCCCTTCGAACGTGGCTCGGGACTTGCCGCGATTGTTCCAATACCCATCCGCAGCCGACGGGCCGCGCACCAGCAATTCGCCCACACCGCCCGAGCCGACCTCTTGGTCGTCCTCATCCACCAGCCGCACATCATACCCCGGCACCGGCGTCCCCGAAGTGCCATAGACAACATCCCCCGCGCGGTTCGACAGAAAGATATGCAGCATCTCGGTCGAGCCCACACCATCCAGAATATCCACGCCCCACTGCGCCTTCCACTTCTTGCCAATCTCTTCGGGCAGGGCTTCGCCAGCAGAGATACAAGCCCGCAGCTGGACCTCGGGCAGGGGTTTTCCGTCCTCCCAGTGATGCACCATCGCAGCGTAAAGCGTTGGCACACCGCAGAAAACGCTGGGCTTCAGGCGATTCAGAATATCGCCCACCGTTTCCGGCGTGGGCCGCCCCGAGAACAGGATCGTCGTCGCGCCAACCGACATTGGAAACGTCATCCCATTGCCCAGACCATAGGCAAAGAACAGTTTCGCAACCGAATAGACAACATCCCCGGCCTGAACGCCCAACACCTGCGCGCCATAGGTCTGCGCCGTCGCGCACAGGCTGCCATGGACGTGCTTGACCCCTTTAGGCTGCCCGGTAGACCCCGAAGAATAGAGCCAGAACGCAATCTCATCCTCGGACGTTTCAACCGTTGGCGCGGGCTGGGCGCCAGCCAGGAAATCGGCATAGGTTTGCGCGCCCGTCGGGGCCTCATCGGCAATCACCACCACGCGGCGCAAGAAGGGGTTTTCCTCAAGGATCGGCGCGACAACGGGGTACAGCGCCTCGGACACAAACAAGGCCGTCGCCCGACTGTCCCGCAGGATCACGTCATAAACACTGTCAGACAGCAGGGTATTGAGCGGAATCGGCACCACTCCTGCCTTGAGCGCCCCCCAAAACAGGATCGGCAGCTCGATCTGATCCAGCACCAACAGAGCGACGCGCTCTTCCCGGTGAATGCCCGCACGCTCAAGAGCCGTGACCACGCAGGACGTCTGCCGAGCCAGATCGGCATAGGTCAGGCTGCGCTGCGACCCATCGGCCTCTTGGAACGCGGTTTTCGTGCCGCGCCCCTCGTCTAGATGTCGATCCACGAAATAGTTGGCGGCGTTTTTGCAATCCGACATGCGGTTCCTCCCATTGCGCTGCGAGGGCACCCGCACCCTCGCCACCCCATGAACGCGCACCCAGAGCGTCGGGCCCTCCTCCCGCTCGCTAAGGGAATCAATATGTCGCGCACTCATGCTCCTTGGGTCTCATAGTGCATTATTTCGCATCTTTTGCAACAGCATCATGCGCAATAGTGCATTTTAACGCACAAAAAAGGGGTCGTAGCGCGATGCACCACGACCCCTTCCACGGGAGCGTCCCGATCACTCAGTATATTTGGCGATCAGAGCGCGGGCTTCGTCGATCAGAGCCTGACCGTCGATTCCTTTCTTGTTCATATCGGCGACCCATTCGTCGTAAATGGGCTGCGCCAGGGCGCGCCATTCTTCGGTGGCCGCTTCATCCAGCGTGATGATGTTGTTCCCCAGGGCAACGGCCTTGGCACGCGCCGGACCGTCCGAATCCTCTTGGGTGCCCCCGGCAAAGACCGAGAATTCCTCGCCCGAGTTGGCGTCAATCACCGCTTTCAGGTCATCGGGCAGGCTTTCGTACTTGTCCTTGTTCATGGCCAGCACGAAGGTCAGCGTATACAGCGCCGAGCCGGAAAATTCAGTGTGGTTGCCCACCAGTTCAGGCACTTTCAGCGCCGAGGTGACCTCCCACGGGATGGTGGTGCCGTCGATCACACCCTTGGACAGCCCTTCGGCCACGGCAGGCACGGGCATCCCAACCGGCGTGGCACCCAGCTTGGTCAGCAAAGAGTTCACCGAACGCGAGCCGCCGCGGATTTTCATCCCCTCCAGATCCGCAGGCGTGTTCACCGGATCCTTGGTATGGATCATCCCCGGCCCATGCACCCATGCGCCCAGGATATGCACATGCGAGAATTCGCCGTCCTTCATATGGGTTTCGAACATCTGCCAATACGCGCGCGAGGTGGCGCGGGCGTCCGTCATCATAAAGGGCAGCTCGAACACCTCGGTCGAGGGGTAGCGCCCCGGCGTATAGCCCACAACGGTCCAGACAATATCGGCAACGCCGTCGATCGCCTGGTCCATCAGCTCTGGCGGCTTGCCACCCAGCTGCATCGAGGGGTAGCGCTCGACTTTGATCCGGCCGTTCGAGTCAGCCTCGACCTTATCGGCCCAGACATCCAACACCAGCTTGGGCACATTGGCCTGAGCCGGCAGGAATTGGTGCAACTTCAGCGTCACCTCTTGCGCCAGCGCCGGTGCAGCGGTCAGCGCCGCGATAGCCACGCCGCTTAGCGCGCCCAGAATGGTTCTGCGGTTCGTCATGTATCTCCTCCCAATCGCCATTTAGGCATTATAATGCCCAAGACTAGGCACATGATGCACCATATTGCTAGAAAAATCTGCATTCCCCCGAAAAATCCTGTCAAATTCACGAAATCCATGGGGATGAGGCGCATCGGTGCCAGTCGTCCTAAGCGTGACAACCGCGACTCAGCCCCCTCGATTCGGGCAGGGGCGTTTAGATATTGGGCGAAAATGCGGCAGGTCGACCCCAGGACTATCCCCCACCCCGAAACAATGCGCCCGCCACAAATACAACCGTTTCCGCAGGCCCGAAAATCGCGCCGCAACCTATCACTGTATTGCCGCCTGCCCTGCCCAAATTCGCCACATTTTGAATCAAACATGACCTTAAGCGTAAAGCCTGCGATCCCGCTTGCAGGAAGATTTGGGTGATAGAGATGAAGATACTCGCCGTTGATGACGACCCGATGGTTCTGGACCTGCTAAAGGGCTCTTTGCCCCCGGCCGGATACCCCGATGTCACCACCGCCAACTCGGCAGCGGAAGCGATGGAGATTGTCCAGAATGCCGATCGCCCGTTTGACTGTTTTCTTCTGGATATCCAGATGCCGCAAATGTCCGGAATCGAGCTGTGCGACTGGATCCGCTACATCCCCGATTATGCGGACGTGCCGATCCTGATGGTCACCGCGATGTCGGATAAGGTGTTCATCAATCAGGCCTTTGCCGCCGGCGCTTCGGATTATGTGACCAAACCGTTCGATCCGCTGGAGCTGACCACCCGGATGCGCGTGGCCGAACGCCTGAATCAGAAAAGCCAGGACGCCCGCCACAACGGAGAAATGGTGCAGGCGCTGCTGAATGACAATTTCCGCGGGCCCAAGTTCAACTTTGACACGCCCTTCACCATCCGCGACGTGGCCGGGGTGATCGACCGCGTGGCGCTGGAAAACTTTCTGCTGCAACTGGGCCGTGGCGGCATGTTCGCCACCAATGTCTTTGCCTTCCAGATCGTGAATGCGCGCACCCTGTATGACAGCTGCTCGCCCGAGGAATATTTCTATACGATCACCGACGTGGCCGAGGCGATCTCGGACAGCCTGACCTATGGCGAAAGCTTTGTCGCCCATGCCGGGCGCGGCGCGTTCGTCTGCGTGTGCCATGGCAGCGATCAGATTGATGCCGACGAACTGCTGATGAATGTTCAGCAAGCCATCGACAAAATGGAGCTGGTCTATGACGACTGGCGCGAAATGGATGTTCAGGTATCGGTCAGCCCGGCCCAACGGATGGGCCTGCGCTCGGGACGTGCGGCAATCGAGGCCCTGGATAGCGCCATCGACAAAGCCCGCCGCGCGGCCTCGGAAGCCGTGCATACCAGCGAATTTGCCGGCTGGAAACGTGACCTGATCAAAGCCTTCGCCTGGGCGGGCTGATCATGGTTGCCGAAGCGATGCAAGCCGCACGCGAAGCGGCACATGCCGAAATGTTCGCTGCCAAGCTGGCCGAGATGCGCCCGCGCTTTGCCGCTGCACTGACAGAACGTCTGGACCATATGGAGGCGCTGCGCGACAGCCCCACCCTGCAAAGCGCGCCAGCGGATGCGATGGAGATTTTCCGTCACTACGCGCATAAAACCGCTGGCATGGCGGCCACGATGGGGTTTCCGGAACTGGGCGAGCTGTGCTTTGCCGCCGAGGTCGCCCTAACCCGCCAGACCCAAAAGCAAGCCAGCCTGGAAGAAGCACTGGAAGCCGTGGACGATATGCTGGGCGAAATGGCCCTGATCGTACACGACCCTCAGGGCTGACGCTTAGCCCAGCCCATCCCAGATTTCACGGATTTCCTGCGCCAGTTTCATGGCATCAAAGGGTTTCGTGATCACGGCATTCGCCCCCTTCGACAGCAGCTCAGCGTGTTCCCAATCCTGCGCCCGCGCGGTCATGAAAATCGCCGGGATCGCGGCCAGACCGGGCAAGGCCCGCAGCGCATTCAGCGTCTCAACCCCGTCCATGTCCGGCATCGACATGTCCAGCAGAAACAGATCGGGCATTACCTCGGACACCCGCGCCAGCGCCTCGGTGCCGCTTGCGCATTGCACCACGGGCAATCCGCCAATCGTTTCCAATGCGATCAGCGCGATCTCCCGAATGTCCGGATCGTCTTCGACGTGAAGAATTTTGGGAAGGACTGTCATGACGTCCCCCTTTGCCGCGTTTCGTTTCTGCCCGTCACCTGCCAGAAACACGCACACCAAAGGGAAAATGCCCCGGATACGCGCCGGTCAGGCGGCGGCCTCACTCTCTTGGACCAGCTTGGGAAGCTCAAAGAAGAAGGCTGTTCCCTCTCCTAATGTGGTTTCAAAGCCGATACTGCCGCTATGCGCCTCGACGATGCGTTTGGCAATACTCAACCCTAGGCCCGTGCTTGCGACCTTACGTTGCACCTGGGGGCCCTGTAAATAAGGCTCAAAGACATCGTGGCGATTGGCCTCGGGAATTCCGGGGCCGGAATCGACCACCGAAACGCGCAGATCGGTACCGGCATCCTCGATGCTGATCAGCACCTCCTGGTCCGGGCTGGAGAATTTGATCGCGTTGGACAGCAGATTGGCCATCACCTGCATCAGCCGGGCGCGATCGGCCTGAACGACTGAATCATTGACCTTCTGCACCACGCGCACAGACACATCGAACTGACGCGCATAGCCCAGGATGTCCTGCGCGGCCTCGCGGGCCAGATCCCCCAAATCCAGCCGGTCCAGATCGCAGCGCAGCTTACCGGCGTCCATCTTTTCCAGATCCAGAATATCGTTCGTCAGACGCAGCAAACGATCCACATTGCGCTGCGCGACCCCCAGCGTGGCCGCAGCGCCCCCCGACAGCTCGCCCATTTTACCCGAGGCAATCAGCTCGACCGCCCCCTTGATCGAGGTCAGCGGCGTGCGCATTTCATGGCTAAGCGTGGCCACATAATCCGCCTGGGCCTGCGCCTCTTCGGCGCGCGCGGACAGATCGCGCAGGATGGCCATGAAATACTCGTCCTCGCCATCCTCGCGGATCAGTTTAAGCGTCAGTTCCGTGGGCACATCGGCCGCCATCAGTTCAAAGACGATCGAATCCAGGCTGCTACGGCGCAGGTTCCGCGCGGCCTCAAGAATGACCTGGCGGTTCTTCTGCGGCAAAATCTCAGGAAAACGAGGCCTTTTGGACAGCTTCGCCATGGCCGCCCGTTTCTCGGCCTTGGCATTCATGAACGACACTTCGAAACTGTCCGGATCGAAGACGTACACCTCGTCCAGCAGCGCGGTAAAGGCACCTTGCAGCAGCTTGGTGGATTGCGGCGCCGTCGGCCTGGGGTTTTCCTGCGCAACCGGCGCAGGCCCCGCCAACATGCGCACCGTATTGCGCAAACGCCCCAGACCCGTGGGCCGCTTCGGATCGGCTGCGGGCTTGGGCCCCGCATCTGGATGCACAAACGAGCGCGGCTGCACGAAAGCACGCACCGAGAAAATGGCAACGAACAGAAGCAAAAGACCGTTTGCAGGTGTGATATTGATCGGCAAAGTCGAGGAGGCGCTCACCATCCCATACAGTTTTTCAACACTCAAACTCTCTACAAACGCCATTTGTTACGTCCCTTCGCGATCGGGCCTTCACCCCATCAGCACATGAATCAAACCCGATTTTTAACGGTGCCAAACTGCCGCCCGAGATTGTCTCTTTTTGGGTTCGAAATCGGCTATTTTATGGCAAAGGCATCGAAAATTATGCCTAATCGCGTCAAACATGCCTGATTGGTTAATGTTTAAGTATTATGATTTATTAACAGACTATTAACGCCCCCAAAGCGCCCCGAATGCTGCCCGTCCGGGGCCTGGATGCCTGCCCGTCAGAATGCGGCAGACATGTGTCAGCAATGCCATCAAAGCCCCCACAAATTCGGGGGGCGACAGCCAAGCATCGTCTGAATGTGAAAATGGTCGGAGTGAGAGGATTCGAACCTCCGGCCCCTGCCTCCCGAAGACAGTGCTCTACCAGGCTGAGCTACACTCCGACTGGCGCGCGTGGTACGCTGTTCCGGGCCTATTGGCAAGCCCCCCGGTCAAGATTTTCGACAAACCCGCAAAATGCAAAAGCCCGGCGCTGGCCGGGCTTTTCAGACGTTTCAGGAACCTGGATTACAGGCTGGCGTCCAGCGCGCCGATGATCGCATCGCCCATTTCGCTGGTGCTGATCGGAGTGCCGCCCTCGGGGCCCAGCAAATCGCCGGTGCGCGCACCCTGGGCCAGAACGGTTTCGATCGCGGCTTCCAGGCGGTCGGCCTCGGCGCCTTGGTCGTACGAGTAGCGCAGCGCCATCGCGAAGGACAGGATACAGGCGATCGGGTTGGCCTTGCCCTGACCGGCAATATCGGGGGCCGAGCCATGCACGGGTTCGTACATCGCCTTGGGGCGGCCGTTCGCCATCGGCGCGCCCAGCGACGCGGATGGCAGCATCCCCAGCGAGCCAGTCAGCATCGCGGCCGCATCGGACAGCAGATCACCGAACAGGTTATCGGTGACGATCACGTCGAATTGCTTGGGCCAGCGGCACAGCTGCATCGCACCGGCGTCGGCATACATGTGTGACAGTTCCACGTCGGGGTATTCGGCCTGGTGCACCTCGGTGACGACGTCGCGCCACAGGATGCCCGATTCCATCACGTTGGCCTTCTCCATCGAGCAGACCTTGTTGCCGCGCTTGCGGGCCAGTTCGAATGCCGAACGGGCGACACGGGCAATTTCCGATTCCGTGTAGCGCTGGGTGTTGATGCCCACACGCTCGTTGCCCTCTTCAATGATGCCGCGCGGCTCGCCAAAATAGATGCCCGAGGTCAGCTCGCGTACGATCATGATGTCCAGACCGGCCACCACATCCTTTTTCAGCGACGAGAAATCAGCCAGCGCGTCAAAGCACTGCGCCGGGCGCAGGTTCGAGTACAGATCCATTTCCTTGCGCAGACGCAGCAGGCCGCGCTCGGGCTTCACGCTGAAATCCAGATTGTCGTATTTGGGGCCACCCACGGCGCCCAGCAGAACGGCGTCAACCGACTGGGCCAGTTCCATGGTTTCGTCGGTCAACGGCGTGCCATGCGCATCATAGCTGGCGCCCCCCACCAGCCCCTCTTGGACGTCGATGGTCAGGTCACGCTTGGCGCCGAACCAGTCGATCACCTTGCGCACTTCGGCCATGACTTCGGGGCCGATGCCGTCACCCGGCAGAATAAGAAGCGAGGGGTTGGTCATTGTTGCTGTCCTTCGTAGAAATCCGTTGGACTTCGCCTATCTCTTGCGGGCCGAAGGGTCAAGAAACGAAGGGCAAAAGCCCCTTTTCCAAGGCATCCCAGACCACCGAAACACGCGGAGTGCGCCGCGTGGCCTGCGGGGCGGCCAGCCAGACGGGCAGCGCGGGGATCGGCAGGCCCAGATCCAGCGGCTCGACCTCGGGGGCGTTGTCGATCAGAACCTTCTGGCTGAAACCGATCCCACAGCCCGCGCGCAGCAGTTCCCAATAGGCGTTCTGATCATCGCACCGGATCGTAAACCAATCGCGCGTGGCAGCGATGCCCAACGCGTGCATCCCATGCAGGATCAGCGGGCTCTGATCATAGCCCAGCAGCGTGTGCCGGTTCAGATCGTCCAGATGGCGCGGGCGTCCGTGGCGTTCCAGATAAGACCTGGCCGCGCAAACGCTGATCTGGATGTCCCCCAGATGCAAGGCCACAATATCCAGTTGCTCAGGCCGGTACATGCGCACGGCCACGTCTGCCTCGCGGAACAGCAGGTTTTCGGTGTCATCCGTGGCAATCAGATCAATGCCGATCATGGGATAATCCTGCCGAAGCTGCGCGATGATAGGCGGCAACAGATGCTGCGAGACAATCTCGGATGCCGTCACACGCACCCTGCCCGGCAAATCGCTTTCACGTCCCGCGACGGTCAATTCGATCTGCTTCATCGCCGCGCGCATCTGCCGGGCCGCGGCCAGAATGGCCCGCCCTTCGTCCGTCAGATCCAGCCCCCGCGCATGGCGCGCAAACAGGGTGCTGTCCAGGTTTTGCTCAAGCTGGCGGATCTGACGCCCCAAGGTCGGCTGGCTTTGCCCCGTCAAACGCGCCGCCGCCGACAGAGAGCCCCCTTCGGCCACCGCCAGAAAGGATTGCATCAGGGACCAGTCGGGATCGGTCTTCACAGCCATTCAATATTGAATACCTAACCGTCACTTTTCCGCAATACCCATTCATCATCGTCATATCTAAACTGACCCCAACACCCCAAAACCGGAGCAAACCCATGCCGAACACAGTGCTGATCCTTGGCCCCACGGGGCGCTTTGGGCGTCATACGGCCGATGCCTTTGCCGCCCGAGGCTGGCTCGTGCGTCGCTTTGATCGCAAGACCGACCGCCTGACCACCGCCGCCAAAGGCGTGGACGTGATTATTGCCGGCTGGAACCCGCCCTATCAAGAGTGGGCCGCGCAACTGCCTGCACTGCACGCGCAAATTCGCCGGGCCGCGCTGGACAATGACGCTACGGTGATTTTGCCCGGAAATGTCTATGTTTTCGGCCCCAAAGCCCCTGGCCCATGGGCGGCCGACACCCCGCATCTGGCCACCAACCCCCTGGGCCGCATTCGCCAAAACCTAGAAAGCGCCTATCGCCGCGACGGGGTTAAAACCATCCTTTTGCGGGCCGGCGATTTTCTGGACACTCAGCCGTCGGGCAACTGGTTTGATCGGATGATGGCAAAATCTCTGCCCAGAGGCAGGCTCAGCTACCCCGGACATACGGACCGCGATCACGCCTGGGCCTATCTGCCGGATGTCGCGCGTGCCGCGGTTGAACTGGCCGACATGCGCGCGCGGCTTGCTCGGTTCGAGGACATTCCCTTTCCCGGCTTCACCTGGACAGGCGATCAGATGGCGCAGGTGCTGACGCGCGTCATGGGCCGCCCCATTCAGGCGCGGCGCATGTCCTGGCTGCCTCTGCTGATGGCGTGGCCGTTCATGCGGATGATCAGACATCTGTTCGAGATGCGCTACCTGTGGAACCTGCCACACAGTCTGGATGGCAGCCGGTTTTCACAGTTGCTCCCCGATTTTCCGATGACCCCGGCGGACAAGGCGCTGGCCGCAGCCACCGCGCATCTGCGCTAGGGCAAGCTGCCTGCCCAGCCCAGATCGGCCCAAGTCAGCCGGTGGCGGCTGGCCTCAGGGGCTGCGGGTGCCATTCCGGCATCATGTACCGTCAGTTCACGTGCAGGCAGCACATAATCCACCCGCATCCAGCCCAAGCCCAGCCCACGCCAATCCACCGTGGGCTGGCCCGCCAGCGGATCCGTCAGGCGCGGATGCGACAGCAGCGCGTTGATCGCCATCTTCAACCCCTCGCCCTTGTCCGGATCGTTATTGGCATCCCCCAACAGAACAAACGGCCCCGTCAGATCATCCAGCAGATGGGCCCAGAACAGCAGCTGATCCTTGTTGCGCAGCCCGTTACGATCCTCGGGGCCATCAAACACAGGCGGCGTGGCGTGGAATCCCAGCAGATCCAACGGCCCATCCGGCCCCGAAATCCGCACCCGCCAATGCCCGACCGAGGCCAGGCGCAGCCCCTGCCCGCCGACTCCCCAGGCCCGCCCCAGAGCGCGCCGGTCAATCCACGGCAGCTCGGACCAGAGCAAACCCGAATAGTCCTCGGCCTCGGCAATCGGATAGCGCGACAGCAGAACCATCCCGCCCTGCCCCGCGAACCGCCCGTATCCATGCGCATCCGCTGGCCCCTCGGCCCGGCCATCCCCGTTCAGATCATAGCCCGTGGGCACCCCGGTATTGGGCGGAAAAGCAAAGACATGTTGCAGGAAATGCCCCTGCTCTGTCACCCGGTCCCGCAGCGCGCGGGCCGCCAGCAATTGCGCATCATAGTCCACCCCCTGCAACAAAATCGCATCGGGCCGGGCCGCCGCAATCACAGAGGCCACCGCCATCACCTGCTTCTCGGATCGCAAGACATCGCGCAACAGCAGCCCAGGCCCCTTGCGCGTCAGTTCGGTATTGAAAGTGGCAATCCGCAGCGGCTCGGCCCAAAGAGGCGCGGCCAGCAGGCACAGCAGCACAATCAGGCCGTTTGCAAGCCCTGCTCTTCGGTTTCGGCGGCCTCGGCGTAAGCGCGACGGCGCTTTTCCTCGATCATGTCGGCGACGCGCCCAATGGCGATCCCCCGCATAATCATCGAAGCCGGCACCAATGCCCATGCTGTCATCGTCCATATCAGCGTCTGCGAATGCGCCAGTGAAATCGGGTCAACCAGAGTTGACATCAGCTTCACAATGGCCGGGATCAAGAATGGCAGAAGAAACCCTAACGCAATGTTAATGCGCGCATCCCGATAGAGCCGCGGCAGCACATCGCCCATCGTCGGATCGAACATCGGCAGGTTCACCCAGACATTGAACGCCCCGTTACGGGCAGGCCAGCCCAGAAACCGCACATGCACAATGAAAAGGAACATCATCACCAGCGACACGAAATAGGCCAGCCCCGCCGCGATTCGCACATCCGCGATCACCTCTTTGGGGGCGTTGACGGGCATCATCAGCACTACCAGACGGACCGGGGAATACGGGAAATCAATGGTATTGCCCAACAGCCGCCCGATCGCCGTCAGCCCCTGGCTAAGCTCAGACGGATGCACCTTACCGCGCGCGATGATCGTCAGAACCAGCACCAGAAACAGAACCGCCCCAAAGCGCAGCCGGTTAAAAGGCGGGGCATAGCGGAACTCGACCACGCTGGGGAATTCGCTGTTATATTCCAGAAAAGTCAGGATCGCGGCCACCAGCGTCAGGATCAGCACCAGCGCCGTGGAATCGGAAAATGTTCCGGGCAGAAACACGGATGGCATAGCCACCAGAATAGCCACCAAAAACGCGCGAAACGCCGCGCCTGCAAATCGCTCGATCACTGCCCGATCCCTTCAAACTGGCCGAGCGCGATACGATGCCGCGCCCTGTGTCCAACTTGATCCCGCCTGCTTTGGCGGTATGCCTCATTCTTGCCCAAATGTTGCCTTCTTTCCCCAAGCGAGACAAGCGATAGACCAGTAAAAACCAAAAATTGGGGCGAAAACGTGGCAAATGTGGTGCCAGAATACATCAAGCACGCGGGCGAACTCTCAATAATTTGGCGTTAACGCAATATCTTGTGGGGCATAGTTCATGTGCCACAAATAGCAAAGACCGCCCGAAAGGGCGGCCTCTCTGTCATCCGGGGCGGTTTGGGTTACACCCAGGGGCGCTCGGCGCTCATGGCGCTCTCATACGAGGAGATCGCCTCGGCCTTCTCCAGTGTCAGGCCGATGTCGTCCAGGCCGTTCAGAAGGCAGTGTTTCTTGAACGCGTCCACCTCAAAGGGGATCACCTGACCGTCCGAGGTGGTGATTTCCTGGGCTTCCAGATCCACTGTCATCCGGGCGTTGGCGCCACGTTCGGCGTCTTCCATCAGGATGTCCACCTGCTCTTGCGGCAGGACGATGGGCAGGATGCCGTTCTTGAAGCAGTTGTTAAAGAAGATGTCCGCGAACGAGGTCGAAATCACGCATTTGATGCCGAAATCCTTGATCGCCCAGGGCGCGTGTTCGCGCGACGAGCCGCAGCCGAAGTTATCGCCCGCCACCAGAATTTCAGTGTCGCGATATTGCGGCTTGTTCAGCACAAAGTCAGGCAACTCATTGCCCTGACGGTCATAGCGCATCTCGTCGAACAGGTTCACGCCCAGACCCGAGCGCTTGATCGTCTTCAGGAACACCTTGGGGATGATCATGTCGGTGTCGATATTCACCAGCGGCATGGGCGCGGCGATCCCGGTCAGTTTTTCGAATTTATCCATTAGGGAAATCCAATCCTATGTTTCCGCCCTTAGAAGAGCGTCGTGATTAATGACAGCAAACGATACGATCGCGTCGGCGACGGGTGCATCGGCCTGATAGAAGAAGTCATCTTCGAGCTGCTCAAAGTGATCGAGCAGCCCGGCGAATTCCTCTGATTCTCCGACAAGGCGGCGAGTTGCCTCTGCAATTTGCGCCTCGGTCGCGTCTGAGGGCAGAGACATCGCCGACAATGCCCGGACCAACATCTGGTTAAGACCCGTCAGCCCCAGAACCCCCGTGGCCTGAACGCCTTTCGCTGCCCACGCAGTCTGAAGTTCGAAATAGCTGAACAAGCCACTCGACTGGATACAGCTATCCAACTGATAGGCCGAGAGAACATACTGCTCGGCCTCCGACAACGCGGACAATCCTTCGTTCGCTTCTAGATCATGCAGAGCGCAACAGTATTCAACCCAACTGTCCGGATGCGACTTCAGCGCATCCAGGCAGGCATTGGTTTTTTCCGTAGCGTTCAACATTCTGGCACGTAACGGTTACATCAGCTCGCGGACGTCGGTCAGGTGGCCGGTGATGGCGGCAGCCGCGGCCATCGCGGGAGACACCAGATGGGTGCGGCCCTTATAGCCCTGACGCCCCTCGAAGTTGCGGTTCGAGGTCGAGGCGCAACGCTCGCCCTCGGACAGCTGATCGGGGTTCATTGCCAGACACATGGAACAGCCCGCCAGACGCCATTCGAACCCGGCCTCTTTGAAGATGTCGGCCAGGCCTTCTTCTTCGGCCTGCGCACGCACCAGACCCGAGCCAGGCACGACCATGGCGCGCATCCCGTCCTTGATCTTTTTGCCTTTCAGGATCTCGGCGGCGGCGCGCAGGTCTTCGATCCGGCCGTTGGTGCAGGACCCGATGAACACGGTGTCGATCTGGATGTCGGTCAGTTTCTGGCCGGCCTCCAGCCCCATGTATTCGATGGCGCGCTTGGCNGCCTCGACCTTNCCGCCNNTGAANTCCTCGGGNGNNGGCACGNTGGNNGANATGCNGCAGCACGTCCTCGGGCGAGGTGCCCCAGGTNACNACNGGCTCGATCTCNTCGCCNNNNANGGTGACGACCTTNTCNNAATGCGCGNCNTCNTCGGNNNANAGCGTNTTCCANNANGNCAGGGCAGCNTCNNANTNGGCNCCNTTNGGCGCGTGNGGGCGGCCNTTNACNTANNCNAAGGTGGTTTCNTCNGGCGCGATCAGGCCGGCGCGCGCGCCGCCNTCGATGGCCATGTTGCAGACNGTCATGCGGCCTTCCATCGACAGNNNGCGGATCGCCTCGCCGCAATANTCGATGACATAGCCGGTGCCGCCGCCNGTGCCGGTNTNNCCGATNANNGNCAGGGTGATGTCCTTGGCNGTNACGNCCGGGCTNCAGCTNGCCGGTGATNTCGACCTTCATNTTCTTGGANTTNNNCTGGATCAGNGTCTGNGTGGCNAGNACGTGCTCNACCTCNGANGTGCCGATGCCATGCGCNAGCGNGCCNAANGCNCCGTGNGTCGCGGTGTGGCTGTCGCCGCACACAACGGTCATGCCCGGCAGGGTCCAGCCCTGCTCGGGGCCGACAATGTGCACGATGCCCTGACGGACGTCCGACACCGGATAGTAGTGGATGCCGAATTCCTTGGCGTTGGTGTCCAGCGCGGCCACCTGCACGCGGCTGTCCTCGGTCATCAGCTCGGGGTTTTCGCGGCCCTGCGTGGTGGGCACGTTATGGTCCGGCACGGCGATGGTTTTGTCCGGCGCGTGCACCTTGCGGCCGGCCATGCGCAGGCCTTCGAAGGCCTGAGGGCTGGTGACTTCGTGCACCAGGTGGCGGTCGATATACAGCAGGCAGGTGCCGTCTTCGGATTCATGGGCGACGTGGGCGTCCCAGATTTTATCATAGAGTGTCTTCGGGGCGGTCATGGTCCTCTCCCGTGGATTGTCTTCAGGTATGTTCAGGGTGTGACAGGGATGGGCGCGCCTTATAGGCGGGCCAGAACAGTGTGCGTCGCACCAAAAAACCGCCAGGGCAGGCGCGCGCGATCATCCATGTCAAAAATCCGTGTCATGCAGGGGCAGATACTCTGCCTGAGGGATTCTATCAAGGGGGCGCATATCGCGCCGTCGCTTGGGGCTTGCCCCCGTGCGGCCCTGCGTGCACGATACCGGAATGGAGGAAACCGAGCAGACCCCACCACAAACATCCGCAGAGCTGGTCATTGATCTGCTGTCCCAAGCCGAGCAATTCGTCACCGGCCTGTTGCGGACCTGGAACGCCTATCAGGTGCTGATTGCCCTGGGGTTGCTGCTGCTTGCGCATCTGGCGGCCAAAATTCTGGCGCCCCGGTTCCAGAACTGGATGCGCACCCGCGAAGGCTGGCCAATGTGGCGGATGCGGTTTCTGGTGCTTATCCACCGAAGAATGCGGCTGATCGTTTTCGTGGGGACGATCTGGCCGACGGTATGGCTGATGCGAGAGCTCACCTGGCCGTCCCGCTCGTATCTGCTGAGCATCATCGCGCAGCTGGCGCTGGCCTGGCTGGTGATCGCCATCGTCACCCGGCTGATCAGTAACAGCTTTCTGCGCGGACTGGTGCGCTATGCCGGCTGGATCTGGGTCACCCTGTCGATCCTGAACCTGACCCACGCAAGCCAGAACCTGCTGGACAGTGTTGCCTTTCACCTGGGGGAAACCCGTCTGTCGCTGTGGCTGATCGTGCAGGCCATTCTGCTGCTGGCGGTGCTGATGGCGGCGGCGCGGTTCCTGTCTGGCTCGGCTTCGACCACGATCCGGAAAAACCAGGACATCAGCCCCTCTATGCAGGTGCTGGCGATCAAATTCCTGCAAGTCGTCCTGTATGGCGCGGCTTTCTTTCTCGGACTGCGGGTCGTTGGCGTGGACCTGACCGGGCTGGCGGTTCTGTCCGGCGCGATTGGTGTGGGCCTGGGCTTTGGCCTGCAAAAAGTGGTGTCGAACCTGGTGTCGGGGATCATCATCCTGCTGGACAAATCCATCAAGCCCGGCGACGTGATTTCCCTGGGCGAGACCTTTGGCTGGATCAACTCGCTGGGGGCGCGCTACGTCAGTGTCGTGACACGGGACGGCAAGGAATACCTGATCCCCAATGAGGATCTGATCACCGGGCAGGTGGTGAACTGGTCCCACTCGAACGCCTATGTCCGGCTGGATATCCACTTTGGCACCGCCTATCACGATGACCCTCACAAGGTGCGTCAAATCGCGATCGAGGCAGCCCAGTCAGTGGATCGGGTGCTGAGCTTCAAACCCCCGGTCTGCCATATCGTGGGCTTCGGAGATTCCAGCGTGGATTATATCCTGCGGTTCTGGATCGAGGATCCCACGGGCGGGCTGACCAATATCCGGGGCAATGTCTATCTGGCGCTGTGGGATGCGTTTCAGGCGCATGAAATCTCGATCCCGTTCCCGCAGCGCGAAGTCACCGTCCTGCCCGGATCGAAGCTGCAAACCCAATCCGATTGAGCGCCTTCGGCGCGCTTGATACCTCGGTCAGGGCCTGTGGCCCTGCCCTCGCGGCCCCTGTCTCGCACTTAGCGTAACACAGCGGGCGATATCGCCTCTTGAAGGATCCGTTGAGATTTCACATATGCGGTGCTAGCCTGAAACTGTCCAGCGCCGGGACTTGGGCGGCGCAAAACCCTTAGGAGGACAATGTCCTGTCAATCGACCTTAGCGCAGCATCGACTGCACAAACGGGGGCTGTAATGCCCGCATCCCCCAACAGCACAACCAGCGAACGCCTGCTGGCGCTTATCCTCAGCTCTCTGGATGACGACAAAGCCGAAGACATCGTGCAGATCGACCTGCGCGGCAAATCTTCGATCGGCGACTATATGGTCGTCTGCTCGGGGCGTTCGTCCCGCCAGGTCGCAGCCATTTCGGAAAAGCTGGTCGAACGCGTCAAACAGGAATTCGGCCGCACCAGCCGCATGGAAGGCAAAGAAGCCGGCGATTGGGTTCTGATCGACACCGGCGACGTTATCGTCCACGTCTTCCGCCCCGAAGTCCGCGAATTCTACCAGATCGAGAAAATGTGGATGCCCGCCGGCACCCCAAGCTCCGAGGGCTGATGCGCATTCATATCTGCGCGGTCGGACGCCTGCGCAAAGGCCCCGAACGCGAGCTGATCGACGACTACCTGACCCGGTTCGACCGAACCGGGCGCACTCTTGGGCTTGGCCCCGCCAAAATCCACGAGGTCGATGACCGCAAAAGCGGCGGTATGCGCAGCCAGGCCCCCCTGCTGGAACGCGCCATCCCCAAAGGGGCGGCCATCTGCACCCTGGATGAACGCGGCGCACTTCTCAGCTCCCCTGAGTTTGCCAGCAAACTGGCCAGCTTCCGCGACACCGGCCGCAGCGATCTGGCCTTTCTGATCGGCGGCGCCGACGGGCTCGATCCGACCCTGCGCGCGCAGGCCGATTTCAGCCTCTCCTTCGGCAAGATGGTCTGGCCCCACATGCTGGCCCGCGCCATGCTCACCGAACAGCTCTACCGCGCCGCTTCCATCCTCGCCGGCAGCCCCTATCACCGCGCCTGACCTCCTTCTTTGCTCTGTAAATACTCAAATTCCACGCCCACCGATTGCACCAAACCGGCGAAAGACGCCCATATTCCCCCCTGTGACGCCAACAGAGGTTCACCCTCACGCCCGAAGCCGTTAGAAGCAGGGCAAATCTGACGGAGCCCTCGCGACATGACCACACCCAAACCCGTTGTATTGTGCATTCTGGACGGCTGGGGCCTGTCCTCGGAAACCAAATATAACGCCCCGTATCAGGCCCACACCCCAACTTTCGACCGGCTGATGGCCGAATGCCCGAACAATACGCTGATCNCCCACGGCCGCGATGTGGGCCTGCCGACGGGCCAGATGGGCAACTCCGAGGTGGGCCACACCAATATCGGCGCGGGCCGCGTGGTGGCCATGGACCTGGGCCAGATCGACCTGGCCATCGAGGAAGGCTCGTTTCAGANAAACGACGCCCTGACCGCCTTTATCGGCACGCTCAAGAAAACCGGCGGCACCGCGCATCTGATGGGCCTTGTCTCGGACGGGGGCGTGCATGGCCACCTGACCCACATCATCGCCGCCATTCAGGCCATCGCCGCCGCGGGCGTGCCCGTGGTCCTGCACGCGGTCACCGACGGGCGCGACGTTGCCCCCAAATCCGCCTTCACCTATTTCGAAGAGCTGACCGCCGCCCTGCCAGAAAACGCCCGCATTGGCACCGTCACCGGGCGCTACTATGCCATGGACCGCGATAACCGCTGGGAACGCGTTTCCGAGGCCTATGAGGCGATGATCCACGCCAAAGGCGGCAAATCGGCCAGCGCTCATGCCGCCGTAGACGCAGCCTATCAGCGCGAAGAATCCGATGAATTCATCACCGCCACCGTGATCGGCGACTATGCCGGTGCCCAGGACGGCGACGGGTTCTTCTGCCTGAACTTCCGCGCCGATCGCGCGCGCGAGATTCTGCGCGCCGTGGCCGAGCCCGGCTTTGACGCCTTCGACACCGGCACCCGCCCCGACTGGGCCGCACTGCTGGGGATGGTGGAATATTCCGAAGGCCATAACGCCTATATGGAAACGGTTTTTCCCCCGCGCGACATTGTGAACACGCTGGGCGAATGGGTGGCCAAGCAGGGCAAAACCCAGTTCCATCTGGCAGAAACCGAAAAATACCCGCATGTGACCTTTTTCCTGAACGGCGGCAAGGAAGCCCCCGAAGAGGGTGAGGATCGCTATATGGCCGCCTCGCCCAAGGTGGCCACCTATGACTTGCAGCCGGAAATGAGCGCGGGCGAGGTAACCGATGCTTTCGTCAAGGCAATCGAGGATGGCTATGACCTGATCGTCACCAATTACGCCAATCCCGATATGGTGGGCCACACCGGCGATCTGAAGGCCGCGATGGCCGCCTGCGAGGCCGTGGATCAGGGCCTGACCCGTGTCGTCGCCGCGCTGGAAAAAGTGGGCGGTGCGATGATCGTCACCGCCGATCACGGCAACTGCGAAACCATGGTCGATCCGGTCACCGGCGGGCCGCATACCGCGCATACCACGAATCCGGTGCCCGTCATTCTGGTGGGCGGCCCCGAAGGCGCCAAGCTGCGCAGCGGCGGCCGTCTGGCCGATCTGGCGCCCAGCCTTCTGGAGCTGATGGGGCTGGAACAACCCACGGAAATGACAGGGAAAAGCCTGCTGGAATGATCCGCGCTCTTGCTCTCTTGGCGCTCTGCCTTTGGCCCCTGTCTTTGGTGGCCGCCACCGACCCGGCCACCGCCGCACGGGCCGCGGCCAAAGCCCTGGAAGAGGCCGCCGAATCCCTGGCTCAGGCGAAATCGGCCCGCGACCGTGTGAAGGCCCTGACTGTCACGCTCAAGGCCTATGAGGACGGGCTGGAGGCCATGCGCGACGGGCTACGCCAGGCCGCCCTGCAAGAGGCACGCCTGACCCAGGAATTACGCGCCCGCGAGGCCGAGGTCGCGCAGCTTTTGGGGGTTTTGCAAAGCATCGCCTCGGCGCCGACGCCGGTGACGATGGTGCATCCGGACGGTCCCACCGGCACCGCACGCGCCGGGATGCTGCTGGCCGATGTCACCCCCGCGCTGAACGCCAGGGCGCTTGAATTGCGGACCAAACTGGAAGAGGTGCAAACCCTGCGCACCCTGCAACAAAGCGCCGCCGATACGCTGCGGCGCGGACTGGAGGGCGTTCAGACCGCCCGCGCCGAACTGTCTCAGGCGCTGGCCGATCGCAAAGACCTGCCGCGCCGCTTTACCGAAGACCCGGTGAAAACCGCGATCCTGATTTCCTCGACCGAGACGCTGGAGGGATTCGCCAGCGGGCTTTATGACATCACCAATGACGAGGCGAGCGGCAGCCTGCCCGACATCAGCCACCGCAAGGGCGCGCTGCCCCTGCCCGTCCAGGGCCGCGTGCTGCTGCGTGCCGGGGAATCGGATGCGGCCGGCATTGCCCGCCCCGGCGTGGTTCTGGCCACACGCCCGCGCGCGCTGGTCAGCACGCCCACCGCTGCGACGATCCGCTATCTGGGGCCGTTGCTGGATTACGGTAACGTGATGATCCTAGAGCCCCAATCAGGCGTATTGTTCGTCTTTGCCGGGCTGGAAACGGTTTACGGCCGGGCCGGGCAGGTTCTGCCGGGGGGCAGTCCGGTGGGGTTGATGGGCGGAACGGATGCACAACCGGGCACAATTCTGTCAGAGGCGAGTGATGGGGCTGGAACTCAGGCGTCGGAAACGCTCTATATAGAGGTCAGACAGGACAACGTCGCCGTTGACCCGGCCGCGTGGTTCAAAATGAAAAAGGATGGGTGATCCATGAAGAAGTTCGTCATGGCTGCGATCAGCGGCACGCTGGCCGGTGTGCTGGTGACCACGCAGGTGGCCGGGCCGCTGCTGGCTCAGGAAAGCGCACAGAAGACCAACGTCTACGAGCAGCTGGACCTGTTCGGCGACATCTTTGAACGGATCCGCGCCCAGTATGTCGAGGAAGTCGACGAGAAAAAGCTGATCGAGGCGGCGATCAACGGGATGCTGACCTCTCTGGATCCGCACTCCAGCTATCTGCCGCCGCAGGATGCCGCCGACATGCGGATGCAGACGCGCGGCGAATTTGGCGGGCTGGGCATCGAGGTCACGCAAGAAGAGGGCTTTGTCAAAGTCGTCTCGCCCATGGATGGCACCCCCGCGCAGTCTGCGGGCGTCGAGGCCGGGGACTTCATCACTCATGTGAATGGCGAAACCCTGCTGGGCCTGACCCTGGACGAGGCCGTGGAACTGATGCGCGGCCCCATCGGCAGCGAGATCATCATCACCGTCGTCCGCGAGGGCGAACCCGAACCCTTTGACATCTCGATCATCCGCGACACGATCAAACTGACCGCCGCCCGCGTCCGCCGCGAAGGCGACTCGGTCGTTGCACGGATCACCACTTTCAACGATCAGACCTATCCCAACGTGGCCGACGGGCTGGCCAAGGCAATCGAGGATGCCGGCGGCCTGGACAGCGTCAACGGTGTTGTTCTGGATCTGCGGAATAACCCGGGCGGCCTGCTGACCCAGGCGATCCGTATCTCGGATGCCTTCCTGGAATCGGGCGAGATCGTCTCGACCCGCGGCCGCGTCCCCGAAGAGGGCGACCGCTATAACGCCACCCCCGGCGATCTGATCAACGGCAAACCCATCGTCGTGCTGATCAATGGCGGGTCGGCCTCGGCCTCGGAAATCGTGTCGGGCGCGTTGCAGGATCACCGCCGCGCCATCGTCGTGGGCACCAAAAGCTTCGGCAAGGGCTCGGTTCAGACGGTGATGCCGCTGCGGGGCGAAGGCGCGATGCGCCTGACCACCGCGCGCTACTACACACCGTCGGGGCGCTCGATCCAGAATCTGGGCGTGTCCCCCGACATCGTGGTGGAACAGCCCCGCCGCCGCCCCACCTCCGAGGAAGACGAGACCACCAACCGCCATTCACGCACCGAGGCCGACCTGCGCGGCACTCTGGCCAATGACAGCCTGACCGAGGACGAGATCAAACAGATCGAAGCCGAACGCGCCAAAGCCGAAGAAGCCGCCAAACTGCGCGAGGAAGACTTCCAGCTGGCTTATGCGCTGGACCTGCTCAAAGGCCTGTCCGCCATGGCGGTACAGGAATAATCCGATGACCCCCGAAGAAATCGCCAAACTGCCCTATCGCCGCAATGTGGGCGTAATGCTGATGAACGCTGACGGACATGTGTTCGTCGGCCAGCGCATCGACAATCCCGGCCCCGCCTGGCAGATGCCGCAGGGCGGGATCGACAAGGGCGAATCCCCCCAGGACGCCGCCCTGCGCGAACTGCAAGAGGAAACCGGCGTGCCCGCCACCCTGGTGCAAATCACCGCCGAAACCGAAGGCTGGCTGCCCTACGACCTGCCCCACGATCTGGTGCCCCGCATCTGGAAAGGCCGCTATCGCGGACAGGAACAAAAATGGTTCCTGCTGCGCTTCTCAGGCACAGATTCAGACGTGAACATCCAAACCGCCCACCCCGAGTTCTGCGAATGGCGCTGGATGGCACCCAGCGATCTGGTGGACAATATCGTACCGTTCAAACGCGAAGTTTACAGCCGCGTTCTGGACGCGTTCCACCCTCATCTTTGATCCGCCATGCAGCTTCTTTTTGATAAAAATACTCAACGGCGCGACGGTCTCTTGCGCGGGACATTTTGAGTATTTGGATCAGAAAGAAGCATAGGGCCTACTTGCGGGCAAAGCTGTCCGCAAGGGCCTGAGCATCGTATTTTGTCGCGATCCAGTCGCGGATGGGCGTCGGAGTTTGCGCGGTGTCGGCGGCGTATTGCTTAAACATGTGATCCAGAACACCGGCGCGCGATCCTTTGAGGTGCAGGTAGCGCAGCCCCAGATGCGGGCGGGCCTGCTCCAGCGATAGTCCCTCTTGGGTCATCAGATACAACACCGAGGCCAGCCCAGCCCGGTCCGCCCCCGATTTGCAATGCATCAGGAAGGGGCGCGGCAGGCTGGGGAATATGTCGATCAGGCGCAGCATTTCATCCCGGTCACAGGGCTTTTTCGCGTGCAGGCTGACGTCAATCAGATCAATTCCGTGGCGCGCGCAGGCCTCTTGTTCGAACAGGTAGTGCGCTCGCTGCGCCCGCCCGCGCAGGGTGACAATCGTTTTGATTCCCATCCGTGCATAGCGCGCCACGCGGGCCGGCCCTGGCTGATTGGAGCGGTAGGCCCCCGGCGCAATCTGATCCAGGTTCGTCCACAGATGCCGCAACAGCGCATGGTCGAACAGCTCGAAATGGATCGAGGACAGCAGCCGTTGTCGGGGCGTGTCGATGCGATCTCCGAAAGATGTGCGGAACCTGCGTTCCCATTCCGCGATGGCCTGCGAAAGCTTCATCTGCGTCCCCATGATTGCAAACGGGTGATGCGCAGCCGGGGGGCACTCTGTCAACCGTCCTTGTTCAGATCAGGCCGGCGGCGGGCCGCAGCATCCCGGTTTCGATCCCGCGCCAGTTGCGGAGCACCGCGTTTCGGCGTTTCAGCGTGGCGGGGTGATCGGCCTCAAGCAGCCCGTATTTCACCAGAATCGAGGCAATCGCGCATTCCGCCCCACGGGTAGAGCCATCCATGATTTTCAGCGCAATCCCCCACCCTTTTTCCGGAACGATCCCGGCAAAGAATGCCTCGGCGCCGGTTTTCAGGGCCACGCGCCCGCCCGCCGCGCGCATCAGTTCGGTGCAGGCGCGGCCCTCGCCGGCCACCAGTTCGGGATAGGCGATCATCGCATCACGCAGGCGTGCCGCCGCCGAGGCCCGCGTGCCCTGCCCCTCTTGCGCCTTGGCGAAAACCGCCATCGCGCGGCCCATCCCCATCAGCGTGGTCGCGAAATTCGGAGCCGAGCAGCCGTCGATGCCAAAACCGGGGCTGTCCTCGCCAGTGACGTCCTGGAAGGCGTCTTTGATGGATTTCTGGATCGGGTGGTCCGGTTCCACATATTCCGCCCCCCCGCCGATATGTTGGTTCAGCGTCAGGAACCCGGCATGTTTGCCCGAGCAATTGTTGTGATACTGGCACGGGGTCTGCCCGGCGCGGATCAGGGCCTGATGCGTGTCCTGATCGCCCGGATCCTGCGGGCCACAGCGAAAATCGTCATCGCTCAGCCCCAGTTGCGCCAGCCAGGCCTGAACCCGACCGGTATGGATCGGGGCCCCATTATGCGAGGCGCAGGCCAGCGCCAGATGTTCCTGCGTCAACCCAAAAGCATCCGCAGCGCCGCTTTCGATCAGCGGCAGCCCCTGCACCATCTTGGACGAGCTGCGCGGCAACACCACCGCCGTGGGGTCGCCCCAGGCCTGAACGATCTGCCCGCTGTCATCCACGATCACCGCATGGCCCAGGTGCACGCTTTCCAGGAACGGACCACGCCAGATTTCAGCCAAAGGCACCGGGTTTCCCATGGTCAAACCTCTTCAACTCTGTTTGAACGCTGTGCGATTTTCCGCCAATGGCTCTTTCGCCCGTGGCGCAAATCAGGCTATTAATGCATTGTCGAGTGGAAAATGATGCGTCCGTCAAGAATCTTCAGAACAGAAGCGACGCATTCGCAGGATATTTGAGGCAAGCTACAGCTTGGAGGCTGGAACTATGGGATCACCTTTTGTGCGCGGCTTAGCCGGGGCCCTGATGGCGCTGGCAGCAACGGGTGTTTGGGCGCAGGACTCAAGCAATAACCAGGTCGCTGCGAAAACCGACTGGAGCGTCTTCGAAGACAAAGACCCGCGCGAATGCTGGGCTGTCTCGGCGCCCAAGGAAACCGTGAACACCAAGGACGGGCGCGTCGTGGCCGTGCGCCGCGGTGACATCCTGCTGATGGCGTTCTATCGCCCGGCGGCTGGCGTGAAGGGGCAGATCACCTTTACCGGCGGCTATCCCTTCGCCAAGGGCGTCCCTGTCACGCTGAACGTGGACGGCGACTCGTTTGATCTGTTCTCCGAAGGGGAATGGGCCTGGCCGGCCTCGGCCTCGGATGATGCCAAGATCATCGCCGCGATGAAGCGCGGGTCCAAGGCCGTTCTGACTGCCCGGTCCTCGCGCGGGACGCAAACCAAGGACAGCTTTTCCCTGCTGGGCTTTACCGCCGCGCTGGACGAGGCCGAAAAGCGCTGCAAATAACCACGTGCGCAGGTGACAGACTGAATGGGCCCTCGGATTTCGGGGGCCTTTACCGTTGGAAACATATGTTTTGGCATTCTGCGAAGAATCCTGTATGACCCCGGCTCATCCCGAAAAAGGAATAGCGCGATGTCGGCCCAGGCTCCGATCACCCAGGACGTAATGACCATTCCCCGTAAGGCCCCCGAGGGTCCGGTGAACCTTGTCGGGCTCACCCGTGATCAGCTGCGTCAGGCGCTGCTGTCGATTGGCACGCCCGAAAAGCAGGCCAAGATGCGGGTGAATCAGATCTGGCAGTGGATCTATCAATGGGGCGTGCGCGACTTTGCGGCGATGACTAACCTGGCCAAGGCCTACCGCGCCCAACTGGCCGAGAATTTCGTGATCGAAATCCCTGAAATGGTGTCCAAGCAGGTCAGCATGGATGGCACCCGCAAATACCTGGTGCGGATTGCAGGCGGCCACGAGGTCGAGGTGGTCTATATCCCCGAAACCGATCGCGGCACACTATGTGTCAGCTCTCAGGTGGGGTGTACGCTGACTTGTTCCTTCTGCCATACGGGCACGCAGAAACTGGTGCGGAACCTGACCTCGGGCGAGATTGTCGGCCAGATCATGATGGCCCGCGACGATCTGGGCGAATGGCCCGAACCGGGCGTCGGCACGGGCGAATCCGGGCCTCGGCTGCTGTCGAACATCGTGCTGATGGGCATGGGCGAACCGCTGTACAATTTCGATAACGTGCGCGACGCGATGAAGATCGCGATGGATGGCGAGGGGATTTCCCTGTCCCGCCGCCGCATCACCCTGTCCACCAGCGGCGTGGTGCCTGAAATTGCCAAAACCGCCGAGGAAATCGGTTGCCTGCTGGCCGTCAGCTTTCACGCCACCACGGACGAGGTGCGCGATAAGCTGGTGCCGATCAACAAGCGCTGGAATATTGCCGAACTGCTGGATGCCCTGCGCGCCTATCCCAAGCTGTCGAATTCCGAACGCATCACCTTTGAATATGTGATGCTGAAGGACGTGAATGACACGGATGAAGACGCCCGCCGTCTGGTCAAGCTGATCCAGGGCATCCCCGCCAAGATCAACCTGATCCCGTTCAACGAATGGCCCGGCTCGCCCTATCAGCGCTCGGACTGGTCGCGGATCGAGAAATTCGCCGACATCATCTATAAGGCCGGCTACGCCAGCCCCATCCGCACCCCCCGCGGCGAGGACATCATGGCCGCCTGCGGTCAGCTGAAATCGGCCACCGAACGCGCGCGTAAATCCCGCAAGCAGATCGAGGCTGAGGCGGGCGTCGCGCAACAATAACGCGCCAGACCCCAAACTGTTTCACATTTTCACATTAATGCCCCAATCCGGGGCATTTCCGGCCTCAATCCAGCAACAAACTGTTTCCAGTAACAAGTTAAAACTGGAGACAGTCCAATGCAGAAAATCGAGACCATCACCCCCGACCTGACCAACTCGGTCCTGGAACTGATCCGCGCCGAGCGCGAAAAATCCGTGTCCGTGCGCGAATGGAAATTCCGCCTGAAGGGCTATGGCTACAAGGTCATGGACACCGACCACGGCGAGGTCATCGCAAACCTGCGTCAGCAAGAGATTTGCGCCGTCCCCACCGAGCTGCTGCACTAACGACCCGGTATCACATCTCGTTTCTGGCCCGCACCATCCCAGTTGTGCAGGGCCTCGAACGCCTCTTCGGCAGTTTCGACATAGCGGAACAGCTCCAGATCATCCGGGCTGATCGTGCCGGCATCCGCCAGGGCCTCCCAGTTGATGATCTTTTCCCAGAACTCTTGCCCGAACAGCAGGAAGGGCACGCGTTTCATCCGGCCCGTCTGGATCAAGGTCAGCGCCTCGAACATCTCGTCCATGGTGCCAAACCCACCCGGGAAAACGCAGATCGCATTGGCGCGCATCAGGAAATGCATCTTGCGGATCGCGAAATAGTGGAAGTTGAAGCACAGGTCCGGCGTCACGTGCGCATTCGGGGCCTGTTCATGCGGCAGCACGATATTCAGCCCGATCGAGATCCCGCCTGCCTCTTCGGCGCCTTTGTTTCCCGCTTCCATTACGCCAGGCCCGCCACCCGTGCAGATGATGTTGTCATGCCGCCCGGTTTCCAGCGATTCGCGGGTCACCAATTGCGCAAACTTTCGCGCCTCATCATAGTATTTCGACAGATCCGCCAAAGTCTGCGTCCGCGCCTGCCCCTTGTTTTCAGGCGCCGGCACCCGCGCGCCGCCAAACAGCACAACCGTGCTTTCGACCCCGTATTCATCCATCATCAGCTGCGGTTTCAGCAGTTCCAGTTGCAACCGCACGGGGCGCAGCTCGTCTCGGCACATGAAATCGAAATCATCGAAGGCCAGCTTATACGAGGGCGCCCGCGTCTGCGGCGTATCCGGCACCTCACGCGCGGTTGTCCGGTCAACATGAGCATCCCGAAACGGGCTGGTACGGTCGTCTTTCATAATCGAATTCCTGCTACGCTTTTGCCTAAGACCTAGCGCGCTCTGTCCGTATTGACCAGCGGCTTGGACCGACGGACGCATTGCGCGCCGCGCCCCGGCCATCTATAGGCTTGGGCCAACCGGAAAACCTGACCTAGGGAGAGACCCATGTCGAATGCCCAGCTGGAAGCTGCAATCGAAGCCGCGTGGGACGCGCGCGACACCATCACCCCCGCCACCACCGGCGAAACCCGCGACGCCATCGAGGACACGCTGAACGCGCTGGATTCGGGTAAGCTGCGCGTCGCTGAGAAGCTGGAAAACGGTGACTGGCACGTGAACCAGTGGGCCAAAAAGGCCGTGCTGCTGGGGTTCCGCATCAAGGACATGGAAATCCAGACCGGCGGGCCGCAGGGCGGCACCTGGTGGGACAAGGTCGATAGCAAATTCAAAGGCTGGGGCGCTGAAGAGTTCGGCGCCGCCGGATTCCGCGCCGTGCCCAATGCCGTGGTCCGCAAATCCGCCTATATCGCGCCGGGTGTGGTGCTGATGCCGTCCTTTGTGAACCTGGGCGCATTCGTTGACGAAGGCACCATGGTTGACACCTGGGCCACCGTCGGCAGCTGCGCGCAGATCGGTAAAAACGTGCACCTGTCGGGCGGCGTTGGCATCGGCGGCGTGCTGGAGCCCATGCAGGCCGGCCCCACCATCATCGAGGACAACTGCTTTATCGGCGCGCGCTCCGAGGTGGTCGAAGGCTGCATCGTGCGCGAAGGCTCGGTGCTGGGCATGGGCGTCTTCCTCGGCCAGTCGACCAAGATCGTCGACCGCGAGACCGGCGAAGTGATGTACGGCGAAGTGCCGCCCTACTCGGTGGTGGTCTCGGGCTCGATGCCCACCAAGAACAACCTCAACCTCTACTGCGCCGTGATCGTGAAGCGCGTCGATGCCCG
>PAPN01000001.1 GCA_002708925.1 Paracoccaceae bacterium
TGTTCCGCGTCCTCGGCCGAGCCGGTGGGCACGGTATCGACAACCTGCCCCGTCGTCGGGGAAATCACATCCTGACGCGCACCGGAAAGGGCCGGGCGCGGCGCTCCGTCGATAAACATGTCCATAATCGTTTCCCCTAGATCACATGCAGCATCAGACACAGCCGTGTCTGCGCCAAAGTTTCGCTTGCCATACGAATGCCCGCGTCTGTCTCCAGCTGGGTTTTCTGCTGTTCAAGCCGATCCGCATAGCCATGCGGCGTGATCTTGAACCAGTCGCAGGCCACGGCAACGCCCGTCACCTCGAACCGCCACAGCTTGTCCGCATCACGCACGATCCGGTCATTCAGATGGCGCGGCTTTGGCCGGGTGTCGTGCCCGTCGATGATTTCGCAGACCTGATCAATGACATCCTGCGGCCAGCCGGTATCCTGCAACACCTGCGTGCCCAGCCGCACGCCTTCGGATTCATGCAGATACCGCACATCCGATTGCAGCATATTCGGGCCGGAAAACCCCTTTTCGATGATGTCCTGCATGTCGATGGAATACCAGCCGATGTCATGCAGCAAAATCGCCAGCGAACACACATCACGATCCGCATCGGGATATTCATCCAGCAGTTTCTGCGCCCAGGCAAAGGACAGCGGGATGTGAACATCGTTCTTGCGCGCCCGCATATAGCGTTCCGAGGCCCGCCAAACCGGATCATACCGCGAAAGGTCGTTAGGTTTGTCCAACATTTCTATCTCCTGCGAGAGGGAAGACCCGCGAACGGATCCTCCCATTGGTAAGATCAGCTCAGGACCGTGACCTGGCCGGTGTTGCCGTCAACGCGCACACGCTGCCCGGTTTCAATGCGCGAGCTGCCATTGCCCGTTCCCGTCACAGCCGGCAAGCCGTATTCGCGGCACACAATCGCGGCGTGGCTCATCATGCCGCCGATATCGGTGACCGTCGCTTTGATCTTGCCGAAGACCGGCGCCCAGCTGGGGGCGGTGACAGGGGCCACCAGAATTTCGCCTTCCTGAATCTCATCCAACTGATCGGGATTGCGGATGACACGGGCCAGACCTTCGACCACACCGGGGCTGGCGGCCATGCCGGTCAGATCCCCGCTTTCGTCATCGCCGCCCGTCCAGTTCTTGATCGACTCCGAGGTGATCCCCCACAGCATGATGGTGAAAGGTTCGGTGATGACTTCGGGCGGGTTGTTCAGCGCGGGCTGCGGCGCCTGCGTCGAGAGCGCATCAATGATCCCGCGGCGGCGTTCGATTTCCTGCGGCCAGTAGCTGGGCCCGATCCAATCGCCCCCCGTCGCCCAGGCGTTGCCGTAATCGAACAGAACGTCGCGCACCTCGTTGCGGGTCAGATAGAACATACCGTCCTCGGTCGGCCAGAAGCCTTCCTCGTGCAGCAGTTTCGACAGGGCGCGCATCTTTTTCCAGAACACCCCCATCGACCAATGTTCGATATAGAAGTTGTGATCCTCT
The DNA here is from genome assembly GCA_002708925.1 of Paracoccaceae bacterium. GTDB lineage: Bacteria > Pseudomonadota > Alphaproteobacteria > Rhodobacterales > Rhodobacteraceae > Thalassobius. The sequence goes on from PAPN01000001.1 coordinate 1,493, forward strand.
ACATAGGGATACACGACCCGCGCCAGGCCCAGTTTGCCCTGGAACACCTCTTGCGCTTCGGGGTCCATCATTTCCTGATATTCGGCGGTGATCCGGTCGCGCTCGGCATGAAGCTGGGCGGTGGGGCGCTCGATCGTGTCGCCGGCTTCGGCGCGGGCGATGTAATCACGCAGATAGCCCATCGGGATGTCCAGATGCTCGATCCAGTATTTGTCTGTCGAGTAGAACCCATTGCCGGTGGTATAGTTGAACCAGGGGTCTTTGGCCTCTTCCCAGGCGGCCAGCCATTTATCCCCGCCCGGCTGCGCGCCGACAGCGGCCAGAGCCTCGTCCACAGTGCCGGATTTCAACGCATCCGCGACCCCCAGCTCGATGGCCAGACGCGCCAGTTTCTTCAACTCGTCATCGGGGCGGAACAGATCGCTGTCATGGCCCTGCACCATCTTTGCAATCGCCTGATCGGGGATCGAGGGGAACTGTTCCTTCATGAACCCGAACAGATCCAGATAGGCCGCATAGCCCAGATTGAGGAATTCAAAATGATACTGCCAGGTGCGGTACAGCAGCTGAATTGCCTTATCATAGGCCTCGGTCAGATGGGTGGTGTTATCCAGACCGACACCATCCTTGACCCACTCGGCCGGGACCACCTCGGGCAGTTTTTCGAACTCCAGCGCCTCCATCGCGTCGATATTGGCCCGGACTTTTTTATGCCAGTTCTCCAGCAGATCGGGCCAGTTCTGGAAATAATGCCCCGCGCGATCCAGGAATTGCGGCACCCGGCCCTCGATCTGGTCAGGCGCGACGGCAATCGGCGACATATAGCAGTAACCATTGTGAATCCGGTAATCCACACCATTGGCCGGCGGCACCAGATAGTGGCGGGTGTTATACTGGCCCAGGCATTTGACCGCGAATTCCACCGTCAGCGCGTCGAAGGGTTTGAACGGGTTCGGCCAGTGCTGGCTGTCGCAGAACCAGAATTTGGCGTCCTCTTTTTCCCGCAGCTTCGGCTGAAATGTCAGGTAATACGGGTACAGGTCTTCCCAGCCTTCGGCCCCGGCAGGGGCTTTCAGATCATAGGCACTGGGAAACATCGAAGTCTGTGCGTCCATTGGGTTTATCCTCCCTGATTGTCCAATGAGCTTATTTTCTGGCGCCGATCGGGTTGTTCAGCGCCCCCACGATCCCGGCCATGCCGGTTGCGTAGGATGTTTTGGGTTTTTCTTTGGGTTTCTGAGACCACACGGTTTCGGGGCGGCTTTGCAGGGCCATCAGGTTTTCACCGTCGGGCAGGTCCGCATCAAAGGCCCATTCCACGTCCTGAGGGCAGCCGTTCTGCCGCTCCAACTGCTTGGCCAGTTTGGCAACCGCGATGATTTCGCTGTCGGTCAGACATTGCGCCTTGCGCCGGTCGTCGCTGACGGCGCGCTCGACCGTGGTTGCCGCAGCCCCGTCGGGGATCAGCTCGATATGCTTGTCGGCAATTTTCCGGTCCACGACCTCCATCAGAACCTTTTCGACGCTGTAATTGTCCGGCGTCACGATGCCCGACACCACCAGTTCCCCCAAACCGTAAGAGGCATCTATCACGATCCGCGTCCGATCCCCGTTCAGCGGGTCCAGCGTCATCGCCACCCCTGCGGCGCGGGAATTCACCATTTTCTGCACAGCGACGCTCATCAGAACGTCGATCTGGCCCAGATCGTTGTCATGGCGGTATTTCATCGCGCGGGCCGTGAACAAAGACGCCCAGCAATCGCGCACATGTTCAACAACATCCTGCGCCCCGACCACCCACAGATAGGTATCCTGCTGCCCCGCAAAGGACGCATCGGGCAAATCCTCGGCCGTGGCAGAAGAGCGCACCGCCACCGGCATCTGACTGCCCATCGCCGCATAGCTGCTGGCAATGGCCTGCGTCACCGATGGCGGCAGATGATGCGAACGAAACCGCACCTGGATCGCCTGCGCCGAGCGCTCCAGCGAATTGACATCCCCGAAATCGGTATGGGCCAGTTGCTGCTCGATCTCGGCGCGCAGCCCGGTGGCGTTCAGCATTTCCAGATAGGCATCGGTGGTGACGGCAAATCCGGGCGGCACGGCAACCCCGGCCTGGGTCATCTCGCCCAGGCTGGCGCATTTGCCGCCAACGCGCGCGTGATCCGCCGAGCCGATCTCGGCGAAGGGTAAAGTGAATGTCGTCATGTTTATTTGCCTCCCAACCCCAGATCGACATCGACACGCAGGGGCACTCGAAACGAGATATTCTTCAGATAGTCGATCTGCTGATCGCTGCTTAGGGTCATGTTGGGGAAGCGTTTGGTCAGCTCCCGCAGCATGATGCCAAACTCCATCTTGGCCAGTTGAAAGCCCAGACAAAAATGAATGCCGTAGCCAAAGCTCAGATGGGTGCGCGCATTCTGGCGCGTGATGTCGAACGCTTCTCCGCCGGGGAATACGGCCTCATCGCGGTTGCCCGACCCCATGACCATCAGGATTTTTGACCCGGCCGGAATAGCGACCCCCGCAATCGAGGTATCCACCTTGGCCAGACGCCGCCAACTGACGATCGAGGGCGTGTAGCGCAGGATTTCCTCGGTCGCATTTTTGATCAGCCCCGGATCCTTGCAGATCGCATCCCAGGCATCGCGCTGGTGCATCAGCGCAATCACTGCGTTGGCCATCAAGGTCGTGGTGGTTTCATGCCCGGCAAACAGGGTCGAATACATGACACCGGCGATTTCCTCATCCGTGATGTCCGCCCCATCGGCCTGAGCCCGCAGCAGATCGCTGGGGAAATCGTCACCTGGGTTTTCGCGCCGTGCGGCAATCAGATTCCGGCAATAGGCCCAATACTCGGTCATGGCGCGAGCATGGACGATCTGCTCGTCATCCTCCAGATTGCCCCAGGTCAGCAAGGCGCGGCTGACGGCCCATTCCTTTACCTGCGGGACATCTTCGTCCGGAATGCCCATCATGGTGAACAGCACCAGCGCCGGAACCGGATAGGCCACCTGACGGAAGAAATCGAAACGTCCCAGTTGCGCGGCTTCGTTCAGGGCTTTGTCGATGATTGCCTCGATCTTTGGCTCGATGGATTTGAACCGCCGCGGGCCAAAGGCCGATTGCGCAACCTTGCGGATGCGCGTGTGATCCGGCGGCATCCGCGCCGACAGACCCGAGGTAAAACCGCTTTGCGCGATGATCTGTTTGGCCGCGTCGCACAGCGGACGGAACGGTGCCTGGGCAATCTCGGCCGAATAGGTTTTGTAATCGTCGAAAACGGCTTTGATGTCCTCGTATCGGGTCACGACCCAATAGCCGCTATCCGCGTCATAATGCACGGGATCGTGGTCGCGCAGCGTCTTCCAGATTGCGTGGGGCGCCTTGAGATCGAACACATCAAGTGTCGGCGTATCGGAGGCCACGTGTGGCTCGGTCATGCTTGTCCTCCCTAACAAATACATGCGTTGGGAATCACAATACGCGCTTATCTTTGGGATTTCTTTGCGAAATTAAATTCGTTTATTTTCATCAACTTGCATAAGCTTTCGACACAGATCCGCCAGTTCATCGGAATCAGGCGATGCCCCCACTGCCGCCATGGCCGAACGATAAAGCCGGTACTGACGGGCCACAGCGTCCGGGCGGCTTTGGGCATGAAAAATCTTCATCGCTTCGGCATGAACCATATCGCAGGCCGGATCGGCGCTCAGCGCTTTCTGACAACAGGCCAGAGCCTCTCGCAACTGGCCCTGACCACGCAGGATCTCGGCCTTGTCGCGCAAGACTTTCAACGCCATTTCCTTGAACCACATTCGGCGCGGAACCACCCAATCCAGACAGTCGGCATCTGAAAATTCGGGCGACATATCTTCGAACAGATCCCCCGTATACAGCCGGTCAGCAGCGTCCAGCATCTGAATGGCCTCTGCGTCCATGCCGGTTTTTGCCAGTATCTTGGCCTTCTGGCACAGCTGTTCGAAGCTGGCCACGTCGATCCATGTCCCAGACGGAGGCACCAGGCTGTAATATTCCCCCGTCCGGGCCACATACCGGGCACCGCCCAGTGTCTTGCGCAGCATGGCGATGGCGTGATGCAGCCGCGAGCGTTTCACCTCTTGTGCAACGTCGTCGTCCCACAGCAGCTCTGCCAGTTCGTCGGATTTTGCGCCGCGCTCTCCGCATTGAAGCAAACAGGCGAATAACGTCTTCGACCGTTTCGGAGAGCTGCCCTGAATGTCCCATTGCAGCTGGGTGCCATCCGACAGATAAATGCGCAAACGGCCAAAACACCTGATTTTCCAGATATCGTCATTGCCGGATCGTGGCGTGATCCGTTTGCGTGTGGCAATCCACCCCGGATTCGCCCCCGACGCCGCGTTTTCCCCGCTGTCCTGATCCAGAGCCAGCCCGGCATATTCAGGCACAATGCGCCCCAACAGGAACTGCGCCTGTTTGGTCAGGCTTGCCCCCGTCAGATAGTCAGGCGGCAGCCAGTAGGGATTGGAATAGGCCCCCGACGGAGACAGGAAATGACTGTGCCCGCGCAACGCGGCCAGCAGCTGATCCTCGACCAGCAGCTCGCTTTTGTAGACGGAAATCACCGGGATGCCCAATTGCGCCACCAACCGATCGCATTGGCCACCCCAGCGTTCGAAATTGGCCGCAGCAGAAACACTGCCCATGCCCCAGCGCATATCGACGACAATCGCGCTACAGCCATCCAGATCCTGCGCGGCCAGGCCGAGCCGGCTGCGCACCTCATCAAAGCGCACGGGCACATCGCTCAGGCCCGAGGCAACGATGCTCATGCGTCTTTCGGGGCCCGCAGATCGCATCAATTCCAGATCATCGGTAACCACCAGAACATGTGACAGGCTCAGGGCGCCCCCGATTGTCCGCTCGACAAACCCCACATCCGTATCGTTGCAAATAACCGAGGCATTGACTGGCCCAACATCCAGCAAGGATACTCGGAAACCGTCTGTAGCCATGCGTGCCCCCGTTCTGGAATGGCTGGATCAACCGCTGAGCTTAGCCGGTGAATGCCTGGCCAACGGCTGAAAAAGAGGTCTAGCATCAAATTGGGCTCATGTGAAAACATGTTGATCCGCACCCCAAACAGTGCGGATGCGCCAAGCCCAGACCAACATGATTGCCCGAACCCGCCAAGCCTGAACAGCCGGCGGGTTTGGATTTCACGATAGCGGCCGCGGCGCTGGCCGGGTCAGACCGCCTCTAGCGCGATGGCGATGCCTTGGCCGACGCCGATGCACATGGTGGAAAGCGAGCGTTTTCCGCCGTTCAATTGCATCTCCAGCGCGGCGGTTCCGGTGATGCGCGCGCCCGACATGCCCAGCGGATGCCCCAGCGCGATTGCCCCGCCATTGGGGTTCACGCGCGGATCATCATCGGCAATGCCCAGCTCACGCAGCGTTGCCAGCCCCTGCGAGGCAAATGCCTCGTTCAGTTCGATCACATCGAAATCCGCCTGCCCCAGACCAAGCAGACTCATCAGCTTTGCCGAGGCCGGCGCGGGACCAATGCCCATAACACGCGGCGGAACGCCAGCGGTTGCGCCGCCCATGATCCGCGCAATCGGGCGCAAACCATGGGTTTTTACGGCCTCTTCCGAGGCAATGATCAGCGCGGCAGCCCCATCGTTGACGCCACTGGCATTCCCAGCCGTCACAGTGCCCTGGGGGCGCACAATCGGGCGCAGACTGCCCAGTTTCTCCGGGGTGGAGGCACGGGGATGCTCGTCCGTATCGAACACGACCGGCTCGCCCTTACGCCGAGGGATGGTGACGGCGGCGATCTCTTTCGCCAACCGCCCCGAGGCAATCGCACTGATGGCCTTTGCCTGACTGCGCAGCGCGAAAGCATCCTGATCGGCACGGCTGATTTTGAAATCCTCGGCCACGTTTTCAGCGGTTTCAGGCATGGAATCCACGCCGTATTGCGCCTGCATCTCGGGGTTCACGAAGCGCCAGCCAATCGTGGTATCGTGAATTTCAGCCGCGCGGGAAAACGCGGTTTCGGCCTTGGGCATCACAAAGGGGGCGCGCGACATGCTTTCTACGCCACCGGCGATGGCCAGGTGAATCTCTCCGGCTTTGATCGCCCGTGCGGCGGCGATGACGGCATCCATGCCGGACCCGCACAGCCGGTTCAGCGTCGTGCCCGGCACATCCACCGGCAGCCCCGCCAACAGGGCCGACATACGCGCGACATTCCGGTTGTCCTCGCCTGCCTGGTTGGCACAGCCGTAATACACTTCGTCGATACGAGACCAGTCAACATCGTGCCGTTCCATCAGCGCGCGGATCGGGACCGCCCCCAGATCGTCGGCGCGCACGCTGGACAGCGCCCCGCCAAAGCGCCCGATCGGAGTGCGGACGTAATCGCAAATATAGGCTTCCATGGTTTCCTCTTACAGCTCGGGGACGCTCAGGTCGGTGACCGGAGCGTCGATCTTCAATTCAGCGCCGGTCACGGATTGCAGCGCGTCCAGCGACAGCTGAGAGAGCTTCTCTCTCAGCACGAAACACCCATCCACAATGTCCAGCACAGCAAGCGAGGTGTAGACACGCGTCACGCAGCCCACCCCCGTCAGGGGCAAGGTGCAATGCGCCAGCAGCTTGGGCGCGCCGGTCTTGGTGACGTGATCCGTCAGAACCGCGACGCGCTTGGCCCCGTGCACCAGATCCATCGCGCCGCCCACGGCCGGAACGCCGCCTTTGCCAGTGGACCAGTTCGCCAGATCGCCATTCTGCGCCACCTGATAGGCCCCCAGAATAGCCACATCCAGATGCCCGCCCCGCACCATCGCGAAACTGTCTGCATGGTGGAAAAAACTGGCGCCGGGGCGCAGCGTGACGGCCTTCTTACCGGCGTTGATCAGATCCCAGTCTTCCTGGCCATTGGCCGGAGCCTCGCCAAAATCCAGCACACCGTTTTCCGTGTGGAAAATCGCCTGACGGCCCGGAGGCTGGTATTTCGCCACCATTTCGGGAAACCCGATCCCAAGGTTCACATAGGCCCCGTCGGCGATGTCCTGCGCGGCGCGCCAGGCGATCTGGGCATTGCTTAGTTTGATTGCGCTGATGTCAGTCATGGGTAAACGGCCTCTGCCCGGTTCAGAACTTCTTCTTGCTGCGGAGCGCCGACATGCACCACGCGGTCAACGAATATGCCCGGCGTGACCACGTTTTCCGGGTCAATCCCGCCCAACGGCACGATCTGGGACACCTGCACAATGGTGGTGGTTGCGGCCATGGCCATCAGCGGGTTGAAGTTCCGCGCGGCCATCCGATAGGTCAGGTTGCCATGGGCATCGCCCAGCTGCGCCTTGATCAGCGCATAATCCGCCTTCAGCCACCGTTCCTGCACGTATTCCCGCCCGTCGAATGCGGCGGTCGGCTTGCCCTGCGCCAGATCGGTGCCGACGCTGGTGGGGGTGTAGAACGCCGGAATACCCGCACCGCCCGCGCGAATACGCTCGCCCAACGTGCCCTGCGGGACCAGCTCCAGCTCGATCTTGCCGGCCTTGTAGGCGTCGTTGAACACCACCGGATCGGCCGAGCGCGGAAACGAGCAGATGATCTTATCCACCTGCCCCTGTTCGATCAGCGCCGCCAGCCCGACATGGCCGTTGCCTGCGTTGTTGTTCACCACGGTCAGATGCTTTGCGCCGTGGTCAATCAACGCGTGGATCAGCTCGATCGGAGCGCCCGATCCCCCGAACCCGCCAATCATCACCGTGGCCCCGTCGGGAATATCCCCGACCGCCTCGGTAAGCGAGGGCACCACCTTATCCATGCCAGTCTCCTTCTTCGTTTGTGTAACCGGGTTAGCCGCAACACCTGTATCGCGCCAGGAAAACTGTTCACATGTTGATCTTTGTTCAATATATGAGTAATTTAGTTCGCATGACGAACAAACCGACCGACACCATCGCATCCCTGTTAAAAGGGCTTCAGGTGCTTGAATGTTTCGATGGCCAGACCGCGCGGCTTACTATTTCCGACGTTGCGGGGCAGACCGGATTCGACCGCGCCACTGCCCGGCGCTGCCTGCTGACGCTGCATCATGGCGGATATGCCAATTACGACGGGAAATTCTTCAGCCTGACGCCACGGGCCCTGCGCCTGGGGCTGGGCGCCTTGTCCGCCATGCCGCTGCCGCAGATCGTGCAGCCCTGGCTGGATCAGCTGGCCGAACAGATCGGTCAGTCGTGCTCGGTTTCCATTCTGGACGGAACCGAGATCATCTATATCGCGCGCGCTGCGCAAAAACGAGTGATGTCTATCGGGTTGATGCCCGGATCCCGCTTGCCCGCCCATTGCACATCCATGGGGCGGGTGCTGCTGGCAAGCCTTCCGGCCGAGCAAGCCCGCGCCGTTCTGGACGCGTCCGATCTGTCGCCGCGCACCCCCCGCACCCTATCGGACCCCGACACAATCATGGAAAGGCTGGCACAGATCCGCGCGGATGGTTACTCGGTCAACGATCAGGAAATCGAGATGGGGCTGCGTTCGCTTGCCGTGCCGCTGGTAGATGCCAAAAACCGTACGGTCGCTGCGTTGAACACCGGGATGGCGGCGGCCGAAGACCCCAGCACCCTGGTGCGCGATTTCCTGCCTCCGCTGCTAAGCGTACAGACCGGGCTTTCCAGAATTTTATAGTTATTTCAAGGCGATGTATGTTTCCGGGTCCAGCGCGCTGGCGCGTATTGCTGCGGGGGTTCCGCAGGCCTGGGTCAGGTGGTCTTGCAGGTTCTGACAAACAGCCCTGACCATATCCGGCGTTCTGTCCGGTTTGGCCAGGATCTGAATTTCAGCGTTCACCAAAGGCTGATCGGGTAGCCCAGTCACCGCAACGATGTTCAGCTGGCACGCGGCAACGGGCACCGACAGATCCCGGCACAGCATGTCCTGCACATCCTGCAAGCCAGCGCGCAGCGCCTGGCGACTTCTGGGATCGACTGTCTCGTCTACATAGATTTTCAGGTTCGGCATATCCATTCCCTTCTCAACCGGGCGGCGCACGATCCAAGACCTCGCGCCCCGCCCGCTATTGCCCGCCGGACGTCAGGCTTCACCCTCGGGGACCATCACGAAATCAAAAGGCGAGCGCCAGATCGTATCGCCATCATTGATATGCTCAAACGGCGCCACCAGAGTTTCCTTGACCCCGAACACAGTGTCGTCACCGATATATTCGTCATCGCCCACAAACGTATGCGTGACGATTTTCTGATGCCCCGGCGCGGTCACCAGATAGTGCATATGCGCCGGCCGATACGGGTGCCGCCCCAACGCGCCCAGCATTTTGCCCACCGGGCCATCGTCGGGGATGGGATAGCTGACAGGTTTGATCCCATAGAAACGATACACCCCGTCCTTGCCGGTGATGAACCGCCCGCGATTGTTCCATTGCGGCTGGATGCCGGGCTGCTGCACGTCATAGAACCCATCGGCATTGTCGCTCCAGACATCGACGCAGGCGCCTTCAAGCGGTTCGCCATGGATGTCGATGACCCGGCCCTCATAGAGGCACCGCTCGCCTTTGCCATCCAGGCTGATGGTGTCACCCATCTGACGGATCGGCGCGTTCAGCACATGGAACGGGCCGTAAACGGTGTTTTCGGTGGCCCCCGCCGGGCGGCGATTGTTGATCGCATCCACCAGCATCGAAAAGCCCAACACATCGGACAGCAGGATGAACTCTTGCCGCTCGTCCGAGCAGATCTGCCCGGTTTTCGTCAGGAAATCTATGGCCAGATCCCATTCTTCCTGGGTCAGGTCGATATCCTTGGCAAAGGCGTGCAGATGCTGGATCAGGCTGGCCATCACCTGTTTCAGGCGGGGATTGATGCCATCCCCCATACGGGCGTTTACCGCCTCGACAGAGCCCTCTTCGGTAAAATACTTGGTCATGTCGGTTCCTTTCATAAGGGTCGCGCGTTTATTTGGCCGGTTGCGGAGGGGTCTGACGCAGCGGCAATAGCTCAAGCCCGGTTCGGTCCGTAAACAGCCCCCACAGGCCACGGCGGGCAAACAGCATGATGGCAATGCCGATCAGCCCCAGGACAATCAGGTAAACGGTGCCGTAATCGGCCAGCAGGCGTTGCAGGGCGTAAAAGACGATCACACCAACGATGGGGCCGGGCAGCGTACCGATACCGCCGATCACGGTGATGAAGATCACAAAGGCGGTCCAGTCCACGACCGAGAAGGCGGCCTCGGGCGTGACGCGGGTGATCTGGATGAACAGCAGCGCCCCGCACAGGCCGGTGCCGAACCCCGTCAGCAAAAACACCAGCGCCTTCAGCCGGGTGGGATCGACACCGACAGAGCGCGCCGCCTCGGCATTGTCGCGGATCGCCTGAAGCCCCAGCCCCATACGCGAGCGCAAAAAGGCATAGCTGATCCCCAGCGTCGCAAGCGCCAGCACCAGAGCCAGCCAATAGGTCAGCGCATCCGCCGCCGCAGCCGAGCTGACATCCAGCATGTCCTTGATCTGAGGCACACCGAACATGGTTTTCGTGGTGCCCTTGGGCAGCGATGTGCCCGTGCCGCCGCCCAGTGCCTTCCATTGCGCCAGGCTCAGCCGGACGATTTCAGACACGACCCAGGTGCCGATGGCGAAATAGGCCCCGTTCAGGCGGAAGGTGAAAAACGCCATCGGGATGGACAGGGCAAAGGCCGCCAGCCCGCCGATCAAAATCCCCACCAGAGGGTCCATCCCCCACAGGATCACAGCGGCGAACATTGCATAAGCCCCCACGCCCACGAAAGCCTGCTGCCCGACGGAAACCAGCCCCGCAAATCCCGCCAGCATGTTCCAGTTCAGCGCCAGCACCAGCATGGTCATCACCATGAACAGATCCTGCACGGCCGCGCGGGTTCCGATCACCGGCACCAGCGCCAGCAGTATCACAGCCCCCAGCCCCAGCAGGCGCATCAGATTGGTTTTTTGTGTCTTGCTCATCTTTGCACCTCAGTCATTCGCACGCGGGAACAGGCCGCGCGGGCGCACCAGCAGGATAACGACAAAGGCCACATGCCCCGCCAGGATCTGCCATTCAGGATTGATTGCCGCGCCCAGAGCCTGCGCGACTCCGATCACGATACCGCCCGCCAGCGTACCCCACAGGCTGCCCAGCCCGCCGATAATCACCGCCTCAAAAGCGTAGATCAGGCGCGCAGGGCCGATGGAGGGGTCGAAATTGGCGCGGATACCCAGGTAAAGCGCCGCAATCGTCGCCACGACCATCGCAATCCCGGTGGCAATGGCAAAGACGTTCTGCGGACGAATCCCCATCAGCCCCGCCGTCACCGCATCATCCGAAGTCGCCCGGAACGCCCGCCCCAAAGCGGTGCGGTAAAACAGCTGGTTCAACCCGAAAATCACCACCACAGCCGAGGCCAGCGTCAACAGGGGCATCACCCCCACCGTCACCGGCCCCAGGGAAATCGAGGCAGCCTCGATCCCGCCGGCGGACAGTTTCTGACTGTCGGCGCTGAACCCCTCCAACAAGGCATTCTGGATCACGACCGACAGGCCAAAAGTCACCAGCAGCGGCGGCAGAATATCATCGCCCAGCACCCGGTTCAGAACCCATGTCTGCAAGGCCCAGCCCAGAACGAACATCACCGGCGCAGCGATCAGAACCGCCAGAAACGGATGCAGCCCCAGCGCCGTCGCGGCCATCAGGATCAGGAACGCGCCCAGCACGATCAGGTCTCCATGAGCCAGATTGACCAGCCGCATAATGCCAAAAACCAGGCTCAGACCCGCTGCGAACAGGGCGTAAAGACCGCCCAGCAGGATGCCCTGCACGATTGTATCGACCCAGATCATGCGCTTACTCCGAAATAGGCGTTGTGGATGTCGTCGCGTGACAGCTCTGCCGGGGTGCCTTGCAGGGTGACCCGCCCCTCCATCATGCAATAGACCCGGTCGGCCACTTTCAGTGCCTGACCGATGTCCTGCTCCACCACGACAATCGAGGCCCCGCTTTCCTTGATCTTCGGGAAAGAGGCGTAGATCTCCTTGATCACCACCGGCGCCAGACCCAGGCTGATTTCATCGCACAGCAGCACCTCGGGGTTGGACATCAGCGCGCGGCCGATGGCCACCATCTGCTGTTGCCCCCCCGACAGGGCGGTCCCCGGATGATGGCGACGCGCGCGCAGGGCAGGCACGATGTCATAGACGGTTTCCAGCGTCCAATAGCCGTTGCCCTTGCGCTTATGCGCACCAATCATCAGGTTTTCCTCGACACTGAGCGAGGGAAACAGCTTGCGCCCCTCGGGCACCATGGAAATCCCGCGCTCCAGCACCTCGGGCGCACTGAGCGCGCCAATATTTTCACCGTTGAACCGGATCGCATCCGGCGCGTGGGGCAACAGGCCGGTGATGGCCCGCATCAGCGTGGTTTTGCCCGCGCCATTGGCCCCGATGATCGCCACGGTTTCCCCCCGGCGCAGTTCGATATCGACGCCGAACAGGGCCTGGAAATCCCCGTAATGCGCCGTCAGATCGTGCGTGGACAGTAGAACGTCGCTCATACTTCGATCCCCAGATAGATTTCCTTGACGGCGCGGGCCTCCATCACCTCGGCGGGCTCGCCAATCATCAGCATCTGGCCGAAATTCAGCACCATCAGCCGCTCGACCACCGAGGTCAGCGCGTGCAGTACATGTTCGATCCAGATGATCGCGGTGCCCTCGGCATGGATGCCCTTGATCGTGTCGATCAATGCGCCGCATTCCGCGTCCGTTAACCCGCCCGCGATTTCATCCAGCAGGATCAGGCGCGGCGAGGTCGCCATCGCCCGCGCCAGTTCCAGCCGCTTGCGTTGCAGCAGTGACAACCCGCCCGAGGCGCTCTCGGCCTCGTCCGCCAGGCCGGTGCGGTCCAGAATATCCATGCAGAACTGCCCGGCCTCGGCCCCGTGATGCCCGCCGCCGAATTGCGCCGCGACCATCAGGTTTTCGTAGACGGACAGATGCGTGAAGGGCTGCGGAATCTGGAAGGACCGCCCCACCCCCGCCTGCACCCGCTGCATGGGCGTGTCGCGTGTCACATCGCGCCCATCCAGCACGATTTGCCCCGCGTCGGCACGGATATTGCCCGTGATCAGGTTAAAGAGCGTCGATTTCCCGGCCCCGTTGGGGCCGATGATCCCCAAAGCTTCGCCGGGGGCCACGTCAAAACTGACGTCATCGGTGACCTTGAGCGCGCCGAAGGATTTCGACACGGAGTTCAGTGAAAGTATGGACATGTGCGCGTTTCCTATTGCAGGCACCGGCGGCACCACCGCCGCCGATGCCTTGACCTCAGGCGATGGCTTCGAAAGCGCCGCCCACCGGAATGTCCGGGGCGTTGCCGTTTTCGACGATCACAAGGTCATAGCTGCCATCGTCCTGACGCCGCCATTGACCGCCCACCAGCGGGGTCTTGGCCACGTTCTTGCGGGCAAAAGGCGGCAGGTTATCCTTGCCCCAGCCGATGTTGCCGACCACCGTGTTCAGGTTCGTTGCGGCCACGGCCTCGGCCAGCGCGTCGCCATCGGTGGGGTCATCCGCGCGTTTGATCGCATCGGCGGCCACCTCGAACAGCGCATGGGTAAAGCCCACCGGCTGGGTCCAGCGGCGACCTGCCGCGGCCTCGAACCCGGCGGCCAGATCGCGGTTGCTTTCGCCGGTCAGGGACGAGCTGTAGGGGAATTCCGGGGTCCAGTAGACCTCGCAGCTGAGATTATGGCCCAGATCGCCCAGCTGCCCGATGGTTTCGGGGAACAGCAGCGCCTTGGCAACCGAGGCAATCTTGGGCGTGAACCCCTGCTGGCGTGCCTGCGTCCAGAACGTGGTGAAATCCGGCGGAATCGGGATGCCGGTGAAAATGTCGGCATTCGCCTGTTTGAACGCGTTGATCTGCGCGCTGAAATCGTCGGTCAGGTTCTGATACCGGCCCGGATCAATCACCTGATAGCCCGCCGCAGCCGCAGCCGGTGGCATTCCGACACCGCTAGACCAGGCGTTGCCGTCGCCGTCATTGGGCCACAGCGCGCCCAGCACCTTATTGGTATCCAGACTGTTCCACATGTTCAGGAAAACGCTGACGTTATCCTCCAGCCCCCAGAAGAAGTGGTACACATAATCGAATTCCTGCCAGCTGGCCGGATCGCCCGGATTGCCCTGCTGACCGATGAACCACGGCTGCCACGGCGCGACCGAGGAAATCACCGGCACTTCTTCGGCTTCGGCGATGGTACAGACAGGGTTTGTGGTTTCCGGCGTCGAGGCAACGCAGATCAGGTTCACCTCATCGCGGACGATCAGTTCACGCGCCACATCGGCGGCGCGGTTGGGGTTGGACTGGCTGTCCTTGACCACCACCTCGACATTCAGGCCCTGAGCCGCCGCCGTCTTGGTGAATTGCGCGATCATATAGTCGTCGGCCTCGGAAAAAGCCGACAGAGGCCCCGATTGCGGGCTAACATAGCCGATCTTGATTGGCGTGTTCTTGGCCAGGGCCGGCATGGCCAGGGTGCTGGCTGCCGCGGCAGCCCCGGTTTTAAGCAGTGTACGTCTGGTAAGCATCTTGTCTCCTCCCTGATGCGATTGTGTTTGATCACTCCGTTGGCCGCGCGCCCTCCCAGGCGCGTTGCAGCAAGGCCCGAATTGCCGGGCGCTCCACGGGGCGCGGGTTCCAATAGGGGTTTTGCGTGGCCAGATCGGCGGCCCTGTCCAGATCCGCCACGTGCAGGCCCAGATCTTTCAACGCCAGAGGCGCACCCAATCGCTTGGCAAAGTCCCATAGGCCGGCGCCCAGATCCCCCCCGAACAGATCCGCCAGGGGCCGGGTTTCCGCCTCGGCTGCGGAGGCGTTAAAGGCCGCTGTGTGCGGCAGCATGATCGCGTGGGTTTCGGCATGGGGCAGATCGAACGAGCCGCCCAGCGTGTGGCAAATCTTGTGATGCAGCGCCATGCCGACGGTGCCCAGCACCGTCCCGCACAGCCACGATCCGTACAGCGCTTGCGCGCGGGCGGCCATGTCCTGCGGCTGCTCTACGATCACCAGCAGCGCGTCGCGCAACGCCCGCACGCCCTCGACCGCCTGTAGCGAGGACACCGGGTTACGATCCTGCGCATAGACGGCCTCGACCGCGTGAGCCATCGCGTTCAGACCCGAGGTCACGCTCATCGCGACCGGCAGGCCCAATGTTAGCGCGGGGTCGTAGATCACGACCTCGGGCAGTACGCGGGCGTCCCGCAGCGTGGTTTTCAGCCCGTCCTCGATCTGGCCCAGAATCGGCGTCACTTCGGACCCGGCATAGGTGGTTGCCACCACGATCTGCGGACAATCGTTCCGATAGGCGATCGCCTTGCCCAGGCCGACAGTAGACCCGCCCCCCAAAGCCACAACGCAATCGGCCCCGGCCTGCTCATAGGCATCAAGCGCCTGTTGCGTCACAGAAACGGGCGTGTGCATCGCGGCCTGCGCGAAAACGCCCACCGCCAGATCGCCCAGATCCGCCGCCAACGCCTGCGCATCCGCCGCCTGGAACGGCGTGGACAGGATCAGCGCCCGCGCGCAGCCCTGGCTGCGGATTTCCTCGGCGACCTTGGTCAGAGCCCCCTGCCCGAATACGATCCGGGCAGGGTTCAGGTTACATGTGAAGGCTGTCATCATGATCGGCGGCCCGGTTACTCGGCCGCCAGCGCCGGAGCGCCGGTCAGATGCAGTTCTTTCATTACCTTGGCAAAACGCGTCTGCAATGCCTCGGGGCTGTTGGCTGTGACAGCAACATAGAAATCGGGGCGGATCAGCACGTATTTGGCGTCAATCTCGTCCAGCCATGCCTTGAAGGTGCCTTGGGCATCCACCACGTCACACGCACCGCCGGGGGCACAGATCTGCACCGTCATCCCGTCCAGCGCTGCCAGCTGGGCGCGCTGTTCTTCGGTGATGGCCTGCGCCGGATCGGCCTCATAGCCCAGCAGAACCCAGCCCTGCCCCACGGCCTGATCAAAGCGGTCCCGTTTGCCGTTCGCCTCGACAACGCCCTGCACCGCCAGTTCCCCGGCATGAGCACTGTCCGCGCACCAGGCCCCCTGCCCCAGCTGACAGATATCCGTGGGCACCGGCGCGTTGTTGCGCTCGGCCAGTTCGGCAATCATGCGCGCGTCGCGCTCGGCGGCCTCTTGTTCATCCGCGATACAGATGATCTGACCCAGTTCCTGGCTGAAGTTGATGTAATGCTTGGCGTGCTCTTTGCGCTCGGTCGTGTAGCTGTCCAGAACATCCAGCCCGTATTTGCCCTCAAGCACCCCGTTCAGACGCCAGGCCATGCCCACGGCATCGCGTACCCCGGCGCACATGCCCTCGCCTGCGAAGGGCGGCATCAGATGGGCCGCATCGCCCCCGATCATGCAGCGCCCCTTGTTCCATTGCTTGGCCCAGCGGGCCTGGAACCGATAGACAGCACTGCGTTCAAGCTCGGAGTTCTCGGGCGTGATGCCCCACGGCGCCAGCAGTTCCCATGCTTTTTCGGGCTTTTGCATTTCGTCAATGTTTTCGCCGGGCAGCAGCATGTATTCCCAACGGCGGCGGGCCGGACCTTTGGGATCGGGCCCCGGACCACCGGGAACGATGGTGGTCGGGCGTTTGGGGTCGCACAGCTGCCACTGTGCCGGATCGGGCGCGCTGGCGGCGACATAATCGAAATTCGGGATCATATCGAGGATCAGCCAGTCAAAGAAATAGCCCTTGTCCTCGTTTTCGATGCCCAGGCTTTCCCGCACGAAACTGTTTGCCCCATCGGTCCCGGCGCAGAACTTGGCCCGGATCACCTTATGCTCGCCATTCGAGCCGTATTCCTCGGGGTTTTGTTTCAGCGACAGGGTGACGCCTTCGCTGTCTTGCTCAAGGCCAACACCTTCCCAGCCGCGCAGGATGGTAATATCGGGCAGCGTCGCCGCGATCGCCAGCAGACGTTTTTCCATCAGAGGCTGATTGAACCAGTAACGCACCCGCCAGCCGCTGGCCGATTGGCTTTGCCAGTCAACGATGCTCAGGTTCTGACCGTCGCGGTTTTTCCAATAATACAGTTCGTCATGGAAACTGATCGCATCGTCGTTTTCGGAATCGATACCCAGAGTCGCGAAAATCCGCGCGATCTCGTGGTCATAGGTGACAGCGCGCGGCAGTCCGTAATGCGTTGTCCAACGCTCGATCAAGGTGACCTTCTTGCCGCGCTGCCCCAGCAGGATCGCCAGCAATGTCCCCACCGGCCCTGCGCCCACAATGGCCACATCGGTGTCAAAACTATCCTTCGCGGATGAAACGCTCATTCTTTCTCCTCCTCGCGCCGGTGGCCCCTTCCCCAAAAGGGGGCGCCAACCTAAGTCCCATTCCCGCCGGTCCGTCCTTCCAGCTGGATTTCCTAAAGGCTGTAGTAAAAATGAATCATCGTCAAGTTTGAATAATCGTCATTATTTTCCCCTGCATCCCTGCCCGGATTTCAGGAATTTTTATGTTATATATCAGTAGCTTGATTGGAGTTTATCGCATCCGAATCCTCTCCTGATCAGAGATACGTCAGTTGCATTGATGTAATTGTGACTGCGCTCAAAAATGAATATGATTCGGGTATGAGCAAAGCACGAGGAATCATGGCACAGAAGGCCCAACCCACCGAAGGACGCGTCGCCCGCAGGCAACGGCGTAACCGCGCCGCCCTGATCGAGGCCGCACGAGACATCATGTCCGAGAAGGGCGTGGACTCCACAACCATGCTTGAAATCGCCGAACGTGCCGATGTCGGGGCCGGGACGGTCTACAATTATTTCAAGTCCAAGGACGAGCTGGCCATCGCCGTTCTGGAGGATCTGATGCACGATCTGGCGCTGCGCATCGAGGAAATCACAAACACATTCGAAGACCCCGCGCAGGTCTATGCCTTCGGCATCCGCACCGTTCTGGACACCGCAACCGAGGATTCCCGGTGGGCCCAGATGCTGCACCGATCAGAGGTGATCGCAGACGCAATGTTTCGCAAAATGGGCCCGTTCGCGATCCGCGATATGCGGCTGGCCTCTCAGGCCGGGCGGTTCGAAGTCGCCAATGCCGAGCTGGTCTGGCGCATGACCACGCACGCGCTGATCGGGGCAAGCCTGGGCATCACCAACGGCACCATCCCCTCTGGCAGCAAAGAGCAGATCATCGCCCGGCTGCTGTGCATGACGGGAATCGGAACGAATGCCGCCATCGAGCTGGCCGCCAGACCCCGCCCCGAACTGCCGCAGACATAGGAATTTGCAATGCGTCCGGGCGAGCCCGCTGGCACATAAGAAAGCCTCGGCATCCTGTGTGCGGCCGCCCTTGGACGCATGGTCCAGCCCCAAAGGCGCTGGACCCACAGTGTTTAACGGACCTGTGTCAGCCCCTTAATGCGCGATCATCACATGGCGCACCGTCGAGTAATCCTCCAGCGCATAGGACGACATGTCCTTACCATAGCCCGATTGCTTCATGCCCCCATGCGGCATCTCATTGGCCAGCATGAAATGCGTGTTCACCCAGGTGCAGCCGTATTGCAGCTTTGAGGCCACCTGCATCCCTTTCGAAACGTCCTTCGTCCAAACCGACGAGGCCAGGCCATAATCGCTGTCATTGGCCCATGTGATGGCCTCGTCCGCATCGTCGAAACGGGTCACGGACACCACGGGGCCAAAAACCTCGCGCCGGACGATCTCGTCGGTCTGAAGCGCGCCCGCAACCACCGTCGGTTTGTAGTAATACCCCGGACTGTCGGGAATTTCGCCGCCCGTTGTGATCTCGATATGGTTGGCCTCGCGCGCGCGGGCCACAAAGCTGGCCACCCGGTCACGCTGACGCAGTGAAATCAGCGGGCCGATTTCATTGAGGCTATCGTCCTACTGACCATAGGGAATATCCGATACGGTGGCCGTCAGATCGGCGACGAATTTGTCATAGATTTCGCCCTGCACATAGACACGGCACGCCGCAGTGCAATCCTGCCCCGCATTGTAGAAACTGAACGCGCGCAGCCCCTCGACCGTGGCCTCCAGATCGGCATCGTTGAACACGATGACCGGGGCCTTGCCCCCCAGTTCAAGATGCGTGCGTTTGATCGTCTTATTCGCGGCCTCTAGGATTTTACGCCCGGTCGCGATATCGCCAGTAAGCGAAATCATCGCCACTTTCGGATGGTTGATCAGCGCAGAGCCAACGGTTTCGCCCCGTCCGAGGATAATGTTCACCACGCCTTCGGGCAGCACATCGGCAAAGATTTTCGCCATGGCCAGCGCCGTCAGCGGGGTTTGCTCGGACGGTTTGAACACCACCGTATTGCCCGCACCAATCGCCGGCGCAATTTTCCACGCCATCATCATCAGCGGATAATTCCACGGCGCGATAGAGGCAACGATACCGATGGGATCGCGCCGGATCATCGAGGTGTGCCCTTCCAGGTATTCCCCGGCCACCGGCCCGGTCATGCAGCGCACGGCACCGGCAAAAAACCGAAAGCAATCGACAATCGCCGGCAGCTCATCCCCCAGCGCCAAGGGGCCGGGTTTCCCGCAATTCAGCGATTCCAGCCCGGCAAGAGTATCCGCCTCTGCCTCGATCCGGTCCGCGATCTTCAACAGATAGGCCGAACGGTCGGCAGGCGTGGTACGCGACCAGCGCTCAAAGGCTTTCTCTGCCGCAGAAACGGCCTCTTCAACCTGTGTCAGCGAGGCTTCGGGCAAGGTGGTGATGATCTCGCCCGTGCGCGGATTGAGGATATTCTCCTCTGTCTCGGTGCCGGAAACGAGCTTTGCGCCAATCAGCATTTGCGTGTCCATGGGTGTCTCCCTGTTCATTATTCGGGTCTTTATTTTTCAGAACCGGCGGTGTGTTCGCCGTCTTTTGTCAGGTAATAAGCCGCCAGGATCGGAAGGATCGTCACGATCACGACAGCCATGGCAACCACATTGGTCACGGGGCGCTGACGCGGGCGAACAAGCTCTTCGAGCATCCAGATCGGCAGGGTGGTCTGATTGCCCGCAGTGAAGGTGGTGACGATGACCTCATCGAAACTGAGGGCAAAGGCCAGCATTCCCCCCGCCAGCAAAGCGGTTGCGATATTGGGCAGAATCACCAGCCGGAACGTCTGAAGCCCATCTGCACCCAGATCCATCGCCGCGTCGATCAGCGCCCCCGAGGTCCGCCGGAACCGGGCCACCGCATTGTTGTAGACGATCACGATACAGAAGGTCGCGTGCCCCAAAACGATGGTCCAGGTGCTGAATGGAATCTCCAGAAGAGAAAACGCAGACCGCAGCGAAATCCCGGTGATAATCCCCGGCAAGGCAATGGGCAGGATCACCAGCAGCGAAATGGTTTCACGCCCAAAGAACCTGGACCGGGCCACCGCAGCGGCTGTCAGCGTTCCCAGGATCAGCGCCAGAACGGTGGAAATCGCGGCGACTTTGACGGACAGCGCCATGGCCTCCCAGACATCGCTGCGGCCCAATGTGACGCCGATCCATTTCGTCGTGAAACCGGGCGGCGGCCATTGAAAGCTCTTTTCCTCGGTCGAAAACGCATAGAGAAAAATCAGCGCGATAGGAGCCAGAAGGAAAAACAGACCTCCGAAAGCAGCCAGTTTCAGGCCCAAAGGTGACCGGGTATCAGAGTGCATCGAAAGCCCCCATTTTGCGCGCGCCCCAAAGGTAAACCCCCATGATCACGATCGGCACCACGGTAAAGGCCGCAGCCAGCGGGATATTCCCGGCGGTGCCCTGCTGGGTATAGACCGCCTGACCGATGAAAAGGCGCGAATTGCCAACGATCTGCGGCACGATGTAATCGCCCAGCGTCAGGGAAAAGGTGAAGATCGACCCGGCCACAACACCCGGAAGCGCCAGCGGAAACAGCACCATGCGAAAGCTCTGCTTTGGTGTGGCCCCCAGATCGGCGGCGGCCTCGGTCAGGTCTTTGGAAACCCGCTCCAGCGCGGCCTGTACCGGGATGATCATGTAGGGCAGCCAGATATAGAGAAACACCAGAAAGGTGCCGGTATAGCTGACCGACAGGGAATTGCCGCCAATCACCGGGATCGACAGAATGCCATCCAGAAGCCAGGTCAGGTGCAGCTTGGCAAAGACCCAGTTCAGAATGCCCTCTTTTGCCAGCACCAGTTTCCAGGCGTAGACCTTGACCAGATAGCTTGACCACAGCGGCAGCATCACCCCGATGTAGAACAGCGCCTTCCATTTTCCCGTGGCATACCGCGCCGCAAAATAAGCGATGGGAAAGGCGATAATGGCGGCCGCCACGGTAACCGCAGCAGCCATGGCAACGGTGCGGACGATGATGTCCAGATTATAGGGCCTAAGCAGTTCGCCATAGGTTTTGAACGTGAACTCATGCACGATAATGCCTGAGAACTCGTCGATCGAGAAAAAGCTCTGGATCAGCAGCGCGATCAGCGCGCCGATATAGACGATCCCCAGCCACAGCGTGATCGGCAGCACCAACAGGAAAACGAACATACGCGGATGACGGATGATCCAGTCCACCATGCGCGCCAGAGGGCCGGAACGCGGGGCGAAAATCGCAGCATTTGAGGTAAGATCGCTCATGCGCCCCGCCCCATGATATGCACCCGCGTCGGATCCCACGAGATTTTTGCCACTTCGCCCACATCCGGCGCCGCCTCATGGGCAGAGACCAGAGCAGTGATGCTCTGCCCGCCCAGATCAAGCGAAAGCTTGGTAACGCGCCCGTGGAAATAGCGGCCGGTTACCGTGGCCTCGCGCCCGGCCGGGTCCAGCACCACATCTTCGGGACGCAGGGAAATCCACTGCCCCGCCGCGCCCGCTCCGACCAGATCGGCCGGCAACACATTGGACGAGCCGACAAAATCCGCCACAAAACGCGTGTCGGGACGGCGGTAGATGTCCTCGGCCGTGCCGACCTGTTGAATTTTACCGTCAGCAAAGACCGCCACACGATCAGCCATCGACAGGGCCTCGTCCTGATCATGGGTCACAAAAACAAAGGTCAGGCCAAGCGCGCGCTGCAATTTACGCAGCTCTTCCTGCATTTGTTCGCGCAGTTTCAGATCCAGCGCCCCCAGGGGTTCATCCAGCAGCACCACCCGCGGCTTATTCACCAAAGCACGGGCCAGAGCCACCCGCTGACGCTGCCCGCCCGACAGCTCTCCGGCGCGGCGGTTGCCATACCCGCTAAGTTCGACAAGCTCCAATGCCTCTTCGGCGGCGCGGTGGCGTTCGGCCCGGCTGATGCCCTTGACCCTCAGCCCAAAGGCCACGTTGTCCCGCACGTTCATGTGCGGGAACAGCGCATAGTTCTGAAACACGGTGTTTACGTTGCGCAGATAGGGCGGCACGCCCTCGGCGCGTTCGCCAAAAATCTCGATATGTCCTGCGGTCGGTTGCTCGAACCCGGCGATCAGGCGCAGACAGGTGGTTTTGCCGGAACCGGACGGCCCAAGCATGGCAAAGAATTCGCCGTCCTGGATCGACAGATCGACCTCGTCCACGGCTTTTACGGTTCCGAAATGGCGCGACACGCCCCGGAAGGTTACGGCATCAGTCATTTTTGGTCTTTCAAAGAGAGCCCGGACCCAGGAAGAGGCAAGGGTCCGGGCTGATTGGGTGAAATCAGCGGCCGCCGATCACACCGATATAGTCGGACACCCAGCGGTAATAGGGCACGCAGGTGCCCTGGCTTTCACAGCGCGACACCGGAGTCTGCCAGAACTTGATCTTGTCGAAATCGTCCAGACCATTGGCCGAGCAGCCCTCGGCGGTCTGCATCCCCGATCCGTCCGAACAGGCAGAGGGCACGGACGGCACGGCACCAAACCACACTGACAGATCGGATTGCAGGTTAGAATTCAGCGAGTGTTCCATGAACATATAGGCGCAGTTCGGGTGCTCTGCCTCGGAATGCAGCATAAGCGTATCGGCCCAGCCGGTTGCGCCCTCTTCGGGGATCACAGAGGACACCGGCACACCGTCGGCCTTCAGCAGGTTGACCATGAACGGCCAGGAAGACGAGGCGACCATGCCCTCGTTCTTGAAGTCGTCAATCTGGATGAAGGCATCGTGCCAGTAACGCGACACCAGCGTGCGCTGGGTCCGCAGCAGATCAAGCGCAGCGGCGTATTGGTCCTCGTTCAGCTCATAGGGGCTGGTGATGCCCAGCTCTGGCTGATGCGCCATCAGATACATCGCGGCATCGGCCACATAGATCGGCCCGTCATAGGCCTGCACCCGGCCCTTGTTGCTTTCGCCATCGGGAAGGGTGACTTCCTCGAAGACCACGTTCCAGCTGGTCGGGGCCTCATCGAACACCTCGGTGTTGTACATCAGCACGTTCGGCCCCCACATGAACGGCGTGCCGTAATGCGTGCCCTTGACCGTGTGCCAGGGGGCCTCTTTCAGGCGGTCATCGACCCGCGCCCAACTGGGGATCAGATCGGTGTTGACCGGCTGCACACGTCCGCCCGCGATCAGCCGCAGCGACGCATCGCCAGAGGCCGTCACAAGATCGAACCCGCCTTCGTTCATCAGCGCGACCATCTCATCAGAGGTGTTGGCGGTCTTGATCTCGATCTTACAGCTGGTGGCCTCTTCGAACTTGCTTACCCAGTCAAAGGCCGGATCGGTTTCGCCGCGCTCGATATAGCCCGGCCAGGCAACGATAGAAACGGTGCCTTCGCCCGCGCCCAGTTCGGTCATCATATCGGCGGCGTGCAGCGGAACGGTGGTGGCAGCGGTGAGCGCAAGGCCCGACACGCATACCTTGAAAATCTGTTTCATAATGGCTTTCCCTGTTGCGACGGGAGTTCAAACTCCCTTGCGCTCAAGCCTGTAAAACTCTGCCCGGTTTCACAAATTCAATTCTCTGGTTTTGGGTATCGGAAAAATTGATACCAAGAAATTACTTTGTGTTTTTATGGGTTTGCGCCGCCTGAATAAATTCACGCGTTACCCGTTTCAGCGGTGCACCCTTTCGCCAGACGGTTCCAACCTGCACAACAGGTAGGCTTCCGGACACATCTCTGGACACAATTCGATCACCTTCGAGAGACCAGCGCCGATAGACCATCTCGGGCAGCAGTGCGATTCCCGCCCCCGTCGCCACCAAGGAACGCACCGCCTCGACCGAGCGGGTGCGGAACGCCACCCGCGGACGCGCTCCAAACGCCGAGAGCAGTTTCCGGGTGGGTTCTTCGATTTCGTCGATGCGCAGCATAATCATCTGTTCATCGGTCAGATCCTCGATCGACACAGAGGGCCGCGTCGCCAGATCATGCCCATTCGGCAACCAAAGCTGATAGGGCGAGGTATCAAGGATTTCGGTGTGCAGCGCCATGCGGTCACGCATGTTCGTTGTCACCATCACGGCGACGTCCAGCTCGCCGCCGACCAGAAGATGCTCCAGGTAATCGCCCGTATCCTCCAGCGCTGTCACCTCTACCTGCGGATTGGCGCGGCGGAAACGGGCAAGAATATCGGACAGGACATAGCCCGCCACCAGCGATGTCACCCCAACATGCAGCGTCCCTGTCAGGGCCTCACCCTCTTGCGTAAGCGCGTGGCGCGCATCAGACACCCCCGCAAGAATCCCCGTGGCGTGGCGCAGAAACTGATGCCCCTTATGCGTGATATCAAGCCCGCGCGGATGGCGGGTGAAGAGCGGCACGCCCAGATCGGTTTCCAATTCGCGGATCGCCTCGGTGACGGCGGATTGCGAAATCGCCAGGGCCTGGGCCGCGCCCGACACGGTGCCATTTTCCGCAACGGCGACAAAATACCTAAGTTGTTTGAATGTGAACGCCATCGGGCCTGTCCGCTGCGGGCTGGGAGGGGGATAGCCCCATCTCTGCCCGTCCGCCCGCCGCTTTGCAAGCCACCTTCAATCCGCCGCGCGGCCCATCCCAAGCCCGCGACAACACCGTGGCCATCGACTTTCAGGCCCCCAGCCCCTCAAGAATGGCTTTCGTCCCCGCCATCCGATCCAGCGAGCTGCCAAGATGCGCGCGCCAGCGGGGGCCGACAGTCAGCGCATGAGTATAGGCCCTGAACAGATCATCGGGCCGGTCTTCGGCCAGTGCCTCAATAAGAAAGGCCGCCTGTTCCCGATCTTTCGATGACTTCAGCCGCCCCTCTCCGCCCCGGCGGCGATCGGCGACGATCAGCTTGTGGATCGCATAGCGCTCAGGGCGCGGCACCTGAACAAGGATCCCCGAACGGTACAGGGCCGCAGCGTGAAGAGGCTCGGCGATCAGAAAGTTAAGATAGTTCAGCGCCTGCGCACAAACGCCCAGGGCCGGCAGGTCACGGATGGTTTCATGGCCGAAAGCAGGGGTCAGGAACTCGACCAGCTGGCCGCTGCCCCCCTGCGCCCATCGCCAGGTCCGCCCCCGGTCAAGCCCCGGAACAGGCGCGAATTTCAGGGTCGAGAATGTCTGCGCCAGCCCCGGATCAACCTGATCTTGCAGCGCGACACTCAGCTTTTCGAACTGGGCAATGTCGATATCGCCGGTATTGGCCATACCGCCCAGAGGCAGGCGAACACCAAGCTCGCCCTCATAGAGCCGGAACGCATTCGTACCGACAAGCGTACCGCCCAGCCGGAACGTCCCCGCCCCGGCCATCGCCGAGAGGATCGAGCCAGTCGCCCGATCCGTCGGCGTCATGCCCTCCGCGCGCAGCAGCCGAACCAGACGAGACCGCTCGGCCTGACGCTCTTTGGCCGTGGCGCGCAGGTCTTCGATACGGTCAATGCGGGTGCGGGTTTCCTCTGAATCTTCTCCAATATAGAAGAAGCGCATTGCCCGCCCGACCCGGCGCGCCGCATACCAATAGGCCTTATCCCCACGGGTTTTGAGCGTCGGCTTGCCCTCGACACCGGATAGGGCATCGTCCTTCAAAAGCCGCACAAGATCGGTGTATGCGCTCATTGCGATACTGCTGAGAGGGGCCATACCTATCACTTTCTGGTTTTGCTTGGCATAATATACCTATCAAAACTATAAATTGCTAGGCAAGAGCGAGCAAGCATCGTCAAGGCCATCCGTAACGCCCAGGAATACCTGCGGTTCAGACCTGGTTAGAGAAGGCGAACCTCGGCCGCCGTGACCCGGCTGACCAGCGCGCCAGTGTTCGCAGCACGATAGAGCGGCCGGGGCGGGCGGGCGGTCTCGTCCACATTCCGCTGCACCCAGTTTTTGGCTTCCATCGTTTTCAGCGACTGCGACAAAGCCCGGTCCGAAATCGTGTGCAGGTTTCGCTTGATCTCATTGAAATGGCTGGGCCTGTGGAGAGCCGTCAGCACCGGCACCGTCCAGGACCGGCGCAACAGGCCCTGATCCTCGTCAGCGGTGACATTTAGGATTTTGCTGGCGATGGTCGCAGCCGTAACACCATGTTTTGTCAGGCGAAATTCGGGGCGCAGCGGGTGGCCGTAACCGGGGTTCCGCTCTAACAGGCCTATAGAAATCAAATGTTCCATGCTCTGCGCGAATGCCGTCCGGCTTGCGCCAGTGGCGGCCAGAAGCGGCGCCTGCCGCCCAGCGACACCCGCGTGCAACTGCGCCAAAATCGGTATGGTCCAGGCCCTTGAGGTGGTGTTGACAAGTGTCTTAATGTCCATAATGTATAGTTAATATAATTTCACAACAAAGGAAATACTATGTCGCTAGTTTCATTGGACAACACCATCACTATTTCGTTTTCGGTCAGCGATCGCCATGCAAGCGCCGAGTGGTTCAAAACGATGCTGGGGTTTGACACGATCTATCATGCAGACGAGGCCGGATGGTCAGAGCTGCAAACCAATACGACCGGGGTGACGATAGGCCTGGGCGAACACACGAAACCTGCCCCCGGAAATTGCGTCCCCGTCTTCGGCGTCGCCGATCTGGACACGGCACGGCAAAAGCTGGAACAGGCCAAGGTGCAATTTGACGGTCCAACCGATGTCGTCGAAGGCATGGTCAAGACAGCAACCTTCTATGATCCGGATGGCAATGCCTTCATGCTGGCCGAGGATCTGACAGGCGCCCCCTAGGCAGCCCTGCGTTTCTGCTGGTGCCGGTTGCCCGCAATCGGCCCGTATTATTTCTCTGACAATTCAAGATCCGGCAAATCCCGCAGGCTCTGCAAATCGAATGTGGTCAGAAACGTCTCAGTCGTCACAAATGTATGCGGCGCTCCGGGGCGCGGAGAGCGCGGGCCAGAGGCGATCAAATCCTTATAGCGCAGCCGGGCCAGCAGGTCGCGGCTGACGTCCTTTCCGAAGATGTCCTTCAGCCCCGCCCGGTCAATCGGTTGATGATAGGCAATCGCGCACAGCACCCCCATCTCCATCTCGGTAAAGGACAGCGATGGCGTGCCCAGATCGGCGGCCGCTTTGATGGCATCGGAAAACTGCGGACGCGTCCGGAACATCCAGCCGCCGGCGACTTCGATCAGCTCATAGGGACGACCCGTCAGCTGGGCCCGGATGTCCTCGATCAGCAGCTCAACCGAGACCCCCTGCCCCACCACGCGCGCCAGGTCTTCACGCCCGACGGGCGAGGCGCTGGCAAAGAGCACTGCCTCGATCCGGCCCATCCATTCGCGCCAGCGCAGTTCCTGAGGCAGATCATCAAGCTCGCGGTCAAAGACAGCCCCCCCCTCATCCGCCGGTTTGCGCTTCCTGCTCGCGGCCGTCATGGCGCAATCCCATAAAGCCGGAACGTGGGCCGCCCGGTCAGCTCTCGGGCCACGCCCAGCTCGACCAGCCGGTCGCAGAACCGCCGCGCGGCGCGATCGGTCATGGGGATGTTCGTCCCCTGAATGCGCGGTGACAGCATCGAGGCCGGGGCCACGGCATCCTCGGTCAGGAACAGCTCGACCGCCGCCGCCGCCCCCTTTGCCCGCAGCTTCGGCGCCACGGAACGCAGCGCCCCTGCATAGCGGGCCAAATCCCGCGCCTGCCGGATCAGCGCCTCGGCAGCATCGAGAATCCGCCCCTGAACCGCCAGTTCGCCCCCCGGTCCCGGCGCGGTCAGGTCCCGCAGTGCCTTCTTGGTCAGCCGGCTTGCAGAGATCGGCAGCACGACCCGCCAGTTCAGCGCCCGCGCCAGAACAATGTCCGACAGCAAACAGGCCACGCGCTCGGCCCGGTCATCAGCGTCAAGCACCCGGCGCAAAACGGACACGCACCCCGCAAGAGGGCCGTGGGTGCTGGCCCGTTCGTGGCCTTCGTGCAGCCAGACATGCGCCTCGGCCGCCAGCGCCGCCCCGATCAAAGCCTCCAGCGCATCTGTCCGGCCGCCCCTCAGACGTACGGATCGGCGCCAGAAGGCCAGCAGATCGCCATCCGGCCCCCGCGCCTCGCCGGGGGGCGTCAGGTGATAGGCGTCGCGGATATCCGTCTCTCGTGCCAGCCGTCCCTCCAGTTTCGAGGTCGCCGTCGCCGCGCTCAGCGCCAGCCGGTTCGCAAGCAGCGGCACCGGCACACCATGTCTGGCATCGCCAATCAACTGGTCCAGCACCAGCAGCACCGCCCCAGACCGAAAGGCCATGTTTTCAGGGGTTTGCCCACGAAAAGAGGGAACCCAGCCGGGGGTCTGTGGCAGGGTGTTCAGCGGGTTCAAGAGCGTGGCCATCTGCTGTGTCATACCGCAACATTAGCCTCTCTGAACGGTGTTGCCTACCGCACCGATTACAGTGAATAACGCGCCAGCTTTGCAAGCTCACCAAGCGCTGTTCCAGCCGAGCTCTCTTGCAGGCCCGGCGTAATCCAGAGGTTGCCCCCCCTGCTGCAACTGCGCCCCTTCTTTGTCCAGGCCTTGGACAAGATACCAGAAGCCGGGCGGATATAAAGACAGGCAAACACGGCTCTGGCACGAAACTGAAAAGCCACAGAAAGCACGCGGCGTCCTGTGGCTGTTTTTACACGGTCGATCGGGTGTTCAGGCGATCAGGATTCGTCGCGAATTCCGTTGCGCAGCAGACCCACGCCCGAGATTTCCACCTCGCAGACATCACCCGGTTTCATGTACAAACGCGGCTCGCGGAAGCGGCCCACACCGCCCGGCGTGCCCGTGGCGATGATGTCGCCCGGCAGCAGTTTGGTCACCGTCGAACAATAGGCGATGATCTCTGGGATCGAGATCGCCAGATCGTCGATGGTGGTCGATTGCACCTCTTGGCCGTTCAGACGCGTTTTCAGGGATTGCGCTTCGATATCAGGCACTTCATCGCGTGTCACAAGCGCAGGCCCCATCGAGCCCGTGTCATCAAAGCTTTTGCCCGGCCAGAACTGGCTGGTGTGAATCTGATAGTCGCGGATCGAGCCATCATTGAACACGCTGTAACCCGCGATATGGTCCCAGGCATTGGCCGCACTGATGTGCCGGCCTTCTGTGCCGATGATCACGGCCAGCTCGCCCTCATAGTCGAAATCAGGGCTGGCCTTGGGGCGGATCAGATCCACATCATGCCCCAGAACCGACGACGGGTAGCGGGTGAAAATCGACGGATGTTTGGGCTTTTCACGGCCCGTTTCCTTGATGTGGGACATATAGTTCAGGCCGATACAGATGATCTTGTCCGGGTTCGGAATAGGCGAGCGCAGCGTCACATCCGCCAGCGCATAAACGGTGCCATCGGCCACGGCCATCTCGGGCACTGCATCCGCCGCCAGAACGGCGCGCAGATCCGCATATTTGGCACTCAGAGCCGCACCGGCGGCGCGGATCGTATCGCCCTCCAATACACCATAGCCCTGGCTGCCATCACTCAATTCAAAAGACACAAGCCGCATCTGGGGTCCTCCTCGCGGGTTTCAAAGGGTCGGCCCGGCCTAATCCGAGCCAGTCCGGCAACAAAGCCAGACGGAGAAATCGTTCATTCAGTGAACGCCTGCTGTGCCACCATGCGCTGCTCGGCCAGATCGCTTTTGCCCCGTCCGGACAGCGTAAACCCGCCCAGCATCTCGACCACGGGAAGATCGGACAAAGCGTTGATAATATGAAACATTGTCGGAACCTGATCAAAGGTCGAGCGGGTGAATTCCAGCTCGGCTTCGCCCGCTTGATACTGCACGATACGCGACGGGGTGGCGGGCGGACTGGGGCTTAGCATGACACGGGTACGGGACTGATGCGGCCCGTCCTGCCCCATCGGCGGCATATAGGCATAATGCAACGTGCCATCGCTGGCCGGGGCCTTGGGCGGCTTGGCCGGGGCCAGCCCGTGCAATCGCATCCGGAAAAACCCATGCCCATCCCAGGACGCCCGGCAACTGCGCGTTGTGCCCACCTGTTCAGGCGCGGGCAAATCGGCATAGAGCTTGTTAAAACCCAACTCTTCGCGCCCGCTTAGAATGGGTTCGGGACGGTTTTCCCACAGCACCGTCAGCAACGGGCCGCGCAGCAGCTCATCCGCGCCGGTAAACACCACTGGCAGCTTTACGCCCAGCATCGAATAGGACCGGCCGGCCAGCCATTGCAGATCCTGCAAGATCGTGTGTTCCACGGTCACAACAGGATCACCATCCAGCGCAAACCCCTGCGGTAACAGCGGCTCAAGCGCCTCTGCCGTGGACAGGAACCGCGCGCCCATCACCTCGAACGGAGCATCCTGCCCGTCATAGCGCTGCCCATGCGGCCCCTGTCGCGGCCCCACGGTTGGGCCGAACAGAACCGGCATCCGATACCGTGCCTTGGGATCGAACCGAAACCCCGCCATTATGCGCCCCCCCGAACGGAATCCAGCCACGGGCAGTTCGGTGCCCGTACGCCACGCCGCGCAAGATCCAGCCGCATGTCCTCCAGCCGCTTGCGCTGCGCCTCTTCCATATATGTCCGGTCGTGGCCCCACAGGCTGGGCCCGTCGAATGTTTCATGCGGCTCCCAGGTTTCAGGATCAATGACCCGCCCGCCAAACCCGGTTTCGATAAAAAACCCCGAGGGCGTATGCGTATAAAAGCTCATCATATAATCATTGGTGTGCCGGCCCAGCGTATAGGCCAGCCGCCCCTCTTCGATACTGGCCAGATCATAGCCCTGCCCCACATCGTCAAGCGCCTGATATTCCACCATGAAATGGTGGAACCCCTGATGCCCCAGCCCCACCATGGCAAAGCTGTGATGCCGCCCGTTGACATGGAAGAAATACAAAGGAAACGGAGCCAGCGCATAATCCGAAATACGAAACCCAAGCAGGTCCACATAAAAGGGCAGCAACGCAGTGGCATCGCGTGCCTTCAGCACCGCATGGCCCATGCCCAAAGCCCCCGTTTCAAACCCCAGGATCGGACGGCCCGGCACGAAAGGATCGTCGGTACTGTGCTGGCCGCAAAACGCCTCTAACTGGTTGCCTTCGGGGTCTTTGAACCGGATCAGCTGCGTGACAAACCGTTCATCCGTCAGCGCCGTACCGGCCAACTCTACCGCGACGCCCGCGTTTTCCAGGCGGCTGGCCAGGGCGTCCAATGCGGCGGGGCTGTCTACCTCCCAACCCATGAAACCCAGGCCTTCGCCTTCTTCTCCGGTTACCACAAGCCGCTGCTTGCGATCGTCCATGCGGAAGGCGCGCGTCTTTCCGCCTCGGTCCACCTGCTGCATCCCAAGCAGCCCCGTTGCATAATCCGACCAGTCCTGTCCCTTAGTCGAATTGATCCCGATATAGCCTAAAGACCTGATTTCCATAACGCCCTCCAATGCGTGAAACTCCCAGCCCCATCACGCGGGTTTTGCGCGGGGCGCTCAAGATCGGTAACCGCCCGGTTCACCGAATGAACGGAACAGTCCCGCCGGCATGAAAAAACGGGCGCCGAAACGCCCGCTTTGCCCCTTGATTTTATGCGATCATTCGCCCATTGTGGCCAGGAACGCGTCATAGATCGCCTGACCGTTTTCGGTATTCGCAATCCACTGGTCGATGGCCGGCTGAGTCGCCTCTTTCCAGGCGGCCACAGTGGCCGCGTCCGGGGTGGTGATGGTCAGCTTGCCTGCCTTCACCGCATCCGCACGCACAGCGTTGTTCACCCCGTCGAACGCCTGCCCAAAGGCCGTCGCAAAGGCCGCACCCGAGAACTGATCGACTGCCGCTTTGCCCTGCTCTGACAGGCCTTCGTATTTGGACTTGTTCATCACCACCATCAGCGGGCTGGTGCCCATCGGCACCTCAAGAATATTGTCGACGGCTTCCATGATACGGAAGGATTTCAGCGCGTTCCATTCGTTGAACGAGCCATCAATCAACCCGCGCGAGATGGATTCCGCAATGGTCGGCGCGGTGATTCCGCCCACGGGGACAGCGCCCATTTTTTCAATTGCGACCAGAAGGTTAGGTGAGGAAGCGCGGAAGTTCTTGCCATCCATAT
Organism: Paracoccaceae bacterium; assembly: GCA_002708925.1. Lineage (GTDB taxonomy): Bacteria > Pseudomonadota > Alphaproteobacteria > Rhodobacterales > Rhodobacteraceae > Thalassobius. Next base: position 33,944 of record PAPN01000001.1, read on the forward strand.
CGGCGGGCATCTTGATCACCGATTTCGACGCGATCGTCTGCGGCGCGGTGGTGAAAATACCGATGATTTTGAACTTGTCGAAATCGCCTTCCAGCATTCCCTGTTCAAACAGGCTCCAAATCGCTTCGGAACCGGCCTGCGAGCTGGTCACGGTAAAGGGCAGCTCGCCCACGGTCACGCCGGGGAACACACCGGGGTTATAGCCGGGCACGATAAAGGCAATATCGGCCACCCCATCCGCCACCATTTGCAGCTGCTGCGCGGGCGAACGGCCCAGCGTACCGCCGGGGAACATCTTGATCGTGACATCCCCACCCGAGGCTTCGGACACGTTCTTGGCCCACTCGGGGAAGACGTTCTTGGTCAGGAACGCGACGGGGGGTTCAAAGCTGGAAAAGCGCAGCATTTCCGCCCAGGCACCGCTGGCCATCGTCGAGGACAGCGCAATCGCCGCCGCAGTCAGTTTCATCAGTTTCATGTGGTTTCCTCCCTGGAAGTCCTGTTGTTTACTGAGGGGTGAAGGTAGCCGCACCGGGTGTCAGCCCGATGCGTTTTGATGTAACGGTCCACTGTGTGAACAGCGGTTCACAGCAGCACGCTGGGCAGCCACAGCGTCAGCCAGGGGAAGCTGACCAGGATCACCAGCCGCACGATGTCGGCCAGGAAAAATGGCAAAATCCCCTTATAGATCGTCTGAAGCCCGATATCCCGGCGCAGGGCGTTCAGGACCATGACGTTGATCCCGATGGGGGGCGTGATCATGCCGATCTCAATCACGATGACGTTGATGATACCCCACCAGACCAGATCGAAACCCAGATGCTGCACGACCGGGATCACGAAAGGCAGCGTGATGATCATCGCCGCCACCTCGTCGAAAAACGCGCCAAGGAAGATGTACAACAGCAGCAGCATCGCGATCACGCCCATCGGCGGCAGGTCCATCGCCGCAATGCCGTTCACGATGATCGAGGGCGCATCCGTGATCGCCATGAAATACGAGAAAATCGTGGCCCCAAACACCATCACATAGATCATCGCCGTCGAGGCCGAGGCCTGCACCAGAACACTGGTCAGCTCCTTCCAGTTGAACCCGTGGCGGGCGACCAGAAAGATAAACGCCACCACAACGCCCACGGCGGCTGCCTCGTTCACGGTGAAGATCCCCGAATAGATCCCCCCCAGCACGACAACCGACAGAACGACAACGCCCCATCCTTTGCGCAATGCGGCCAGCCGCTCTTTCATCGGTAGTTTTTCAATCGTCGCGGCGGCATTGGGATTATAGATCATCGTCGCCCGCACGGCGCCCATATACAGGATCACCGCCAAAACAGCTGGGATCAGGGCAGCGGTGAACAGCTCGACCACGAATTGTTCGGTCAGGATCGCATAAAGCACGATAATCGTGCTGGGCGGCACGATGATCCCCAGCGTTCCCCCCGCCGCAATCGCCCCTGTGGCCAGCGACGGATCGTATTTGCGCTCCAACATCTCGGGCAGGGCCACGCGGCCAAAGGTGGCCGTTGTCGCCACGCCCGAGCCGCAGACAGCTCCGAACCCGCCACAGCCCAGCACCGTTGCCGTCGCCAGCCCGCCCTTGCGATGGCCGATAAAGGCATGGGCGATATTATACACGTCATTGGCCAGCCCTGCCGCAGCAGCCAGATTCCCCATCAGCATGAACAACGGGATCACCGCCAGGTTCAGGTTCGTCAGCGTCGAGGCCGGTTCAGAAGCCAGCAACGACAGCGCCGGCCCCCAGCCCACAACCATGGCAAAGCCGGTCACCCCGACAAAGCCCATGGCAACCCCGATCGGCACATGCAGCGCGATCAACCCCAGCATCATGGCAAAGCCGATACCGGCAATAAGTAGCGGATCCATAGCTCTCTCCGTCGGTCAGGATTACAGGATGTCGTCCGAAGCGCCGCGCGCGCGGCCCTCCAGCCCGAACAAAGCGCGCAGATCGGTCAGCGTCACCACCAGCTGCGCCAGAACCGCCACCGACAGAAGGCACGTCGCCGCCCACCACCACGGGCCGACAGGCCATTGCAGCACCCAGGTTTTTTCTCCGCTATCGGTGATCGCCGCCGAATAGGGCACGAATTGCCCCACCATCAGCACGAAAAACAGCAGCACAGCCGCACTGGCGAACAGGTTCAGTAGCAGGCGCACCACCTGCGGCGACATGCTGCCCAGCACTTCGATTGAGATGTTCTGCTTGAGCATCAGGCTCTGTGGAATACAGGCCGCGATCACCACTGCCATCACCACGGCACTGACATCGTTCACCCCTTGCAAAGGGTAGCCGAAAAAGAACCGCAGCAGAATATCCAGCGTGACCATCATCGCCAGGACCAGCAGCCCGGCAAACCCTGCCAAGGCCAGAATATAAGTCATCCGCTCGGTCAGGCGGCGCAGCGTGTCGTACATGTTTTTCCTCCCAGAATGCGTGTCGGGGCGGGCCACAGCCGCCCCCGGCGCATATGTGCGCGTTTGTTGACATTTTGTCGCAGCGGTGCAAATTGGATGCGCGAATCGTTCACTAGATGAACATTAAGGAGCCCCAAATGCCTGTTTTCAAACCCGTTCGTGCGTTGGAGCGCGGTCTCGACATTCTGCAAGCGGTGAATGAACAAGACGGGATGCGCACGCAGGACATTGCCCGCCACACGGAATTGCCGCGCGCCACCGTGTTCCGGCTGCTGGAAACACTGGAGGGCATGGGCTTTGTCAGCCAGTCGCCCTCGGACGATACCTGGCACCCGACATTGCGGTGCAATCTGCTGAGCTCGGGGTTTCTGGACAAGGCCTGGGTGGGGCAAATCGCGATGCCCGAAATGACCAAGCTGGGCAAGAAAATCCTGTGGCCGCTGGATCTGGTCACGCTGGCCGATGCCGCGATGCAGATCCGCGAAACCACGCATAAGATCAGCCCTTTTTCCTTTGACGTGGGCATGGTCGGCAAGCTGATCCCGATGCTGCACACTGCGGGCGGGCACGCCTATCTGGCCTTTTGCCCCGATGACGAACGCGAGGCCCTGCTGGATACGATGCGCCGAACCGGCAAGCCCGAACACGAACTGGCCCATGATCCCGTCGCCATTCAGCAGATCATCGACCGCACCCGCACCCAGGGGTTCGGAACCCGAACCGAAGGATACAAGGGGCACACCTGCTCGATCTCGATGCCTGTCTACCAAGAGAGCCGCCCGATTGCCTCGCTGACGGTGGTGTGTCTGAAATCGGCCATCGGCTATGACGAAATGGTGCGCAAATATGCGCACCGTCTGCGTCGCACCTGCGACATGATCGGGGCTGAGGTGACACGCACGGCCGCCATATAGGCGGCGGCGCTTAGGCCAGAACCGCCGCATAATCGGCCAAAGCCCGCGCCAGTTCCGAAGGCGCAATCGCTGCCGCGACATAGCGATCCGGGCGCACCAGCAAAATCTGATCACGATGCGTGCGCAGGGATTTCGCACGCCCGTCCTGTGTACCGCCCCCCGGCAAGCCCCGCAGATCAACCGCGCCCCAGGACAGCACCGTTTTCGACAGCGGCAACCCGCCCAGTTGATCCTGCACCAACCCCGCCAAAGCATCCGCTCCGGCCTGATCCTGCGCGATCAACGCAAAGCCCGCGCCCAGCAGCATATCCAGTTTCTGAACGCCCTGCGCCGTGTCTACATCGGGCTGAGCGATCATCTCACCCACGATCGAGGCCTCGAAGGCCTGCGCCTTCAGATCCAGAAACAGGCCCCGGTCATATCGCGGGCGGGGTTTGAATTTCATTTTCAGGAAATAGTCCTGCACCGCCGGGAATGGCACCAAGGACTTCATCAATTGCTCGCGAAAGGCCAGTTCCTCCTGGCCGATGGGCATCACGATATCGCCCATCACCACGGCCAGCTGGATCATCGCCCAGGCCGGATCGCGCCGTTCGTCAAAATAACTGTCCAAGGCGGTATCCCCCGCCCCGCCCTTCACCACCGAGGCCAGCTTCCACGCCAGATTCCACGCGTCCCGCAGCCCCGCATTCATCCCCTGCCCGGCAAAGGGTGGCGTCAGATGCGCGGCGTCTCCGGCCAGCAGAATGCGCCCTTCACGGAACTTGTCGGCAATGCGCGCGTGGAAGGTGTAAATTGTTTTGCGAATAATATCGGCATCCGTGATCGTACGAAACGGCGCCAGCAATTCAGCCACGAAATCGGCCTCAAGCACCTGTTCGTGGGTTTCCCCCGGCAGCAGCATGAACTCGTACCGACGGCCGCCATGAGGCGCGGGCACCGACACCGTGGGACGTTTATTGGAACAGTGAAACCACGAATGGCGCACCTCATCCGGGTCATTCAGCGTGTCGATCACAATCCAGTCCTGCGCATAGGTCGAGCCCTGCATCGCAATGCCCAGGCTTTCCCGAATCGGGCTGCGCCCCCCGTCCGAGGCCACTACATATTGCGCGCGAATGCTGTGCTCGGCCCCGTCAGCGCCCCGCACCACCACGGTGATGCCTTCGCCGTCCTGCGTCAGGCTTTGCACCTCGCTGTTGAATTGCGCCGAGCAACGATCCGTCGTTTTCAGACAGTCATGCAGCGCGTATTCCATTTCCGGCTGATTGATGAAATGCCGCTTGGCAAAACCATAGGTTTCCGGCCCCGATCCGACCTTGGCAAAGGTCGTGCCAGCGTCATCCACATAGGCCGCGCCCTCGCCGGGGATTGTGCCCGCGACATAGGTTTTGTCCGCCCCGAACACCTGCAAGGTGCGCGCCCCTTCGTCATCCAGCACAATGGCGCGAGGGATGTCCATGGGGGCGCTGTTGCGCTCCAGAATGATCGAGTCCACCCCGTATTCGGCCAGCAACAGCCCGGTGGTCAGGCCCGTCGGCCCCGCGCCAACGATCACAACGGGAATCTCGGTGGGATAGGCGGTCATGTTTAGTGCTCCTCCGCTCGCCCGCAGCTTTGCGCGGGCTGTCTGTCATTGTCGGCTAAAGAACGAAACGCGCGCGCCGCCCGCTACGGTTTCGTAGGCGCGCGTTCGCTGTGTGAACGCGCTCAGCCATGCGCCAGCGCCCGGTCCGCCGCCGGGCGCGCCCGCAGCCGTGCCAGCAAGGCGCGCAGGTTTTCCGCCATCGGCAGCCCGCCCTGATCCGCCCACCGCAGCAGGTAAAACACCGCACCCTCGACGATGCTCAGCCGTCCGAACAGGAATTCCTGATCGCCCAGACGTTCGGACAGATAGGCCAGGCCCTTCTCCACCTCGGCGCGGCCATGGGCCTGTAATGCGGCCTGTCCTGCCGGATCGGCCAGGAATTTCTGAGGCACTTTCAACAGGGTAAAGCCGCGCATATGCAAACTGCCCACCAGGAAATCCAGCATCTCCAGCATCCGTGCCTGCTGTTCCAGATCGTCCCCGATCAGCCCCGTCTGCGGATGCGCACGCCCCAGCCAGAACGCGATCGCCTGAAATTCTGTCAGGACCGAGCCATCCGCCCGCCGCAGCGCAGGCACCTTGCCCTTGGGGTTTTGCGCGCGATATTCAGGGGTTAGCTGCGCCTTGGTTTTCAGGTCAATGATCTGCACGTCATACTCTGCGCCGATCTCCTCCAGCAGAAATGCGATCCCGTCCGAGCACGACCCAGGCGCATGAAACAGCCGCATCATAGCGCCAACCGCTTGCGCGCCTCCGCGCAGGTGGCCAGATCAAAGCCCAGATCCTCCAGCATCCGCCGGCCCTTGGTGACCATCGCCGCGTTGGACGGAGCCAGTTCACCGCGTGACAGCCACACGGCGTCCTCCAGCCCGATGCGCACCTGCCCGCCCGCGATGGCCGACATGGCCAGCATCGGAAACGCCCACCGGCCCGTGCCAAAGCCCGTCCAGATCGCGCCCTCGGGCAGCAGGCCGCGCGCATATAGCAATGTCTCGGGCGAGGGCTGGAACCCGTATTTGATCCCCATCACCAGCGAACACAGCGGCGCCGGGCGCAGGCTGCCCTCCTTGATCAGATCGTTCATCAGGGCGATGTCACCGCTGTCGAACAGCTCCACCTCGGGGCGCACCCCGGCGTCATAGATCATGTCGGCCATGGCCCGCACATTCGCAGGCGTATTGATCACCACCTCGCTGCCAAACACCATTGTGTTCAAGTCCAGCGTGGCGATGTCGGGGCGGATCTGCACGATATGTTCGACCCGTTTTTCGGGCACCAGCAGGTTGGTGCGCGGTCCGGCCTTGGCCGGGTCGTCCTCGGACGGGTGATAACGCCCGCCATTGCCCGTGGTCAGGTTGATGATCAGCTCGTCAGTCACATCGCGGATGCGCTGCACCACCTCGGCGTACAGCGCCACCTCCATCGAGGGCAGTTCCGTCCCCGGATCGCGCACATGAATATGCACAATCGCCGCCCCTGCGCGCCAGGCATCCAGTGCCTGCTGCGCGATCTCGGCCGGGGTAATGGGCAGGTTAGGGTTATGCGTGCGGGTGGTGAAATTGCCCAGCAGGGCACAAGTCAAAATGACAGAGGACATGCGAACCGGGTCTCCTCTTCGCGGGTTCGTGGGTTTGGGTATCATCCGCCAATCCCGCACGCGCCCCCACGCTGACTTGCGCATGCTTCACTCTGTGAACGGATCAGACCCGCGCCGCGCGCCCCCACAGGCCCGCGATCCCCGCACAAACCACCAGCAGAAACACCACCGATCCGCCCAGCCCCCAGCGATCTGCCGCCAGGCTCAGCCCCAGCGCCATCACCGAGGTCGAGGCCGTGACCGCCACCATCCACAGGCTCATGATGCGCCCGCGCAGGTGGTCCTCCAGCCCCGATTGCAGCCCGATCTGAAGGCCCACGGCAACATAGGTGCCGCAAAACCCCGTCACCACAGCCGCCGCCAGAGCCGCCGGAAAAACCGGCGCCCAGACCAGCGCAATCGCCCCGGTAAATCCCAGCGCCAACGCCGCCCAACGCCCTCGGCCCTGCGCCAGCAGCCGTGCCCCCGCGCCCACTTGCACCAGCGCCGCCACCAGCGCCCCCGCCCCGATGGCCGAGGTCAGCAGGCCCAGCCCCTCGGCCCCGCGCTGGAACTGGCCGTCCGCGATCAGCGCCAGCAGCTCCATCACCGCGCGCACCGGGCCCAGCCCGGCCACCGACAGGATCAGCACCGCCCGGATCGGCCCCGGCCCTAACGCATGGCGCAGCCCGGCCCGGAAATCCGCCCATAGCGCCGTGCCACCGCCAGCCCGGACCTGTCGGGGCTGCAACCCGCCCTGCAACAGAAGGTTCGGCACGAACAGCGCAATCACCACCAGCACCGTCACCTCGGCCCCGATCCGCGCAATCAGCACCCCACCCAAAGCCGGCGCAATCGTCCGCCCCAGGTTGAAGTTCAGCGCCGACAGCGCCACGACTGACCCAATCAGCCGCTTATCCACCAACCGCGGCCCGATGGATTGGCGCACGGGGTGATATAGCGCCAGCACCACGCCAAAGCTCAGCGCAACAGCCAGCAGAACCGGCGGCGTCAACACCCCCGCCGCCATCGCACCCAGCATCAGAACCGGACACACCAGCAACCCCACAGAGACCCAGCGAAACGCGCGCTTGATGTCAGAGCGGTCCGTCACAGCCCCCATGATCGGCCCCGCCACCGCGACGGGCAGCAGGCTGGCCGCCGCCACCAGCCCCACGAACGAAGCCGCGCCGGTCATGTCCCAGGCCAGCCACGACAGCAGCACGCGGAAAATCCACATCCCGTTCACACCAGACACCGCCCCGGCATAATAGCGACGGAACATCGGCACGCTTAGGGCGGTTTCAGCCATCCTGCGCCTCCGATGCCTGCCCTGCCGCCCTAAGCGCCGCGATCATATGCACCGGGTCAGGAACCGAGCGCGCAAAGAACGTCATCCCCAGCGTCGCCACCAGCCGCCCCTGCGCCCACACCGGCACCGCCAGGGTCGAGGTCTGCGGCCCCACCGACGGATCGCGCCGGGCAAAGCCGCTGGTGCGCACCCCGTCCAGAATCTGCTCTAGCCTGGGGCGGGAAAAATCCGGGGCGGTGCTGGGCAGGCGCTCGATCACCCCCAGCAGGTAGTCGCGTTCCTCATCCGGGCAGAAGGCCAGATAGGCGCGGCCATGCGCCCGCCGCGCCAGGCTCAGACGCCGGTTGATCGTGGAATGGATGTGCGCCAGCGGACTGGCCGGGATCGTGCTGTAACGCACCACCATCGCATCCCCGTCCAGCGTCGCAATCGAGGCCGGCCACAGCCATTCGCGTGTCAGCGCATCAGCCCGCGCCGCCAGCCGCTCCAGCGCGGCGGGCAGCCCGTGATGGCCCGCGCTCAGCGACAGCACCTTATCGGTGACGCAATAGCCCGACAGCCGGTCCACCTGCCGGACATAGCCCAGCTGGATCAGCGTCTCCAGCGCCCGTACCAGCGTGGCGCGTGGCAGGCCCGTCCCCGCCGCCAGATCACGCAAACGGGTGATCGGCTGCCGGTTCAGCAGTTCCAGCACAACAAAGGCCTTCTCGACCGATTGCACCGCCTTGTACGACGCCATACCGCCCCCTTTCCTGCCCGTCCCATACGCCCGCCCGCGCCCGCGCGCATCCCCAAAGAGAGCCATGTTTCACCTGGTGAAACAAGCTTTCGGGCACCGCGCCGATCCGCACAAGGCCGATTACGTCTTGAAGGAACCAACCCAAGGATACCCTATGTACGACCCCTCCGATCCGCGCGCCGCATTGATCCGTACCGCCAAACCCTCCGGCCCGTTTTGCGCGCCGCAGGCTGGCGATTTTTCGACCCTGACGCCAGACGAAACCGGCCCGGCGCATAAAACCTGGTACTGGCGCGCGCAGGCCGTGATTGCCTGCTGTATCGAGCTGGATGGTGAACTGACCATCAACCGCCCCGCCCAACCGGACGAATATGTCGCCCTGACGCTGGACGACATCACGCTGGACATCACCGCAGGCGAAACCCGCACCATCCCCGGCAACCACCTGACAATCCTCCCCCCCGGCGCCAGCACGATCATCGCGCGCGGCACCGGCACGCTGACCTTGCTGTTTTCGCCCCGCGCCACCGATCTGGCCGCGAAATGCCGCAACACGCCCGAGCATAACCCGCGCATCCCCGCCTTTCAGCCCTGGCCCGACCCGCCCGAAGGCTTCAAAATCCGCGCCTACGATCTGAACATCGCCGCCGAACCCGGCCGCTTTGGCCGCATCTTCCGCTGCACCACGATGATGGTGAACGTGCTGGACCCGCGCATGGGCCCCCGCGACCGCACCAAGGTCTCGCCGCATCATCACGACGATTTCGAGCAAGTCTCGCTGGCCCTGCGCGGGGCGTTCAGCCATCTGATGCGCTGGCCCTGGACGCCCAATATGGACCACTGGATCAAGGATAAGGCAGTGGAGGTCGGCAGCCCCTCGGCCACCGTGATCCCGCCTCCCGCGATCCACACCAGCCTGTCCACGGGCCCCGGCGAGAACCAATTGATCGACATTTTCGCGCCGCCCCGGCTGGATTTTTCCCTGAAACCCGGCTGGGTTCTGAACGCCGCCGATTACCCCCTGCCCGCCCATGCCGGAGGCCAAAATGTTTGACGCCGATCGCCTGCACCTGACCCGCATTCTGGAAACCCAACTGCACGATTACTGGTACGACGTAGATTTCAACTGGGGCCGCACCGCGCATCTGTATTACACCCAGGACGGCGTGTTCGAGGCGTCCTCGGGCAGCCTCTACGAGGGGCGCGAGGTTATCAAATCCTTCTACCAATACCGGCTGGATCGGGGGGCGCGCACGGCCGTTCACTCGGTCAGCAACTTTCGGGCCTTCCGCACCGGGGCGACCACCGCCACCAGCACCTGGTATATGCAGCTTTTCGCCTGCGACGGCACCCCGCCCCACGAAAGCGCCCCGCCCATTCTGCTGTCCGCGATGGAGGATAAGCACCTCCAGCAGCCCGATGGCACCTGGCTGTGCCAACACCGCCTTTTCAAGACCCTGTTCAAGGGCGGCGTCCCCACCACCCGCCTGCCCGGCGTGCCAATGAAAGGCCCCGAATGACCCGCACATTTACCACCCGCTTCACCGCCCGCCGCGGCCTGCTGGGCAGTTTCCTGAAAACCCCCGCGGCGCAACCCGTTGAAATCCTGTCGAAAACCGGCCTAGATTTCATCGTCATCGACGAAGAGCACGCCCCCTTCAACCCCGAAACCGTGGATCACATGATCCTGACCGCCCGCGCCACCGGCATCGCGCCCTTAGTGCGCGTGCCCAACACCGACGCCATCCTGCGCGTTCTGGATTGCGGGGCCGAGGGGGTGCTGGTGCCGCATGTGTCCACCCCCGAGAAGGCCGCGCAGATGGTCGATGCCTGTTTCTACCAGATCGGGCGGCGGGGCTTTTCGCCCTCGGGCCGTGCGGGGGCGTATGGCGGCGTGAAGCGCTGGGACCACATGCGCGATCAGGACGCCACTATCGCCGCCATCGCCATGATCGAGGACGCCGAGGCGCTGGATCATCTGGACGCGATCTGCGCCACGCCGGGCCTGACCGGCCTGTTCATCGGGCGCGGCGATCTGACCGCCGCGCTGAAGGCCGATGCCCCCACAGATGCCATCGTCACCGATGCCGTGTCCGCCATCCTGTCCGCCGCCAAACGCGCGGGCAAACCCGTGATGATGATGGTCGAAAGCCCCGCCCTGGCGCAGGGTTTTGCCGATCAGGGGGCCACGGCCTTTATCACCGGCTCGGACCAATCCTATCTGAAACGCGCAGCCGCCCAGGCCGCTGCCGACTACGCCGCCTTCCGTCACGGAGACTGACATGCCCCTGCCCACAGCGAACCCAAACCCGCCCTTCAACATCACCCGCGCCAGCCATGTCGTGCTGACCAGCGCCGATCTGGACGCCACCCGCGCCTTCTATGAACAGGCGCTGGGGTTCGACGTGACCGACCAGACCAGCGACCGGCTCTATCTGCGCGGGATCGAGGAGCGCGGCCACCACTCGATGGTGTTCCACAAACAGGACGGCCCGCGCCAGTGCCTGCGCATGGGCTACCGGATGTATACCGATGATGACATCCGCGCCGCGCACGATCATTTCCTGGCCGAAGGGCGCGACGCCAAGCTGGTCCAGATCGAGCATCAGGGCCTGACCCTGCATGTCACCGATCCCGTCGGCGTGCCTCTGGAATTTGTCGCCACGATGGAGCAACGCCCCCGCGCCCTGCAACAGTTCCACCGCCATCGCGGCGGCAAGCCCATGCATTTCGACCATACGCAGATCTACTCGCATGACGTGCCCGCCGCCATGCACTGGTACATGGGTCTGGGATTCCGCCTGACGGAAATCATCGGCCCCGAGGGCGTTTCCGAGCCCCCCGCCGTCTGGCTGCAACGCAAGGGTGGCACGCAGGACGTGGTTTATAACACCGCGCCGGGTCCGCAGTTACACCATTGCGGCTATCACGCGCCGGGGATCGCGGACCTGATCCACGCCGCCGATACCGCCGCCGCTTTGGGATTTGCCAAATCCGTGGAACGCGGGCCGGGGCGACATGGGATTTCCAACGCGCTGTTCATGTATTTCCGCGACCCCGACGGCCACCGGGTGGAACTGTTCACCGACCATTATATGGCCATCGACAGCGATTTTCAGGTCATCCGCTGGGATCCCAAAGACCCCGCCAAAGCGCAGACCTGGGGCCTGCCCGGCACCCGCCGCTATTATACCGAGGCCGCGCCCTTCGCCGGATCGGACATCCGGAAACCCGCTGGCGCAGGCGCGATCCTGACGCTGGAGGACCACCTGACCGAAGACGCCAAACGCCCCTATACCTGACCTGCGGACAAATACCCGCAACCGCCCTTAGACAGGCCGCGAGGCCGGTCAAACGATCGGCGCACTGATGTCCACAGCGGTGCCGGCCGGGTCTCGTAGCATCAGGCGCCGCTGACCATAGGACAAATCGGTTGGCCCTTCGATAATTTCAGCCTGCATAGCAATTGCCTGTCTTTGCACGTTCTCGACGGACGCCACCACAAAGGTCAGGATAACACCGGATGGGGCGGCTGCCACGCCCTTGGGGATTGTGTCGTGGTTTCGGTCCAGAATACCAAGCTCGAAACCCGGCATTTCCTCATGAGCCAAAATGACAAACCAGCCAAAATCCCCGGTCCGGCTCATGCCCAGTAGCTGTTCGTAGAATTGTGCTGTCGCGGTGACATCGCTGGTCAGTATATTTGAAAAAGCGCGCTTCACGGTTCAGTTCCTCCAACGACATACACAGGTGTATCTTGCCTACAGCATACATTAGTGTATGTCTAGGCCATGACTGATCGCGCACTGACCGCCGAAGACTGGCTGAACCTGGCTTTGCAAGAGCTGAAAGAACACGGTTACACCGCTTTAAAAGCCCAGCCTCTGGCCAAGAAACTGAACGTGACCCGTGGCAGTTTCTATCATCATTTCGAAAGCCTTGAGGCCTTTCATACGGCTGTGATCGCGCATTGGTCCAAAAGCACCAGCGGCCAAATGGCCCAAGAGGCACAGGACATCGGCGAAGCGCATGAAGCTCTGGACAACTTGCTTCAGAAGACACTTTGCTCGGGCGAGGCCCTGGAACGTGCGATCCGGTCCTGGTCCACAGTCACACCTTTCGTGGCCGAAGCCGTGGAACGCGTCGATCAGGAACGGATCGGCATTGCCGAGACGCTTTTGCACAAAGCCGGCGTGCCCAGGCCGGTTGCAAACGCGCGCGCCAAGGTGCTCTACTGGGCTGCAATCGGGCGCCTGATGCTGCCGTTTCCGCAGAACAATGTGTTGTCATGCCCCGAAATCTCGGGGCTGGCCGCGCTTATGACAAGGAAATGAATTCAGGCGGACACTGACGCAAAAAGAGGCCCTGCACGCCCAAAGTTGGCGAACAAGGCATGGCGCCCTGTTCGCGTTTCAGCCAGATTATCCCGCCGAAAGGGCAGCATATACGGCGCTTTCGAAGTCGGTATACCCAGGAAAAGAGACGCCATCGGCAAACGGCAGGATTTGGGTGGCCCAATAGCCTCCGATCCCGTTTTGACGATCAATCCAGTAGTAGCTGTTCGCCAGCCCCGCCCAACCAATCGACCCGGCCGGCCGGCCCGTCGGCGCGTCTTCTGAGTTAACCATGAAGGTATAGGCCCAATCCTTCTTCAGACCGGGCCAGAATTCGGCATCGTTGGAAAGCGACGGAATGACACCGGGAAGCATTGTAACCTTCTGTGGCGGCACCAGAGCCCCTTTGACAGCCCATTCAACGGTTTCCGGCGCAAGCACCCGCCCGTGCGGACCGGCCCCATCGTTCAGCCACATCCGAATGAATTTCATATACTCCGGCACCGTCGCATACAGACCATGGCCCCCCATATCAATTTCAGGGTTATCGGGCAGCGCGAAATCATCCATCGGGGTCAGGCTGCCATCTGCACCACGCGCGTGAATGGTGGCGGTGCGCGTCTTCATCTCTGGCGTTCGGGTAAAGGCGATGTCCTCCATGCCCAGAGGGTCAAAAACGCGGTCCCGCATGACCTCGCCCAGCCTTTTGCCACGAATGCCTTCGACCACCTGCCCGACCCAATCTATATTGGTGCCGTATTCCCATTTTTCACCCGGATCGAACAGCAGCGGCGTCTCGATGGACGCGCGCGACGCACTGACAACCGAAGGCTGACCATGATCTTCGGCCAGACGTTTGTAGACCTCATTAAAGAAATCATAACCAAACCCGCCCGTGTGCAGCATAAGCTGACGAGTTGTGACATCGGTCTTGGGCGCGCGCAGACGGGGCGTGCCGTCGGCCTCGAACCCCTGGATCACCTGAAGCTCTCCGATCGCCGGGGCGTATTCCCTGGCCGGAGCATCAAGATCAAGCAGCCCTTCCTCGACGCATTGCAGGGCCGTCGTGCCCGCGATGGCTTTGGTGGTCGAGAAAATGGCAAAGACCGTATCCTCGGTCATGGGGTGCCCCCCGATCCGGCGCGCGCCCGATGCGCCGGAATAGATGTCGCCCTCACGATCCGTGACCATGGCAACAACGCCGGGCACGCGCGCAGCGCCCGAGGTCGAACTATCAAGAACCGCGTCGCAGCGCGATTTGATGTTGGAAATATCGCTATCTTTCATTGGTTCCTCCCTTGAAACACAAGGGAATCTATCGACCGTTTGCGCTGGCGACTGTCCCCAACCGGCACAGGCTGTTCGATTTCGGAAGCAAAATCAGCGCCGCGCCCCGTGCCTGCCGCTGCGGCGCGCGCGCGTTTGCGAGGGCAATTCACCGAAACGCGCACGATAGCGGCCGGCCAGCGCGCCAAAGTTGGAAAACCCCCAGCCCGCGGCAATCTCGGTCACTGTCAGGTCTGCGGGGGCGGCCACCAAATCGGCGCGCAACCCATCGAGCCTGCGGGCCGCAAGGAACGCCCGCGGAGACAAACCCCGGAAGCGTTGGAACCCCCCTGACAGCGTGCGCGCAGAAACGCCCACACGCTGCGCCACGTCACCGATGGTGGGGGCGTCGCGGGCTTCGGCCTCGAAAATCTCCTCGGCGCGGCGGACATAGCCGGGGGCTGCGGCACGAGCCCCATCTTCGAGCTTCAGACCAGCACCCGCCGCCCACTGGCGCAACAGTTCCACGCAAAGGATTTCTTCGATGTGACGCGCCAGCGCGGCATCAGCACAGAGCGCCCCCGAACGCGTCAGTGCTCGGGCTGCATAATCCAGCAGCGCGGGCCAGGCCGTGTTCCCTCCACCGATCTTGACACGGCTTGTCCAAAGCCGGTCATCCGGAACGAAACCAAGCCAACGCTCGGCGGTCTCTTCCATGACAGCATGTGGAATCGTCAGATTAAGCTGCATGTGATCCGGGGCGGCCTCCAGCCAGTATTCGGCCCGCGAACAATCAACGACAAAGCTCTCGCCCTCGCCCGTACTGACAGAGCCGCCATCGGTTTGGTGATCCAAGGCCCCCCTGATGGTATTCAGGACAAGGATGTTGCCGGCCTCGGGGTCAAACCTGTCAAGATGAATGCCGGTGCCATAGGAAAACCGTGTCATGGTCATCCGCCCTGCCTGTGCCGAGATCAACGTGGCATCAGGACGGGACAACCGATCAAGCGGCCGCACACGATAGGGCATGTAGACCGAATTGCAAAACGCCTGCACTTCGTCCCAATCGGTCGAATGCGTGTGGTCGCCGTGTTCGATTGCATCACCAATGGCGTCACACAAAAGAGCTTGTTCCAGCAAGGCTCCCTCCTCCCTGAGAGAGTGATGTTCAGGGGTCATAACATGCTTGCCCGGCTTTACCTAGCGTTGGGCACACCCGCGCCCAAAGACCACACGGCCGCATATGGCCGGGGATCTGCCGCGGCCTGTTCGCGTTTGAACCTTTCCCCCTCAGGCCGGCACTCATTGGCAAAGGCCCTCCGGTTGGGGCCGCCAGATCGCTGCCATAATCGGAGTGCGCATCCCATGATCAAATGGATCGGCCTGTTTTTTGCCCTTGTCGTGCTGTCTGCCCCTCTGATCTGGCAAATTGCCCGCACGGCCGAGCCCGGTGCCACAGCAACCGCAACACCGCCCGCGACGGTGGACGCCAATACCGTTGCCGCGCTTGGGGCCGAAATTGAGGCGCTGAAACAGGATGTTCAGGCATTGCGCAGCCGGGTGGACGGGCTCGATTCTCGGACGGCGATCGGTCTTTCCGCCGCCAGCCAGGCCCGCGCGCCCCGTTCCCAGCCACAGGCCGCCCCGCCCTCTCGTTCCGGCGACACGCCCCAGGCTGACGGTTTGCGCAACAGTTTCGATCAGATCGTGCTGATCGGCGACCGCCGCAACGCCAATGAAGGGCTGACTGTCGCCTCGCCCTCTTTTCTGCGCAACACCTTCGGTCTGCCCCGGCCCGACCTGACCCAGAAATGCCAGCCCATGTCCAATCCGCGCCTGCGCGCCCTGCTCAGCACGGAAGATGTTGGCCCGATCCGCGTCCGGATGCTGAAGCCCGCGATTGCCTCGCTGCGCAAAGTTTTCGCCGAGGTGCAGGCCTTTGAACCCGAGCTGTATGACAGGCTTGCCTCATCCGGGTCGCTGTGCGTGCGGCTGATCCGCGGGTCTTCGTCTTTTGCGTCGGCCCATGCCTATGGCCTGGCAGTAGACATCAATATCGGTGGGGCTCTTGATAATTTCGCCGATGGCAAAACCCAGCTTGGCCTGATCCTGATGGCCGATTTTTTCCACAGCGAAGGATGGATCTGGGGGGCCGGGTTCGGCCGCGAGGATTCCATGCATTTCGAGGTCAGCCGCGAGAAAATCCAAGAATGGCGGGAACTGGGGCTCCTTTAATCGGAGCGTGAACCTTTTTGCCGGCTGGCCGCACTTACCCATCAAACGGATCTGCAAACAGGAGACGACCAATGGCCAATTTCAACGGCAGTTACCAAGTCGAATGGGAAGACCGCGTAAAATACTTCAACAAAGAAGCCAAGCTTACCCAGACCCCCGTTATCAAGACGGTTTGGGCTCCTAAGGTCTATAACCCCTTCTACAAGAAGAAAAAGATCGAGGATACCAAGCTGCAAAAGGTCTTTGGCCATTTGGACAAGACCTATACCAACATGTTCCGCGTCCCGCCCAAGGAATTCAAACTTGCCGCCCAGGAGTTCAGAAAAGCCATCGAAGCGGCAATTCGTCAGGGCAATAAGTCACTGGCAGAGATAAAAAAGCAGTTGGAGGCCAAGAACGAGGTCAAAATGATGACCGCGACCGAAAGAAAGCAGCACGAAAAGAATGTCGCGAACCTGAGCAAACTCTATCAGCGGGATTTGGAGTCTGTCATCTATACGGCCCAAGCCGCCTTGTTCAGGGAAGTGAAACTGCGCAACGAAAAGGGCGAAAGAGACGAACCAGGGCGCGCACGCTTAGCGACTGATGCCAAGGCACGCAAAAAAGCGATTCACTCCACGATCGTCAAGGGCCTGGCCTGGTTGAACAAACTGGACCGCGATCCCACGGTAGATAACTTCAACGTGGGGTTTGGGAATGTCTGCCGCGATATTACCTCTCAGATCGAACTGTGCCGCGAAGTCTTTACCACGCCGCATGACAAAAAGATGTTTGATACCGCCGACAAGCTTCTTGTGCCTTTTGGCGACTACAGAAACCATCTGCGCGACGAGGTGGGGCCCGAGGGGGTCATGGAGACCTCGGCCAAAATGCGCAAGGTCATGCTGGCGCTGGAACAATGGGTCAAGTCCGTCAAGTCATGATCCACACAACACGGCGCACAGACCCGCGGCAGCCCCCTGCCGCGGGTTTTCCTTTTGCGGGGCACCGTTGCGCTGATTTATGCCAAAAAACTGACCGTCCAGTATAAATACAACGGTTTTCAAACGCTCTTTTCAACGCTCCGCCCCCCGCAGCTGCCGCAAGGTCAACTTCGCGATACACCCCTCCCGCGTACCACGTCGCAAAAAATCCAACAGAGCCGTGAACCTCCGGGCCGTTTCCGGGGACTAACGCTTAAGGACGAGGTTAGAGACCCCACAATGCGAAAGCCAAAGCTAATATCGAGAAAGGGCACTGCGGCCAGCGCACCGACTGACGATGCGCTGCTGGCGGCAATCGCCCAAAGCGACATCACCGCCTTCGAACAGTTGCACCGCAAGTATTTCCCCAAGCTGATGCATTTTGCCCGGCGCATCACGTCGAATTCCGAAATTGCCGAAGAGGTCGCCAATGACGTGCTGATGACCGTCTGGCGCACCGCCGGTCGGTTTGAAGGGCGCTCAAAGCCCTCGACCTGGATCTTCGGTATCGCCTATCGTGTGGCGATGAAGCAGCGTGGCCGTAATGAACGCCACGCCGGCAATATCGAACTGGACGAAGGTCTGGTCGCGGATGGCATCGACACCGAACAGACGGTTATCCGCAGCCGAGATCTGGCACGCGCCATGGCGCAGCTCAAACCCGAGCAGCGCGCCGTGGTCGAGCTGACCTATTTCAACGGCTATCTCTATACCGAGATCGCCGAAATCCTGGACTGCCCGGTGGGCACCGTAAAGACGCGGATGATGACCGCGCGGCGGCACCTGCGGAAAATCCTCAACGAAGGCGAAGAAGTGACGGCCCCCAATGAGCATAAAGTTGCCTGAATCCACCGACTCCGGCGCGCCGGAAGATACCGATACCATTCGGGAACTCATTCCCTGGTACGTGAACGGAACCTTGCCCGAGGATGAGACGCGTCTTGTCGAGGATGCGGCCAGGGCCGACCCCGGTATCGCCCGCGAAATCAGCCAGCAACGCACCCTCGCTAAGAAGGTCGCGACCGAAGACCCTTTTGACGTGCCCCTCGAACGCAGCTGGGAAAACCTGCGGGCCCAGGCATTGGCCGACATTGCCGCCCGCAGCCCCGCCACCCCCTGGTATCGGCGGTTGCTTAGCCGGATCGAGGGGCGCATTGTTTCGGCCATCGGTGCCGCGGCCCTGGCCTGCGCTGCGCTTGTCCTGGTGGTGCAGATACAGGGGCCGGGGAACGACGACTTCATCACCCTGACCGCCCCGCCCGACGGAACCGAGCAGGTGATCAAATTCCAGCCCAGCGGACAGCCCGATGCCAAGGCTCTTGCCGCTTTGGGTGTTCTGTCCATCCATGGCCCGTCCGAATCCGGGGTCTACACCGCGCTGGTGGCCGAAGATGCCGATATCGCGGCCATCGCCCGTGCCATGATGGCCCGCGAGGATATTCTCTTTGCCGCGCCCGAGGGCAGCCAATGACCCGCGTTATCCTGCTGTTCGTGGCCCTGCTGGCCGGTTTTCTGTCTCGGCCCGCGCAGGCGCAGGACTGGCGGCTGGTGGATGCCAACGCCATCTCTCCCGGTGCTTATATCGTGCTGACCATCCCTACAGATACGCCCGAGACCCTGACCGCGGTCGCCGCCGCCCTGTCCGAAGACTATGACATTCCGCTGACCGCCGAATGGCCGCTGAATTCCATTTCTGTCCTCTGCCTTGTCTATGATGCCAGCGCCAGCCCCGATATCGAAGCGCTGCTGACCGCGCTGCGGCTGGATACCCGTGTTCGCACCGCGCAGCGCGTCCGGGGCTATTCCGTTTCCAGCAGCCAGGGGGCCCGCTCGCTCTTGCCGGCGCAATGGGCGATGCACCGGATGAATGTTCTGGCCGCTCATGCCGCCAGCACCGGCGCAGGTGTGCGTGTCGGTATCGTCGATAGCGCCATCGACCGGACCCACCCCGACCTGAGCCACCGCATGGCCGACACCCGTGATTTTGTCTCGGTCATCGCCACCCAACAGGCCGAGGATCACGGCACAGCCGTCGCCGGTGTGATCGGCGCCGACGCGCAACAGACCGGCCTTTTGGGTGTTGCTCCGGGCTCGGAGATGGTGGGGCTGCGTGCCTGCTGGCAAACCGACACTGGCGGGCAATGCAACAGTTTTTCGCTGGCCCGTGCAGTAAATTTCGCCATCCTCAATGGCATTGACGTGCTTAACATGTCCCTCGGCGGACCGGACGATCCGCTGCTGACCGAGCTGATCGAGGCCGCAATGGCCAAGGATATGGTCGTCGTGGCCGCCGCTGGCGAAACCGAGGAAACCGTGTTTCCCGCATCGCTGCCTGGCGTGATCGCGGCGGGCCGGGCCGGGCCGGGGCGCATCCCCGCGCCGATGACCGACATCCTCAGCACTGCGCCGGGCGAAAGCCACCGCTATGTCTCGGGCTCTTCTATCGCGACGGCCCATGTGTCCGGTGTCGCTGCGCTGGTGCTGGCGGGTAATCCCGACATGCCCACGGCCGATGTGGGGCCGCGCCTTCTGTCTGCGGTGGACGACGCCCCGCAGGGCCCAATGCTGGATGCCTGCCGCGCCGTTCTGGGCAAGGAGTGCGCAGAATGAAGCCAATCACGATCCTGCTCCGCGCCCTTGTGCTGATCGCTCTTGGCCTGCCGTCTTTGGCTCAGGCTCAGGACGACCTGCGCATCATCGCCCTGCTCGTTACCGCGGGCGCGGCGCCTGAACGGGCCGATCAGATGGCCGAGAGCCTGACCCGGATCGACGCAGAAACGCTGCGGGTGACAGACCCCAGCAATGCCGCCCTGCGCGCACAGATGCGCCGCTTTGCCAAAGAGGCCGAACAGTCCGACGCGGCCATCGTCTTTATTGATATGCCGATGGTATCCTTTGAAGACCGGAGCTTTGTTCTGCCCACCGGCGCAGGGCTAGGCCGGCCGACAGATCTGTTCACACAGGCGGTGCCGCTGCGGGCCTTTTCGCGGATCACAGCCCTGTCCGAACGCGGCGGCGCGGTGATTGTCCTGGGCGCCCCCCCGTCCAGCCCGCTGCCCGAAGGCGTGGCCCCCACCAGCACGGCTCAGGCCGCCCAGCCCGGCCTGAGCGAGATACTCTTTGTGCCTGCAAATCAGGCCGATCCGCTGCTGCGCGCATTCGATACGCAGATTGGCAATCCGGTCCGTGTCGATCTGGCGAAAGTGCTGCCCGCCCTGGCCCGCACCCCAGGCGCAACCCTGTCTGCCCCGCCCCCCAGGCCGATCGTTCTGAAGGCCCCCATCCAGGTCAATCCGCAGCCAAAATCAGTAAGCGCCGTCGCCACGCCCGCCCCCGCACCGGCCCAAACGGCCACTCCCGCCGCTGCCGCCCCCTCTGTGGAAGAGCTTGAAATCTTGGAGAAATCTCTCTCGCCCGCGATCATCCGGCGATTGCAGCGGGTCTTGCGCAAACTGGGCCATTACCCCGGCCTGATCGACGGGATCGCGGGCAAGCAAACGCGCTCTGCCATCACCGCATTCCAGGCCGAACGGAGCGAAAAAGAAACCGGATTTCTAACGCCCGGACAGCTAAGCGATCTGCTGGCCCGAACCTGACAACACAGCATTATGAATGGATAGCCGACGATGGGACTCCGCCTGAAATACAACGCCGTCCTGCTTGCCGCTATGGTCCTGGGGATCGCCGGAGCGGTGGGGCTAAGCTATGAAACGGTCCAGCAAAGCGCGACCCGAGACGTGGAACGCGAGGCCCGGCTGATGCGCGCCAATGCCAAGGCCGTGCGGGCCTATACGGTCAAACATATTGACCCGCTGCTGATCGAAGATGGCGCCATCCTGTTTCAACCCGAGGCAGTGACGTCTTTTGCCGCCCGCACCGTGTTTGACACCGTGGGCGCCGAATTCCCGCAATATACCTACAAAGAAGCCGCGCTGAACCCGACAAACCCCGAAGATCTGCCCACCCCGCTGGAACGGGACATGATCGAACAGTTCCGATCAGATTCCACCCTGGACCAGCTCTCGGCCGAGATCGAGGATGAGAACGGACGGTTTCTGGCGATGGCCTTCCCCATCGAGATCGAAAACCCCGGCTGCCTGAACTGCCACTCCACCCCCGACATTGCGCCGCCCGCGATGCTGGATCTTTATGGCAGTGAAAATGGCTTTGGCTGGGAATTTGGCGAAACCGTGGGCGCGCAGATCATCACCGTGCCGACAACGCTGATCGCCCGGCGCGCCGAAGAAACCGCGCTGCTGGTTGGCTCGGCCTTGCTGGCGGCCTTTGGCCTGGTGCTGATCCTGACCAATCTGCTGCTGTCTCGGGTTGTGATCCGGCCGGTAAGATACCTTACCGATATGGCCGAGCGCGTGTCCATGGGCGATTTCAGCGTGCCCGAATCTGCCAGCAAATCGCGGGATGAAATCGGGTCTCTGGCCGGGTCTTTCAACCGGATGCGCCGCAGTCTGGAACGGGCGATGGCGATGCTGGAAAGCAATGAGTGACAAGACCGTCATACGCCACCATGCGCCCATCCGGGTGGGCAAATATCTTCTGCGCGGGAAATTGGGCGAAGGCGCGATGGGGGTGGTCTATGATGCGCATGACCCCGACATTGATCGGCCCGTCGCGATCAAAACGGTGCACCGCCACCTGATCGAGGCCGCCGGCGCCGAGGACTGGCTGGAACGCTTCCCCCGCGAGGCGAAGGCCGCAGGCCGTGTTCTGCACCCCAACCTTGTCACCATCTTCGATTTTCTGGTCCATGACGGGCTGCCCTATCTGGTGATGGAGCGGCTCGAAGCGTCGTCCACGCTCGAAGACCGGCTGGCCGATCCGCGCGGGCTGCCGCTAGAGGACGTCCGCGACATCGTCGTGCAGATGCTGGACGGGCTTGACGCTATTCATGAGGTGGGGATCGTTCACCGCGACATGAAGCCGGCCAATGTCATGCTGGCCAGTGCCGGGCGGCTGAAACTGACCGATTTCGGCATTGCCCGGATCACCAGCGCCGAACGCACCGGCGCGGGCATGATCGGCACCCCCGCCTATATGTCGCCCGAGCAGTTCTCGGGCGGGGATGTCGATGCGCGGGCGGATATTTATGCCGTCGGTGTCGTGCTTTACGAGATTCTGACCGGAAAGTTGCCCTTTCAGAAAGGCGGGATCGAGGCGGTCATGATGGCAGGCAAGGGCCAAGCCCCCGCCGCGCCAAGCGCATGGGTTCCCGACCTGCCCTCCGCGCTGGACGATGTGGTTTTGCGGGCACTGAGCGCCGATCCGGCCGGCCGCTTTGCCAGCGCCGCCGAGATGAAAGCAGCATTTGAAACATCGCTGGCAGGCACCCCCGGCAGCGATGTCACGCTGGTCGCGCGTACCAAGGCCCCGCGCCCGGCCGCAGGCACGATGATCAGCCGCCTGTCCGGCGCGGCGATGTCAGGGTTGGAACAAAGCCTGGTTGCCCGGATCGGCCCCATGGGCCGCATTCTGGCCCGCCGCGCCGCGCAGTCCGCCTCCAGCCAGGATGCGCTGATGGAACAGATCCTGTCCGAGGTCTCGGAAGGGTCCGAACGCGAGGATCTGCGCCGCGCCATCGCCCGGCATCTGTCCAGCAACACAGGCCGCACCGGCACCCCCGCGATCACCCAGGCCGATCTGGCCCATATCATCGCGGCCCTGACCCCCCATCTTGGCCCCATCGCCGGCACCATGGTGCGCCGCCACGCAAGCAGCGCCAGCTCTGCCGAAGACCTGCTGGAGACGCTGGCCGACACCCTTCCTGACGCGGCCGAGCGGGCTGATTTCCTGTCTCGCGTCAAACACCGGCACCCCTGAAAGGACATGACATGATTGACCTCGACAGCTTGCTCTGCACCATAGACGAGCACGCCCCCAGCGGCGAGGATCTCGAATATGATCCTGAATTCAATGCGTTAGAAATCGCCAACAAACCAGGCGAGGAACGGGTGATCGGCGACAATGTGATCCCCGCCGAAGACCCCGATTATGAAAACGTCGCACAGCTGTCGATGTCGCTTCTGGCGCGGTCTCATGACCTGCGGATCGCCGTGATCCTTGCCAATGCAGTGTTGCGCACGGGGGATTTTACCGCTTTTGGCGCGGCTTTGCGGTACATCCATGGCTGTCTGGACAGCTATTGGGACAGCGCGCACCCGCAACTGGACGAGGATGACGGCGACCCGACAATGCGGGTGAACGCGGTGCTGGGCCTGACCGCGCAGGACGGGGTGCTGCGGTCATTGCGGCTGTGTCCCTTGGTCAGCAGCCGGGGCTATGGGCAATTCGGGCTGCGGGATATGCAGATTGCCTCGGGCGATCTGAACGTCCCCGAAAGCGAGACACCCAGCGACCCCCAGACCATCGCTGCCGCCTTCCACGAAACCGATCCCGATGATCTGGCCGCGATGATTGAAACGGCGGATACGGCGCTGGAAACCACGCGGGCGATCTCGGCGATTTTTGACGCGCAGATCGGCGCTGAAGGGCCCGATCTGTCACCGCTGGAGAAGATGCTTTTCGACATCAAACGCCGCATGTCGGCCCATGGCCCCGCCGATCTGACAATCGACATGGAAGAGGACGAGGAAACCGCAGACACCGCCCCCTCTGCCCCCAGCCAGATCACCGCGCCCGGTGCGATCACCTCGCCTGCGGATGTGCGCGCCGCGCTGGACCGGATCATGGACTATTACCGCCGCTACGAACCCTCCAGCCCGCTGCCTCTGGTGCTGGAACGCGCCAAGCGGCTGGTGGGGGCCGATTTCCTGACCATCGTGCGCGATTTGGCCCCCGAAGGCATGAGCAACGTAAGAAATGTCGGCGGCATTGAACCAGATGACGATGACGAGGGCACATACGACTAGGATATGGCCCCTGTGGGTCGATGACAGTCCATCAAAGAGGAAATGATCATGGCCAGCAGCCAGAAATTCATCGCCCGCAACCGTGCCCCGCGGGTTCAGATCGAATATGACGTCGAGGTCTACGGCGCGGAAAAGAGCATCCAGCTTCCGTTTGTGATGGGGGTGCTTTCGAACCTTTCGGGCAAATCCGAAGAACCGCTTCCCGCCGTGGGGGACCGCAAGTTCCTGGAAATCGACGTGGATAATTTCGACAGCCGGATGAAATCCATCAAGCCACGCGCCGCGTTCAACGTGCCCAATACCTTGACGGGTGAGGGCAATCTGTCGGTCGATCTGACCTTTGACAGCATGGACGATTTTTCACCCGCAGCCGTGGCCGAAAAGGTCGAGCCGCTGAAAAAACTGCTCCAGGCGCGAACCGAATTGTCGAATCTCAGCACCTACATGGACGGAAAGACCGGCGCAGAAGAGCTGATGGCCAGGATCATCAACGATCCGGCGCTGCTGAAGGCTCTGAGCTCTGCGCCCGCAGCCTCAACCGAAACCTCCGCCGAATCCGAGGAATAGGCCATGACCGAAACAACACACAGCGCAGCCGAGGCGCCGACCGAAACCCTCTTTGCCAATTCCGACTTCGCGGATCTGCTGCAAAAGGAATTCCGCCCCAAATCCGATCAGGCGCGCACCGCCGTCGAAAGCGCCGTGCGCACGCTGGCCGAACAGGTGCTGGCCAATGAAACGCTGGTCTCGGACGATGCGTTGCGCTCGATCGAAGCGATTGTCGCCGAGATCGACGCCAAGCTGACCGAGCAGGTGAACCAGATCATCCATCATGCCGATTATCAGCAACTGGAAAGCGCTTGGCGCGGGCTGCATTTCCTGGTGAACAACTCGGAAACCGACGAGATGCTGAAGATCCGGGTCATGGACATCTCGAAAAAGGATCTGTCCAAGACGCTGCGCAAATACAAGGGCACCGCCTGGGATCAGTCCCCGCTGTTCAAGAAGCTTTATGAAGAGGAATACGGCCAGTTCGGCGGCGAGCCCTATGGCTGCCTGATCGGGGATTACCATTTCGATCACAGCCCCAAGGATGTCGAGATTCTGGGCGAAATGTCCAAGATCGCCGCCGCCGCCCACGCGCCCTTTCTGACCGGCGCGGACCCGGCCCTGATGCAGATGGACGGCTGGGACGAACTGGCCAATCCGCGCGATCTGACCAAGATTTTCCAAACCCCCGAATATGCCGCCTGGCGGTCCCTGCGTGAAAGCGAAGACGCCCGTTATCTGGGTCTGGCCATGCCGCGTTTTCTGGGCCGGCACCCCTATGGGGCCAAAACCGACCCGGTGGAAGAATTCGCCTTCGAAGAAGACACCAGCGACACCAATTCCGATCAATACTGCTGGATCAACGCGGCCTATGCCATGGCGCGCAACATCAATCGCTCGTTTAGCGAATATGGCTGGTGCAGCCGCATCCGGGGCGTGGAATCGGGCGGCACGGTGGACAATCTGCCGACCCACACCTTCCCCTCGGACGATGGCGGGGTGGACATGAAATGCCCCACCGAGATCGCCATTTCGGACCGGCGCGAGTCAGAGCTGGCCAAAAACGGGCTGATGCCGCTGATCCACCGCAAAAACACCGATACAGCGGCCTTTATCGGCGCGCAGTCGCTGCAAAAGCCGGTGCAATATGACGATCCGGACGCAACCGCCAATGCCAATCTCTCGGCGCGGCTGCCCTATCTTTTCGCCACCTGCCGCTTTGCGCATTACCTGAAATGTATCGTGCGCGACAAGGTTGGCTCGTTCTCGGACCGCGAGTCGATGCAGGAATGGCTACAGGACTGGATCAGCAACTACGTTGATTTCAACGAAGAAAATTCTTCGGACGAGGTGAAGGCGCGCAAACCGCTCGCTTCGGCCGAAGTGGTGGTCGAAGAGGTCGAAGGCAATCCGGGCTACTACAGCTCCAAGTTCTTCCTGCGGCCGCATTACCAGCTTGAAGGGCTCTCGGTCTCTTTGCGGCTGGTGTCCAAACTGCCCTCGCAGACCGAATAACCCCCTAACTTTTCCGTCCCGGCGGGGCGACGACCTGATGAAAGGAACATCCAATGGCCTTTGACGCATATCTTTATTTCCCCGGTTCCAAACTGGTCAGAGGGGAGGTGCTGGACAGCGAAATGAATGCAAAATTCGCCTTTAAACTCAACAGCTTCGACTTTGGCGCAGAGAAACCCACAAGCATCGGCACCGGCACCGGCGGCGGCGGGTCGGGCAGCACCAGCTTTAACGATTTCACCTTTGAAAAGCACACGGACACTGCCTCGAACGGTCTGTTCAACGCGCTGTGCACCGGCCACCATTTCAAGGACGCAGTTCTGGAGCTGCGCCGCTCGGGCGGGTCGAAATCCAAATCGGGCAAGACGTTTTTCCGCATCAGTTTCAAGCTGGTGATCGTCTCTGGCATGACTTGGAACGGCACGGAAGGTGATGAAATGCTGACCGAAAACCTGACCATCAAATATGGCGCAATCAAAACCGAGTACTGGATTCAGACCATCGAAGGCACGATGAAGAAACCTCAATCCGGGGCCGAGGCGATGTGGAGCCAGCAGCTGAACGAGGCTGTCTTCTCGGTCAAGGAAGCCCGCTAAGGGCCGCCCCTGTCTGCGGATGCCCTGCCCTGCGCGCGGCATCCGCCCCCCTTTCCCATCACGAGGCCCGGAACATGACCGCCGAAGACATGCTGAAATCAGGCGATCCCCATGGCGCGCTGGATGCGCTTCGGGACCAGGTGCGCGCCAATCCGGCGGATGCAAAGCTGCGTGTCTTTCTGTTTCAGCTGCTCTGCGTGACCTGCGACTGGCCCCGTGCCGTTCAACAGCTTAAAACCGCCGCAACCCTTGATCCGGCGGCCCAGACGATGGCGCAAATGTACCGCGAGGCGATCGTCGCCGAGGTGTACCGCAACCGCGTCTTTACCGGCAAGGCCACCCCCGGTTTTCGAGGGGATCCGCCAGGCTGGCTGGCCGATCTGGCCCGCGCTCTGACGATGGACATCGCAGGCGATGCGGGGGCGGGGCCCCTGCGCTCTGCCGCGCTGGATCAGGCCCCCGCCACGCCCGGCACGCTGAACGGCGCGCCCTTTGACTGGCTGGCCGACGCCGATACGCGGCTGGGCCCGGTGCTTGAGATCATCCTGAACGGCGCCTATGTCTGGCTGCCCTTTTCCGACATCGCCCGGATCACCATCGACGCGCCCAGCGATCTGCGCGACATGGTTTGGACGCCTGCCACCCTGACCTTGGCCGATGGCACCGACATGATCGGGCTGATCCCCACCCGCTATCCCGGCGCGGCGTTAGAGGGGCCTCATGCGCTGGCCCGTGCCACGGACTGGAGCAAAACCGGAACCGGGCTGGGTCAGCGGATGTTTGTGACGCAAAACGCCGATATCCCGCTTCTTGATGTGCGCGAGATCACGCTCGCGACGCCGGCCGGTCACGATGGCTGATCGCGCCCTTCTTGAACGGTTGCAGCCCTCGCTGCTGGACCGGCTGACCGATGACGCCCCCGAGCACAGCTCTGAGACCGGCGCCGCCTGGATCATTGATGTCACCCGGCTGCGCGAAATCATCCAGCGCGATCTGCACTGGCTGCTGAACACCACCAATTTCGGCACAGATCTGAGCCCAGAAAACCACCCCCAGGCGGCCGGATCGGTGATTAATTTCGGTATTTCCGATGTGTCGGGCAGTGTCGCCACCAATGCCCGCGCCGCCGAAATCCGCGCCGCCATCCGCACCGCAATCGAGCGGTTCGAGCCCCGGCTTCTACCCGGTAGCCTTGAGGTATCCCTGCGGGAAGACGGCGATGCGCGCGGGGCGCTTGTCTCTTTCGATATCCGGGCCGAACTATGGGCGGAACCCGTGCCGCTTGATCTGTATCTGCGCACCCAGCTGGACGTGACCACCGGCCAGGTCACCGTACAAAAGCAGGGCTGACCCGATGGATACGCGGCTTCTGAAACACTATGAGCAGGAACTTGGCTTCATCCGCGAGATGGGCGATGAATTCGCTGCGGCCTATCCTAAGATCGCCGGCCGGCTTGGCATGGGCAGCCTGGAGGTCATGGACCCCTATGTCGAACGGCTGATGGAGGGGTTCGCCTTTATGGCCGCGCGAGTGCAGCTGGAATTATCCCTGCAATATCCAAATCTTACCCAGAATATGCTGGAAATCGTCTATCCGCATTTTCTGGCCCCCGTTCCGTCCATGACAATCGCCCGGATGGAGCCCGACGCCGGTCAGGGCAACCTTGCCGCCGGGGTGACCATCCCGCGTGGCACCCAGCTGCGCGGGCAGGTACGCGGGGGCGCGCAGACTGCCTGTATCTACACGACCGGGCAGGATCTGACGCTCTGGCCGCTTCGCGTTACCGAGGCCGAATATATCGACGCGCGCGGCGATCTGGTTGCAGCGGGCATCGGCCGCCATTCCCCGGCCAGGGCCGCGCTGCGGCTGCGCTTGCACCGCACCGACGGTGCCCCGATCTCCGAGCTGCCGCTGGACCGTCTGCGGCTCTTTCTGGGGGGCAGCGCGGCCCTGCCCTGGCAGCTATACGAGGCGCTTCTGGGGCGCGGGATCGGGTTGGCCGGGCGCTCGACCGATCGGCGCGACGATTGGCTGGAATATCTGGGCGCAGGCATCGAGCCCGTGGGCTTTGGCCCCGATGAGGCGCTTTTGCCGACGCCCGGTGCCTCGTTTGAGGGCTACCGGCTGTTGCAAGAATATTTCGCACTGCCGCAGCGGTTCTTTTTCGTCGATCTGCTGGGGCTTGGCCCCGCGCTTAGCCGGTGCAGCGGCCAGGATCTGGACCTCTATATCCTGATGGAAAGCGGAAATCCCGCGCTTGCCGCCATCACCCCCGACCATTTCGAACTGCACGCAGTTCCGGCGATCAACCTGTTTCGCAAACGCTGCGACCGGGTGCATGTGAATGCCGCCGATGTCGAGCAGGCGGTGATCGTGGATCGAACCGCCCCGCTGGACTTCGAGATTTTCCAGATCGAAAGCGTCACCGGAATTGGTGCCGATGCCCGCGATGATCAACCCATTCGGCCGTTTTTCAGCCCCAGTGATATCACGCCAATGGGCGACAGCCATGCGGCCTATTATAGCCAGCGGCGGCGCTTGCGCCAGCGATCCGAGCGCCAGCAGCAGCGGGGAACGCGGACGTCCTATCTGGGCTCGGATGTGTTCCTGTCGCTGACCGACGCCCATCAGGCCCCGTTCCGTCAGGACATCCGGCAACTGGCGGTCACTGCGCTGTGCACCAATCGGGATCTGCCGATGCTCACCCCGCTTGGGGGCGGAGACACGGATTTCACCCTGCCCGAAGGCGGCCCGGTGAACGCCATCCGCGCCATTGTGCCGCCCACCCGGCCCCGCACCGCGCTGGCCGAGGGGCAGCAGGCCTGGCAGCTGATCTCGCATCTGAGCCTCAATTACCTTTCCTTGGTCGATGCCGACCGCGGCAAAGGGGCGGCAGCCCTGCGCGAACTGGTCGGCCTGTATGCGCGACTGGGCGAACCGGCGCTGGCCAAACAGGTCGAGGGGCTGGCCTCGGTCACGTCCCGGCCGATTGTGCGGCGACTGTCCGATGGGGTGCTCAGCACCGCAGTGCGCGGCCTGGAAATCCGTGTCGGCTTTGACGAAAGCTATTTCGAAGGCACCGGCTGTTACCTGTTTGGGGCCGTGCTTGAATCGTTCTTTGCCCGCTATGTGGCGCTGAATTCCTTCACCGAAACCTCGATTCATTCGACCCAGCGCGGAGATATCGCCCGATGGAAGGCCAAAAGCGGCCGCAAGGTGCTGATCTGACCCGGCTGGAGCCGCTTGTTCAGACACCCCAGGCCTATCACATCTTTCAAGCCCTGCGCCTGATCGAGGCCGCGCATCCCCAAAGCCCCAAGCTGGGCCAGTCGCGCCGCCCGTCAGAAGACCCGGTACGCCTGACACAAGCGGCCGATCTGGCCTTTCCCCCCGCCACGATCACCGGCTTCGCCCCGCAGGATCAGGACGGACCGGGGCAGCTAAGCCAGCAGATGTTCGGCCTGTTCGGACCCTCGGGCGCGCTCCCGCTGCACCTGACCGAATATGCCCGTGACCGGCAGCGTAATCACAATGACGCAACCTTTGTCGCTTTTGCCGACATGTTTCACCATCGGATGCTGTCGCTGCTGTATCGCGCCTGGGCCAGCGGCCAGCCCGCCGCCAGTTTTGACCGACCGGGCGAGGATGGGTTTGGGCAGATGATCTCGGCCTTTGCCGGTGTCGCCGGAGAGGCCTTTGAGGACCGTGACGCCATGCCGGACGTGGCCAAGCGCCATTACGCCGGGCTGCTGGCCGCCGCCCCGCGCAGCGAATCCGGGCTGTCGGCGATCCTGTCCGGCATGACCGGAGCCGAGGTTCAGATCGACAGTTTCGTTGGCTCCTGGCTGCATCTGGAACCCCATGACCGGGGCCAGCTGGGCGCCGTGACACTGGGCCAGAATGCCAATCTGGGCGAAAGATTCTGGAGCCGCGCCTCTAAATTCCGGGTGCGCATCGGCCCGATGTCGCTGGCCGATTACAAAAGCCTTCTGCCCGGCACGAAAGGCTACAAACGGCTGGCCGCGATCATCCGCAATTATGCCGGCGACACGCTGGAATGGGAGGCGAACCTGATCCTTCTGTCCAGCGAGGTGCCCCCGGCGATCCTCGGCCAGGCGGCGACGCTGGGCCGGACGGCCTGGATCGGTCAGCGCCCGCCCGGAAATGCCGACGATCTGTGCCTCAGCCCCCCACTCTCCCCTGTAATGTGAGATAAAACATGTCTGAAATCAACCGTATAGCCCTGTTTGGCAAGCTCAACTCCCGCGCGTTTCAATCCATCGAAAGCGCCACCGTCTTTTGTAAAATGCGCGGCAATCCCTATGTCGAGCTGGCCCATTACCTGCATCAGATTCTCAAGGATCAGGACAGCGATCTGCACCGGATCATCCGGTTTTTCGATCTGGACGCCGGGCGCATCGCCACCCAATTGCAACGCGCGCTGGATGCGTTGCCGCGCGGGGCGACGGCGATCTCGGACCTGTCGCCCCATCTGGAGGAATGCGTCGAGCGCGCCTGGATTCACGCCACGCTGGGCTTTGGGGTGTCTCAGGTCCGCACCGGGCATCTGCTCTTGGGGATGCTGACCAGCGCGGGCCTGTCGCGCGTGCTGCAAGGCATTTCGCCTGAGCTGGCCGGCATTGACTCGCGCGCGCTGACCCGCAACTTCGACGATGCAGTGGCCGGATCGCCAGAGACCGGGCTGACGGCGCAGGATGGCTCGCATCTGGGCGATCCGGGCACATCGGCGGCAGCCATGGCCCCGCAAGCCGAAAGCGGCGAGGCGCTGGCGACCTTCTGCACCGACATGACCGCGCGGGCCGAAGCCGGAGAGATCGACCCGATCGTGGGCCGCGATGATGAGATCCGCCAGGTCATCGACGTGCTGACCCGCCGCCGCCAAAATAACCCGATCCTGACGGGCGAGGCCGGGGTCGGCAAGACCGCGATTGTCGAGGGTCTGGCCCTGCGGATCGCGCGCGGGGACGTGCCCCCGGCGCTGGCCCAGGCACGGCTTTTGTCGCTTGATGTGGGGCTTTTGCAGGCCGGGGCCTCGATGAAGGGCGAGTTTGAACAGCGGCTGCGGCAGGTGATCGAAGAGGTTCAGTCCAGCCCCCGCCCGATCCTGTTGTTTGTGGATGAAACACACACTCTGGTGGGCGCTGGCGGGGCCGCGGGCACCGGGGACGCTGCCAACCTACTGAAACCCGCGCTGGCACGGGGCACCCTGCGCACCATCGGCGCAACCACATGGGCTGAATATAAAAAGCACATCGAGAAAGACCCCGCCCTGACGCGCCGTTTTCAGGTGGTGCAGGTGGATGAACCGGACGAGGCCAAGGCGCTTCTGATGATGCGCGGCACGTCTAACATGCTGGAAAATCACCACAAAGTGCAGATCTTGGACGAGGCGCTCTTGGCCGCGATCCGCCTGTCTGCCCGCTATATCCCGGCGCGGCAGTTGCCCGACAAATCGGTCAGCGTGCTGGATACCGCCTGCGCCCGCGTCGGTATTTCGCTCCATGCGGTGCCCGCCCCCGTCGATGATTGCCGCCGCCGGATCGACGGGATCACCACGGAACTAGAGATCATCACCCGTGATGAGACCGCCGGGGCCGACATCGGCACCCGCCGCGACACCGCAACCCAAGCCCTGACCCAGGCCCAGACCGAGCTGACCCAACTGACCGAACGCTGGGAGGCCGAGAAAGCCCTGGTCGCCCGCCTGATGGACCTGCGCGCCCAGCTACGCAGCGACGAAGAAGCCGAAAACCGCGCCGCCGCGCTGGCCGAGCTCAAAACCACCCAGGCCGAGCTGGAAACCCTGCAAGGGGAGACGCCGATGATGCTGCCCATTGTGGATGCCGCCGCTGTCGGCGCGGTTGTGGCGGATTGGACGGGCATTCCCGTCGGCCGGATGGTCAAGGACGAAATGCGCACCGTGCTGAACCTGTCGGACCACCTGTCCAAGCGGGTGATCGGCCAGGATCACGCCATGGAGATGATCGCAAAACGGGTCAAATCCTCGCGCGCGGGGCTGGATAACCCCTCGAAACCCGTTGGGGTTTTCCTGCTGGCCGGCACATCCGGCGTGGGCAAAACGGAAACCGCGCTGGCCATTGCCGAAACCCTGTATGGCGGCGAGCAGAACGTCATCACCATCAACATGTCCGAATACCAAGAGGCGCACACCGTCAGTTCGCTCAAAGGCGCGCCTCCGGGCTATGTCGGCTATGGCGAGGGCGGCGTCCTGACGGAAGCCGTGCGCCGCCGCCCCTATTCCGTGGTCCTGCTGGACGAGGTGGAAAAGGCGCACCCGGACGTGCACGAGATGTTCTTTCAGGTTTTCGATAAGGGCATGATGGAAGATGGCGAAGGGCGGATGATTGATTTCCGCAACACGCTGATCCTGCTGACCTCGAATGTCGGATCAGAGGTCATCATGGACCTGTGCGCCGATCCCGATCTGATGCCCGATCCCGATGGCATGGCCAAGGCGCTGCGCGATCCTTTATTACAGGTTTTCCCGCCCGCGTTGTTGGGGCGGATGGTGACAATCCCCTATTATCCGCTCTCGCCCGATATGATCGGCCAGATCACCCGCCTGCAACTGGACCGGATCGTCCGCCGCGTGGACGAAGCCCACGGCGTGCCCTTCACCTATTCGGATGAGGTGGTGGATCTGATCGTCTCGCGCTGCCAAGAGGTCGAAAGCGGCGGGCGGATGATCGACGCGATTGTGACCAACACGATGCTGCCCGCTCTCTCGACCGAGGTGCTGACCCGCCAGATCAGCGGCACGCCCCTTGGCCGCCTGGCCGTGGATGTGACCGGGGCCGAGTTCACCTATGCCTTCGACTGACCTGCGGCGGCCCTGGCTGTGATTTTTGTCGGGCGGGGCGAACCATCTGCGCCCCGCCCGGCACTTACATCTCAAAGCCGTCTTTGCCGAGGAAGCCCAGCCCATGTCAACCAGCGGTCAGAAATTCGTCGCCCGCAACCGCGCCCCCCGCGTCCAGATCGAATATGATGTGGAGCTGTACGGCGCTGAAAAGCAAATCCAGCTTCCCTTTGTCATGGGGGTGATGGCCGATCTGGCCGGTAAATCCGATCTGCCCGTCCCGGCCGTGGCTGACCGTAAGTTCCTTGAAATCGACGTCGATAATTTTGATGCAAGGATGCGGGCCATCCAGCCCCGAGCCACCTTTGCCGTGCCCAACACCCTGACCGGGCAGGGCAATCTGCCGGTCGATCTGAGCTTTAACAGCCTCGACGATTTTTCCCCCGCCGCCGTGGCCCGCAAAGTGCCCGCGCTGAAGACGCTGCTGGCGGCCCGAACCCGGCTTCAGCATCTGACCACCTATATGGATGGCAAATCGGGCGCCGAAGAGCTGATCGCCCGGCTGATCGCCGATCCCGAGGCGCTCTGTGCTATGTGTGACAGCCTGCCCGCAGAAACGCCGGACCAGACAGATGCCATCCTGGCCGCGCTGAACGAAGACAAGAGCACGG
This sequence comes from Paracoccaceae bacterium, assembly GCA_002708925.1. Taxonomy (GTDB): domain Bacteria; phylum Pseudomonadota; class Alphaproteobacteria; order Rhodobacterales; family Rhodobacteraceae; genus Thalassobius. The sequence goes on from PAPN01000001.1 coordinate 68,363, forward strand.
CAGACAACCCGCAGGATGACCTCGATACTCTTGTTTCGCAAACTGCGGATGCAAGCGAAGATGATATGCTGGATCTTCTTGAGGAGGACAGTGACACGACCGACGCCGAGCTGGACGATTTTCCGGCAGATATGGACGCCGAGAGCGGGGACAAACCCGCCGAAGACTCCGATCCTTTCGGCATTCTGACCACGCCCCAACCCGAAGACCGCGATGCGCCGCAAAAGAAATTCCGCATCGCCATTCTTGGCGATTTCACTGGCCGCGCCGCGCGGGGGGCGCTTGAAACCGGGGACGCTCTTGCCGCCCGTAAACCGATCAAATTCGATGTCGATACGATTGACGATGTGATTGCCCGTTTCGCCACCACTCTGGTTTTGCCCATTGGCAGGGATGGCGCCGGGATCGAGGTGCCGCTACGGACGCTGGATGATCTGCACCCGGATGAGCTCTATGAAAACGTGTCGCTTTTTGAAGAACTGGCCGCCCTGCGTCAGCGGGTGGCCAGGGGGGATGGCGCCCAGGCCATCGCCGAGCTGCAAGACTGGGCCGAGGCGTTCGGCGATCTTAACCTGACCCCGAAACCCCGCGCACGGGGGGCCACCGTGCCCGCCGACCGCAGGCTGTCCGACTTTGGCGCCCTGATCGGGGATATGACCGGCAACTTGCGCAGTGCCTCGCCCGCGCAGGCGCTGATCGGGCGCATTGTCGGCCCCTTCGTTCAGACCGCGCCGGACCCCGCGCAGCCGGCCATGCTGGCCGCTGTGGATGCCGCGATCTCGGGCGCGATGAGCGCAATCCTGCACCATCCGGATTTTCAGGCGCTGGAAAGCACCTGGCGCGCGCTTGACCTTATGGCGCGCCGGATTCCCACCGGGGCGGCGCTGGATATCGTGCTGTATGACGTCTCGGCCGAAGAATGGGCCGCCGATCTGTCAGCGCAGGAAGATCTGGGCGAATCCGGCCTGTTCCGGCTGCTGGCCGAAGAGCCCCGTCTTGACGCCGCGCAGGGGCCTCTTTCGGCGGTGTTCGGCCTGTATACGCTGGAAGAAACCCCGCCCCATGCGCAGCTGATGGCCCGAATGGCCAAGATCTGCAACTGGATGAACGCTCCGTTCCTGGCGGCGATCTCGCCGAAATTTCTGGAGGTGCCAAAGCACGAGCGCAACCCGCTGGTGGCCCAGGCCTGGGATGCGCTGCGCGCCCTGCCCGAGGCATCCTTTGTCGGCCTGGCCGCACCCCGTTTCCTGCTGCGGCTGCCCTATGGGACCAAGACCGACCCGGTAGAGCCCTTCGATTACGAGGAATTCACCCTGCGCGAGGGGCTGAAAGGAATGCTATGGGCCAACCCGGTTGTGCTGAGCGCGATTCTGATGGCCGAAACGGCAACCCAAGGCGGCAAAGACATGCAGCTGGGCACAGTCATGAGCGCCGGCGACATGCCCTTTCATTATATGACCGATCAATATGGCGATCAGATTGCCCTGCCCTGCACCGAGCGGCTGCTGACCACCCGGACGATGGCCGAGGTCGTGGCGCGGGGGTATATCCCGCTGCTCTCGATCAAGGGCCGTAACGAGGTGCGACAAGGCTCGTTTCAGGGGCTTGGGCCGGGGATGCTGGCCGGGCCCTGGGGGCAGGCCCAGAATGAAACCGCCCAGCCCCATACCACGGATGCCGCGATCGACGGGACACTCACCCCCACGGCCCCAAGCAGTGACACGGGGACGGACGATCCGGCAGACGACCCCGAAAACGAGGATCTGGACGGGTTCGGGGATCTGGACTTCGATCTGGACGATGATGACGGCGGTGACGCCCTTGGCCTCGATCCCGAGAGCGCCGAGGATGAAGATGACCTCGACGCGCTCTTGGCCGGATTTGGCGATGACGAGGATGGCACCGGCGACGACTTGGATGAAGACATGGACGAAGACCTGGCCGCACTGCTGGAGGGCCTGTGATGGACCGCATCGACACAGACACCATCGTGCTGGCGGCCTGCGCTGACCAAGGCGCCTGGCTGCTGGAGGGCGAGGATCACATCAACGCCCTGCTTCAAGGGCAGGGCGGCTATCCGGTGCCGGTCAGGCGTATCCGCTTTGCCGATGCCGAGGCGCTGGCCGAATATCTTCTGCCCCGCGGGCAGGACATCTCGGCGCTGTGGACAATCCACGGCAATGTCCTTGCCCGGCTGCAACAGGCCGGCGAATTGCACGATCTGACGCCGCCAGAAACAAAGGCCTGACGATGGCAAACGAAAACTTTCTGGAAAACCGCAACGCCAACCTTATATTACCAAACAAAATCAAAGGCTTCCTTGTCCGAGCGCGGATTGACGAAGCGCTTAGCTCGATCCCTGAAACAATCGTCGAATTCGTCAGCTCGGATCTTGATCTGGACCTTGGCAAACTGGTGGGGGAACGTCTGCGAATCGAACTGGATGCGCCCAAGAAGAAAACACGCTATTTCCAGGGGCGCTGCGTCTCGGCCGAATATCTGGACAGTTTTGACGGCCAGGCCTATTTCCGCGCGCATCTGCGCCCATGGCTTTGGTTCCTGACCCAAACCAGCAACTGCCGAATTTTTCAGGATAAAACCGTCATCGACATCCTGCGCGACGTCTTTGGAGAACACGGGTTTTCCGACTGGCAGGACAAAACCAAGAAAAGCTTCGCCAAACGGCCCTATTGCGTTCAGTATCGCGAATCCGATTTCGATTTCGTCTCGCGGCTGATGGAGGAAGAGGGGATTTACTATTTCCACAGCTGCGACAAAACCAAGGAAACCCTGATCCTTGCCGATGATGTCAGCAGCCACCGCCCCCTGACCGATCAGGCCGAGGTGGAATTCCATGGCAGGACCGAAAAATTTCGCTTTGAGGCGGATCATTTTTTCGAATGGCGCGGGATCGAGGCGATCCAGCCGGGCAAAGTCACGCTGTCGGATTTCGATTTCGAAAAGCCCAAGACCGACCTGCAAACCGTCAAATCACTGCCCAAGGGGCGGCACCCCTATACCAAGCTTGAAATCTACGATTATCCGGGCCGCCACACGGACGTGAAAACCGGCGAACACCACGCACGCGTCCGTATCGAAGCCCACGCCGCGCAGGCCACGCGGGCCCGTGCGGTGGGCAATCTGCGGCAGATGGTTGTCGGTGGGCGGTTCAAGCTGAAGGAACACCCCCGCAAGGCCGAAAACACCGATTACATCGTGGTCTCGGCCCGCCATGAAATCCAATCGGACAGCAATAATGGGATCAACGAGGTGGTGTCCTCGATCCTGGGGCCGATGCTGGATTTCGACAGCGCCAGCAGCCCCGACATCTATCGCTGCATCGTCGAGGTACAGCCCGCCCGCGAACCATACCGCGCCCCGCACCGCACCCCGCGGCCCGAAAGCCCAGGAATGCAGACCGCGCTGGTGGTCGGCAAAAAGGGCGAGGAAGTCTGGACCGACAAACACGGCCGGGTGAAGATCCAGTTCCATTGGGACCGGGACGGCAAAAAGGATGAAACGGCCTCGTGCTGGGTGCGCTGTGCGGTGCCCTGGTCAGGCAAGGGCTGGGGCATGATGGCCGTGCCCCGGATCGGGCAGGAAGTCGTCGTTCAGTTCGAAGACGGCGATCCCGATCGCCCTTTGATCACCGGAATGCTGTATAATGGGGACACGAAATTCCCCTATGACCTGCCCAAGAACGCGACGCAATTCGCGCTGAAAACCAACAGCTCGAAAAAGGGCGGCGGCTTTTCCGAACTGGTGTTCGAAGACAAAAAAGACGCCGAGTTCGTCCGGTTGCAGTCGGAACGGGACTTCAGGCAGATCGTCAAGAACAACGCCGAAATTGAGATCGGCCTTGGCCACAAGGACAAGGGTTTTTTCAAACAGACAATCCACGGCGACAAAACCGAAAAGATCGTCGAGGGCGACCACGCCTTTACCATCGCCAAGGGCAAAGAGACCTGGACCGTCGCCAAGGACCGCGACACCAAGATCGGCGGCAGCGACAGCCTGAAGGTGGACAAAAACGGCAAGATCGACATCGGCGCCGCGCTGGAAATCTCGGCCAAGACCAAGATCACCCTGAAATGCGGCGCCTCCAAAATCGAGATGACACCCACCGGGATCACGCTGTCCTCGCCCAAGCTGGACATGTCGGCCACCGGCATGGCCAAGCTGAACGCCAAGGGCCAGCTTATGCTAGAGGGCAAGGGCATGGCCAAACTGAAGGGCGGCGGAATGCTGACCGTCGAGGGCGGCGGGATGACTCAGGTGAAATCCAAGGGCTTGCTGATCGTGAAGGGCAGCCTGACCATGATTAACTAAAGGCCGGCCCATGCAAATCGACGCGCAGTTTAACGATCTTCGAAAGCTTCCCGATTACCCCGCCGCCCGGTTTCTGACCCAAGGCAAGGTCACGCTGCAAACACCGCCGGACCTGCCCGCCGGGGCCAGTGCCGCTGAGATGTTACAGGCGCTCTGGGACCAGAAGGCACTGATGGATATGCTTCAGGTTCTGGCTCATGCGCTCCCCCCGCGCGAGGCAACCTGGTGGGCGTGCCTGACAGCCCGCGATCTTGGGCAGGGCAACACCAGCGCCGTTCACGCCGCCGAGGCCTGGGTGCGTCAGCCGGGGCCACAGACCCGGAGCGCCGCCCGCGCGACCTATGATACCGCCCCCGATGACGATGACACGGTGTTTTGCGCCATGGCCGCCAGCTTTGCCGATGGCACCATGGGGCCCGGTGAATATGACGATTACGACGCGCCCCCCGGCGCGGTGGGCGCAGCGGTTTTCGGTCTGCTGCTGATCACGCTCTTTGCCGAAGACAGCACGCCCGAGGAACGCGGCCCGCTGCTTCTGGCGCGGGGGCTGGATATTGCACGGGGCGGAAATGGCCAAATCGCAACAGACGCATGAACCCAAAACCGGCAAAGCGGCACTAACAGAAGAACCCGCCCGATAAAGGGCTCTGTTATCGCCACAAGAGAGGCCCGCCATGCCCATGCCCGCCGCCCGCGTTGCAGACAATCACGTCAGCCCGATGGTCGTGGGTGTGGTGCCCTGCGTGGGCGGGCCGGTGGTGACGCCAGTGCCCACGGTGCTGATCGGCAAAATGCCAGCCACCACAGCCACGGCAATGGCCGTCTGCATCGGCCCGCCCGATGTGGTGGTAAAGGGCTCGATGACATGCCTGACGGGGCGCAAGCCGCAAGCCCGCGCACTGGATAGCTGCGCGCAGGGCGGGATGATCGTCATGGGATGCCCAACCGTTCTGGTCGGAGGATAAGCCCAATGTCCCTGACCATTCTGGCCCGCAACCCGCTTGAGCCCCAAGCCGCCCCGATCCGCGCCACGATGCCGGGGGATCGGTTCGCTGTGGGGCGCGGTGCCGATTGCGATCTTGTTCTGCCCGACCCGGAAAAGTTCCTGTCCAAGCGGCACTGTATTTTAGAACGGCGCGGGGCCGATTACATCCTGACCGACACCAGCACCAACGGCACTTTTCTCAATTACGGCACCGAACCTCTGGGCGCGGGGCCGACGCCGCTGTCGCACGGGGATGTGATTCAGATCGGCCAATATGAGCTGGTGATCGACATCGCCCCCTCGGCCCTGCCTGCCGAACCCGAATTGCCTGCGCTGGATGCCGGGCACAGCCCGTTTGTTTCCAGGCCCGCCGCCCGCCAGGACCTGCCAACCCTGGAGGAAGAGGACGAGGCAGGGGATTTTCTGAACGATCTTTTGGGTGAGCCCGCCTCGACCGATCCGCTAGGCCACCCCCAACAGCCCGGAGCCAGCGCCCCCGATCATGCCCCCGCCGCCAGTGCGCATTTCGCGCCGCCGCAGGCCAGCGGGCCGATGATCCCCGATGATTGGGAGGACAGCCTGATCGCGCCGCAGCCCGAGCCCCCGGCCGAAGAACTGCCTCTTGAAACTGCCTCTGCGCGCCAGCCGCCCGTTCAGGCGCCTGTTTCGCCCGCAAACCCTCTGGCCCCTGAGACCCCGCAAGACGACGCCCTGCTGCGGGCCTTTCTGGCAGGGGTTGGTGCCCCTCATTTGCAGCTGTCCCCGCACGAGGCCAAAGAGATCATGGGCCGGGTTGGCCGCATCATGGCCACGACAATCGACGGGCTGCGCGACATTCTGATGACCCGCTCGGCGCTCAAAAGCGAAATGCGCGTCAACCGGACCATGATCCAGGCGCAGGCCAACAATCCGCTGAAATTCTCGGTCTCGAAGGAACAGGCGATCGAGGCCATGCTGAAACCCACCACCCCCGGTTACCAGGAACCCGAGGCAGCCGTGGCAGAGGCCCTGCGCGACATCAAGGCCCATGAGATCGCCACCATGACCGGCATGGAGGCCGCGCTGAAGGATCTTCTGGCCCAGCTTGGCCCCGACAATCTGGCCGCCCGGATCGAACAGAAATCCGGGCGCATCAGCCGGTTCGGTTCGAAAAAAGCACTCTATTGGGACGCCTACGCGGCCCATTACGCCGAAATCGCAAACGCCACCGAGACCGATTTTCAATCCACCTTCGGCAAGGAATTTTCCCGCGCCTACGAAGAGCAGATCAACAAACTCTAGGAGACCCCGCCCATGCTGACCAAACGCGCCTTTCTTGGCCTTGCCGCCGCAGCCTTGCTGGCCGCCTGCGCGGGGCCGTCGGACACCAGCGTTCAACTGACCCTGACCGGCGCGGCGGACATGAATGGCGGCGCGCCGGCGCAGGCCAAGGTTTATTATCTGGCCGATAGCTCGGTCTTTGCCTCGGCGGATTTCTTTGCGGTCTTCAACGACCCGCAGGCCACGCTTGGCACGGACCTGATCGAGGTCAAAACCTATCAGCTTTCCCCCGGACGGACGATTGCCGACACGGCCTCGTTCCCTGCGGGCGCGCCTGCCCCCAAGGCCATCGGCATCGTCGGAGCCTTCCGGAACATCAACGGCCGCTTTCTGGCCGTCCGGCCGCTAAGCCCGAACGCATCCAACCCGGTACAGGCCAGCCTGTCCGGCAATTCTGTCACCCTGCGCTAACGCCGGCCGAAGGAAACCGCCCATGTCCTGGGAAAGCAAAGTTGTCTGGCAAGAGGGGCTGTTCCTTCAGCCGCATCATTTCCAGCAGCAAGACCGTTATCTGGAATCTCTGGTCTGTGGCCTGGCCGGTTCCGTGACGCCCTATGCCTGGGGCCTGCGCGAACTGACTCTGGACACGGAACTGCTGAAACTGGGCAAGCTGGCGGTGAAATCGGCCACAGGCCTGACCCCGGACGGGGCGATCTTTCGCATCCCGCAGGTGGACCCGCATCCGCCCGCGCTGGATGTGCCGCCCTCGGTGCGCAATTCGGTGGTCTATCTGACCGTCCCGACCCGGCGGCAGGGCGCCCCCGAGGTGGACCTGACCGGCGATCCCGGCGCAACGGCGCGTTACCTTCCCTGCGAAGTCGAAGTGACAGATAGCATGGGCCCAGAACGGCGCGCGGTCGAGATGGCCGTGGGCCGGTTGCGCACCCGGCTGGCGCTGGACGTGGACGAGCTGACCGATCATCTGGTCATCCCCATCGCCCGGATCACCGAGGTGCGCGCCGATGGGGAAATCCTGCTCGACAAGGGGTTCATGCCCTCTTGTCTGGACACCCGCGCCGCGCCGCCGCTGCATGATTTCCTGCAAGAGCTTGAGGGGCTTTTGTCCCATCGTGCGCAGGCCCTTTCGGCACGGCTGAGCCAGAATGGCGGGGCCAAGGGCGTGGCCGAGATTGCCGATTTCCTGCTGTTGATCGCGGTCAATGGCGCGCTGCCCCAGATCCGGCATCTGAGCGCGATCGAGAACGCCCACCCGGCCGCAATCTATCAGGTGCTGACCGGGCTGGCCGGGCAACTGGCCAGCTTCATGGCTGCGGACAAAACCGCGCCCGAGTTTCCGCTCTATCGCCACGACGACCTGACCCACACGTTTCAGCCGGTGATCCAAAGCCTGCGCGAACATCTCTCGGCTGTGCTGGAACAGGGGGCGATCCCGATCCCCATCGAGGCGCGCAAATACGGGGTCTCGGTGGCGATGATCGCAGATAAATCGCTGCTCAGCTCGGCCAGTTTCGTGTTGGCCGCCAAGGCCGATGTCCCCCCCGAAAGCGTGCGCCGCCATTTCCCGGCCCAGGCCAAGCTGGGCCCCGTCGAGGAGATCCGCCAACTGGTCAACTCGGCCCTGCCCGGCGTCGATCTGCGCGCCCTGCCCGTCGCCCCCCGGCAGGTGCCCTACCATGCGGGCGTTGTCTATTTCGAACTCGACAGCGCCAGCCCCTATTGGAAGCAGATGACCTCCTCTGGCGGGCTGGCGATCCATGTTGCCGGGGATTTTCCGAACCTTGAAATGGAGCTGTGGGCGATCCGCTGATCCCCCGCCAGAGGCCAAGACATGACAGACGACGATCCTTTTGCCGAACCGACCGACACCGATAAAACGGTGATCCGGCTTAATCCCGGTGGTCGCAGGCTTGACGCCGCGCCGCCCCCACCAAGCGCCGCGCCAGCCGCGACGCCTGCCGGGCAGATGCCGCCCCCAGTGCCACCCTCTGCGTCATCCCCAGTACCAGAGGCCACATCCGCACCGCATGGGGCGGCATCACCCCGCATCGACAGCGCCGCCACTGGGCTCAACCCGCTGAATGCCGCCGCGACGCCGCTCTTTTTGCTGGTCGGGCGCATCCGCAACCGCGCCCAGCACAGCGATCCGGCAGCATTGCGCGAAAGCGTGGTCGCGGAAATCCGCGCCTTTGAAACGCGCGCCGGGCAGGCCGGAATTCCCGCCCAGACCATCCGCGTGGCCCGCTATGCGATTTGCGCGACAATCGACGACGTGGTGCTGAACACGCCCTGGGGCGGGCAAAGCCTGTGGGCCCGGCAAAGCATGGTCGGCACGTTTCACAAGGAAACCCACGGCGGCGATCGGTTCTATGATCTGCTCGACAAGCTCCAATCCAACCCGGCAGGCAATCGCGACCTGCTGGAGTTCCTCTATATGTGCCTGTCGCTTGGGTTCGAGGGACGGCTGCGGGTCGAGCCGCGCGGCAGCGAGCGGCATCTGGCCATTCGCGACGGGCTGGCCCGCGCGATCCGCACGCAGCGCGGGCAATCCGTGCCCGATCTGTCGCCGCACTGGCGCGGCGTGCACATCGCCCATCGGACGCTTTCGGCCTGGATGCCGATCTGGCTGTTTGCCGGGGTTACGGTTGCGCTGATCTCGGTGGTGTTTTTCGGCCTGTCCTTTGTGCTTAGCCTGGATACCGAAAGACTGCGCGGGCAGTTCCTGTCGCTTGATCTTTCCGGTCCGGTCGAGCTGGCCCGCCCCGCGCCGCCTCCACCTCCGCCCCCCGAGCCGGTGGTCGTGGTTCAACAGGTCAGTATCCGCGAATTCCTGGCCGCCGAAGTGGCCGAAGGTCTGGTGACAGTCGAAACCGATGCCAATACCGTGACCATCCGGATAAACGGAGCCGGCATGTTCGGCTCGGCCTCTGATGTGCTGGCCAAGGATTTCGGCCCGATCATCGACCGCGTGGCCACCGCGCTGGAGAACGAGGCAGGCCGGATCATCGTGGCCGGTCATTCCGACAATATCCCGATCAATACCGCGCGGTTTCCGTCCAACACTTTCCTATCGCTCGCCCGTGCGCGGGCGGTGATGGCGCGGATGACGCCCTTGCTTTCGGACCCCACGCGCATCGTCGCCGAGGGCCGCGCCGACCGCGAGCCCATCGCCCCCAACGACACCGCCGCGGGGCGCGCGCTCAATCGCCGTATTGATGTCATTCTGGTCAAGTCAGGATAAACCCATGATCCGTAACGCATTTCGCGCCGTCTTTTTCACCCCTGTGGGGGTCTTGATCCTGTCCAGCCTGCTGTTGACCCTGGCCCTGTGGTATCTTGGACCACTGGTCGCGATCGGCCCTGTGCGCCCCTTCGATGGGTTTGCGGACCGGGTGCTTGCCACGTTATCGCTGGCGGCGGCCACGATCATCGCGGTGCTGACCATTTTGCTGACTCGCCGCGCCACCGACAGCCGCCTGACCGAGGAAATCACCCAAACCGAAGAGACCGCCCCCCAGGACGAGGCCGTCAAGGCCGAGCTGGCCGAGCTCGGCAGCCGTATGCGCGCAGCGCTCAAAACTCTGCGCGGCGCGCGGCTAAGCAGGTTTGGCAGCCGGCATCTGTATCAGTTGCCCTGGTATATCATCATCGGCCCCCCCGGCGCGGGCAAGACCACCGCCATCGTCAATTCCGGGCTGAAATTCCCCCTGGCCGAGACCATGGGCACCCAGGCCGTGGGCGGTATCGGCGGGACGCGCAATTGCGATTGGTGGTTCACCAATGACGCGGTGCTGATCGACACGGCCGGGCGCTATACCACGCAAGACAGCGATGCCAGCGCCGATGCCAAGGCCTGGACCGGCTTTCTGACCATGCTCAAGAAATACCGCAAACGCCAGCCGATCAATGGCGCGCTGGTGGCGATCAGCCTTAGCGATCTGTCTAATCTTGACGCCGCCGCCCGCGCCGAACATGCCCGCGCCATCCGTGTCCGCCTACAGGAATTGCGCGAAAAACTGGGCGTGCGATTCCCTGTCTATGTGCTGTTCACCAAGGCCGATCTGATCGCCGGGTTTCAGGAATTTTTCGACACGCTCTCCAGTAAAGAGGCCCAGCAGGTCTGGGGCCTGACCCTGCCGCTTGAGACCACCAAAAAAGGCGCCCCGCCCCTGGCCCAGGCCGTTACCCGCGAATATGACGCGCTTCTGGCGCAGCTCTCCGAGCACTCCTTGGAACGGATTCAATCCGAGACCGATTTCCAGCGCCGCAGCCTGATCGCCGGATTTCCCGCCCAAATGGCGGCGCTGCGCGATGTGACCGAACGCTTTCTGGACGAGGTATTTCAGGAAAGCCGCTATGCCGATAACCAGCTTCTGCGCGGGGTCTATTTCACCTCGGGCACGCAGGAAGGTATGCCGATTGACCGGCTTATGGCGGGCATGGCGCAGACATTTGGCATCGGGCGGCAGGCCATCGGCGCCGGGCGCGGGCAGGGGCGCAGTTTCTTTCTGACGCAGCTGATGGGGGATGTGATCTTTCACGAGGCCGGCCTGGTCAGCGCCGATGACGCGGTCGAGCGGCGCTATCGCTGGACCGCGCGCGGGGCGATTGTCGCCGGGGTGGCATTGGTTGGGCTGGCTTTGGGCCTCTTGGGCAACAGCTTTGTCGGCAACCGCGCGCTGATCGCGGAAGCCGGCACCCAGATTTCGGCCTTCCGCACTGCCGCCGCAGCCCTGCCCCCCAGCCCGATCGAGGATCAGGACATCGCCGCCATTGTCCCCGCGCTGAACATCCTGCGCGACCTGCCCGGCAATCCGGCGGCCCTGGACCCCGAACCGCCACGGGCGCTGACCTATGGGCTGTATCAGGGCGATGTTTTGGGCACCGAAACCGGCCAGAATTATCGCGCCGCGCTGAACACGATCCTGCTGCCGCGCCTTCTGGTCCGGCTTGAGACGCAAATCCAGTCCAACCTGAACAATGGCGACTTCCTGTTCGAGGCGCTCAAGACCTATCTGATGCTGGGCCTTCAGGTGCCGATGGACGGCGAGCATGTGCGCCAATGGATGACCGAGGACTGGGAAAACCTGTTGCCGACCCAGCCGCAACTGCGGGCCGATCTTCTGGGGCACCTGACCGGGATGCTGAACCAGCCGATGCAGGAAATCGGCCTGAACGGGCCGATGATCGAGCAGGCGCGCGGGATTCTGGCCGAAACGCCGCTGTCTGAACGCGTCTATCTGTCCATCGTGACGGCCCCTCAGGCGCAGGCGCTGCGCCCCTTCCGGATCACCGATGTGGGCGGCCCGGCCGCGGCGCGGGTGCTGGTGCGCCCCTCGGGGCGGCCGCTTAGCGCCGGCGTGGAAGGCGTCTATACCCATGCCGGGTTCTACGACTATGTGCTGCCGGAAATCCTGATCGCCGCCGAGCGTGTGCAAAGCGATGCCCAGATCCTTGGACCCGCTGCCGGGGATGGCAGCGCGGTGTCGCTGGCGCTTTTGTCGCGCGATGTGCTGGCGCTGTATGAAAACGATTACGTGACGCGCTATGACGATCTGCTGGCCGATATCGACATTCTGCCCATGGCCAGCCTGGCTCAGGCGACCGATGTCATCAACATCCTTTCGGGCCCCGTGTCGCCGCTGCGCAATATCCTTGAAGAGGTCAGCAAGCAAACCCGTCTGGCCCAGCCCCCCGCCGCCGACGTGGCGACCAATGCCACGGCCGACCGTGCACAGAAACTGGCCATCGATCAGGTGGTTTCGAATTTCGGCACCGATGTGGAAATCCTGTTCGGCACGTTTCAAGAGTCGCTGGCCCAGATCCCCGGTCAGGATCCGGTGCAGCCCGGCCAGTTCGTCGAAGCCCGGTTTCAGTCTCTCCACCGGCTGACCGACCGCAGCAGCGGCCAGTCCGAGCTGGACCGGGCGATCCTGCTGATGACCGATGTCTATGACGAGCTGAACCGGCTCTCGCTTGGGCAGAACCTGTCATCTGCCGTGGTGGGCGGGGCGAATAATGCCTCGGCCCGGCTTCAGGCCGAGATCGGGCGTATGCCCGCCCCGCTGGAACGCTGGGCAACACAGGTTGTCGCGGCCAGCGCCGGGGCCGCCGTGGGCGGGGTCCGCAATGAGCTGAACGCAAAATGGAAATCCGAGGTCCTGCCCTTTTGTCAGCAGGCCATCGAGGGGCGCTATCCCTTTAACCGGCAGGCCCGCGCGGATGTCGCATTGCAGGATTTCGGACGGCTTTTCGGGCCTTCTGGCCTGTTGCACAGCTTCTTTGAACAAAACCTTGCGCAGTTTGTCGATACCACCACCGATCCCTGGCAGGTGCGCCGGGTGAATGGTGTGGATATCGGCATTTCTCAGGCCGTGGTGCGTCAGTTCCAAAACGCCGATGAAATCCGCAATGCGTTCTTTCTGGCCCCCGGTCTGCCCTCGGTCACGTTTAACGTCACCCCGGCGGCGCTGGACCCCACGGTGGCCCAAGTCACGCTGGATGTGGATGGTCAGCAGGTCATCTATGCCCACGGTCCGCCTCAGGTCAGCGCCCTGCGATGGCCCGGCACTGGCGGCGCGCGCACGCGGATCGCGTTTTCCCCGCCCGCGCCCGGACGGCAGAATGACATCACGCATGACGGGCCCTGGTCGCTCTTTCGGATGCTCGATAGTGCCGAATTGCGCCGCACCAACGTGACCGATCGCAACCGCGTGGTGTTCAATGTCGGCGGGCGGATCGCCATCTTCGAGCTCCGGGCCGGGACCGCGCTGAATCCCTTCACGCTGGGGGCGCTTGCGGGATTTAGCTGCCCGACCTCGATGTAAGGGCCTCAGGGATGCGCGACATGATCACCTATGGGTATTACGGAAAACTGCCTTTTGCGGGGGATTTCCTGCGGCGCGGGCTAAGCCCTGGCTTTACCTCTGCCTGGGATCGCTGGCTCCAGGGCGTGATGATCGCCGCCCCCGCACAAATGGGGCCCGAGCAATGGGCCACAGCCTATTTCAGCGCCCCGATCTGGCGGTTTTCCGTTGCGCCACAGCTTCTGGGACCGCGGGGCGCGGTGGGGATCGTGATGCCCAGCCTCGACAAGGTCGGGCGGCAGTTTCCCTTTTGCATTGCTGCCGAAACCGATCTGTCCCCCATGGCCGCCAATCTGGCGCTGCAACCCGTGGCGGACCGGCTGGAAGCGCTGGCCCTAGAGATGCTCGAAGAGGGCGCCACGCTGGCCCGTCTGGATGCCGGGCTGACCGCGTTGCCGCCCCCGGCCATGGTGGACACGGCATACGGCCCGCAGGGCGGGTCGCTTTGGGTGGCGGCCGGAACCGATAAATCCCGTGTGCTATCCCTGCCCGGCCTGCCTTCGGACGGGGCCGAGGCCGCCGCGCTTTTCGACCTGGATGCGCTCTTTTGGGCAGGGCCGCCACAATCGCAGGGCGCACAATGACCCGGACAATCCCCAAGCCCCCCCGTTTCAGCGCCCGGACTCATGTCGGGCTTGTCCGCAAAGTGAATGAGGATTCCATCGTCGCACGGCCCGATCTGGGGGTCTGGGCGGTGGCGGACGGGATGGGCGGGCATATGGGCGGCGACTTTGCCAGCCAGACCGTGATTGATGCGCTACTGGCCCTGCCTTCGGGTCTTGGTGCCGGCGATCTGGTCACGCACACACGGGCGGCGCTGCACGCGGCCCATACGGCCATCCGGGCTGAATCCCATCGTCACGACAACGCAATTATCGGCGCCACCGTCGTGCTGCTGGCCCTTGCTCAGGGCCATTTCCTGTGTCTTTGGGCCGGGGATAGCCGGCTGTACCAGTGGCACGACCAGCGGCTTATGATGATCAGTTCCGATCATTCGGTGGTAGGCGAGATGGTCTGCGCAGGGCAACTGACCTGGGACGAGGCCGAGCGCCACCAATACGCTAACCAGATCACCCGCGCCGTCGGCGTGAATGAGACACTCGCCCTTGATAAACGCCGGGGCGCGGTCACGCCGGGGGATCGTTTTTTGCTGTGCTCGGATGGGCTGACCAAATACGCCGATCACGCCACGCTGGCCCGGATGATGGCCGAATGCCCGATCGAAGCCCTTGCGGATGATCTGTTGCGCGTCGCTCTTGAGGGCGGGGCTGCGGATAATGTTTCGATCATCGCCATAGAAACCTGAGGGAAAACACCATGGTTTGTTTCTGTCAGACACCCTCGCAGCAAATTCCGCGGATTTTTCCGCCCGGCTTCAGCATCGCGCTGCCAAAAGTGCCGATTCAGCTGATGATCGCGCCCGCGCTGTTTCCGATGGGGCGGCTTGATATTAAAATGAATGCAGCTCTTGAGGGGCTGACACTCCCGCCGATGGGTTTTGCCGGTGGGAGCATTGGCGGGCTTCTGAGCATCGCACCCACCCTGTCCATGGTCATGGGCACCTTCGCGCTGGACGGCCTGCCGACGCTTCAGGCCAGCCTGGATCAGGCCGCCGCGACCATGACGCAGAACCTGTGGCCCATGGCCGGGTGGCTGGCTTCGCTGAAAATGGCGCCGCTTCTGAACTTTGCCCTGGCGGCGCGGCTGGTGCTGGATCTGCGGGCGCTGGGGATCGACCCCGTGACCCTGACCATGCCCGCCACGGCCCCGCCTGCCGCCAGCTTTTCCTTTGCTCTGACCACGCCAAAGCTGCAAATGGCACGGCTGATGATGGGCCTGCCCTCACTGGTCAGCATGACCGAGAGCCTGGAACTGCCCCCCCTGGGCGATCCCGGCGCGCCCGCGGCAATGAGCGGGCTGATGACGACGCTTGCCTCGATCCGGCCGCCCTCGGTGGGGATCAGCATTCCGATGCTGCAAAAGCTGGCGTTGACCCTGTCCTCGCTGGCGGTGATCAACCAGGCGTTCGGCGCTTCGGCCTTTACCCCCGGCGGGCTGGCGTCAATCAGCGCAATGCTGCATGGGCTTTCGGGGCTGCCGATCCCCTTTCCCACCGCACCCGCGCTGGCGCTGATGCCGAAACTGGATGCCTTGCCCGATCTGCCCTCGGTCATGGCCGGAGCCGATCTGTTCACGCCCGGCATGTTCGCCCCGATGATGAGCTTTTCGATGCCGAAACTGGCCTTTATGCCCGTAGCAAGCCTGATGGTCGCGATTGGGGCCTCGATGCAGCTGGCGCTGGATATGCCGGCGTTCGATCTGTGCGCGGCCTGCCCATGTTAGCCGCTGCGCGGGAAAAGGGCCCGCAGATGCCCCCTTTTGGCTGTCTTTTCGCGCTTTGGCGAAAACCTCTCTGTTCAGCTTGGCCAAATCGCCCTATAGCTGTAAAAACCGGCAATGGCATGAAAACAGAAGGTCGCCACGCGGTTTCATATGGCAATCGTTTCTTGCAATCGGAAGATACAGGTATGGATTGCTCTATGCTCGACCATTCTGGCACCGGAAATTCAGAGCCCGGCTGACACAAGCTCAGCCCAGCCAACATCTCACCAAGGATCTGAGACAAAGACGTGGCAGGCCACTTGAAGATTACCCTCATCGACGAAGTGTCGGTCAGCGTCGATGGGTCGGCGGTGCCGCTGGTATCCTCCCGAAAAACGCTGGCGCTGTTGGCTTATCTTCTGGTGTCAGGGCGCGAACAGCGCCGCGAATCCCTATGCGAGCTGTTCTTTTCCGGCACCAGTGACCCCCGCGCATCGCTGCGCTGGTCCCTGACCAAATTACGCAAGGTGCTGAACGCCGAAACCCAGGTTCTGCTGACCACGCCCAGCAGCGTTCGCATCGATATGGCGCAGGTCGATCTTGATGTCAGCTTTGTCCGGAATGTTCACGACAATCCGGCCGCACGGCTGGACGATCTGAAGGAAGCGGCAACACTTCTTTCGATCACCCCCTTCGTAGGTATCGAGATCTCTCGGGCTCAGGATTACACATTCTGGCTGATGGGCGAATGCGAGCAATTAAAAAGCCTGCGCGGCGGCATTTTCCGCCGGCTGGCCCAAACCCCCGGCCTTTCCAACCAAGAGGCGGTCAAATGGCTGCGCACATGGGCGCGGCTTGAACCCTATTCACATGACGCCCCGCGGCTTTTGTCGGGCAAACTGTCCGAGCTGGGCCTGATGGAAGAGGCCCGGCAAGTCGCAGATAGCTACCTGGATCTGATGGGCGATCAGGCGCAGCCCCTGGACCTGGCCGACCCAGGCAGGGCCGCTGCGGTGCCCGCCCCCGCCGACCCGGCCGCGCCCGACCGCCAGACCATCGGCTTTTGCAAGGCCGCCGACGGGGTCAGCATCGCCTATGCCAGCGTCGGCGATGGCCCGCCAATCGTGAAGGCCGCGAACTGGCTGAACCATCTGGAACTTGACTGGGAAAGCCCGATTTGGGGCGACACGTTCCGTGAGCTGGCCACCGAAAACACGCTGATCCGGTATGACGAGCGCGGCAATGGCCTGTCGGACTGGGACGTGCCCGAGATCAGCTTTCGCGCTTTCGTGGAAGACCTTGAAACGGTGGTGGATCATCTGGGGCTTGAACGCTTTCCCCTGCTTGGCCTGTCGCAGGGCTGTGCGGTATCCATCGAATATGCAGTGAAATACCCCGAGAAAGTGACGGCGCTTATCCTGATCGGCGGCTATGCCTCGGGCTGGCGGATCGGGCTGCCCAAACACGAGCAGGAACAACGCGAAGCCGTGCTGACCCTGACGCGCCACGGCTGGGGAACGGCCAATCCCGCTTACCGGCACATCTTTTCACAGACGTTCATGCCTGACGCCGATCAAGAGCGCCTGGCCTGGTTTGACGAGTTTCAGCGCCAATGCACCTCAGCTGAAAATGCCGTGCGTTTTCAAGAGGCCTTTGGCCATATCGACGTGCGCCACCTGTTGCCGCGGGTCACAGTGCCCACACTGGTGTTGCATGCCCGCGATGACCTGCGCATTCCGCTGGATTGCGGGCGCGAGCTGGCGGCCGAGATTCCCAATGCCAAACTGGTAACGCTGGAAAGCAAAAGCCACATCATTCTGGGTGACGAACCGGCCTGGCAAAACTGCATGGACGAAATCCGCCGCTTTCTGGCCAAGCACGGCGCCGGCTAGACACCCGGCGCCGTATTACGGGTCTGACCGTTTATTTGACGACGATCTGACCAGTCATGCGGGGGTGAATCTCGCAATAGTATGCGTAGGTTCCGGCGCTGCCAAATTCCAGCGCCGACTGTTTGTTCCGGTTCAAACGCCCGGTGTCAAAGGTGCCGTCTTTGGCGGTGGCCGTGTGGGGCGCGCCATCCATGTTGGTAAAGACCACCGTATCCCCGGCCGAGATGGTCAGGACGGCAGGATCAAAGGCCATGCCCTTGATGGCCACGTTGTGAACGACAGCCTCGTCCGCTGCGCCCGCAGCGCTGGCCGCGGCAACAGTTGCAAGCCCGCTCAGGGCAATCTTACCGAATTGGCGTCGGGAAATATGGGTCATGAGAACTCCTCTCTCTACTGGGTTTTTCGTAAGTACCGCCGGGCCAGGAAAAGGTTCGGGCCGCAGGGGAATATGTGGGGAAATGCCTTGGGGACCGTATGGCCGATCTTCCCCCGTGATCTGAAACGGCCGGGCCATCCCGTCGTTTTGCGGCCTCATGGGCGCAGGTGTAGTGACGGGAACGGCCAACAGATCAAGGGCGGCGCAAGGCCCCCATCGCGCATTATCCGGTGATGAGATTACGCTTGGCCATTGCCTTGCGCATCATGGCGATGACAGTGGCGCCCTTGGCCTTTTTCTTGGTCTTGTTCTTCACCGCATCGGTTTCGGCAATCAGATCGGCAAGTTTGCGGGCCTCGGCCTCGTTGCCTGCCTCGACCGCGAAGGCCAGGCCGATGATGTCATCCACTTCGGCCTCAAGCTTCAGATCCTTTTTCAGGGCCTTGTCTTCTTTCTTGATCGCCTTGCGGATATAGGCCTTGTAGGGTTTGGACTTCAGGAATTCATCGCCCTTGGACAGGTCTTCGAACAGCTGTTCGGTCCGTTTCATCATCTCGTAAAAATGATTCTCAAGCCGCCGGTCTTTCATGATCCGCTGGTGCAGCTCTCCGGCATTGAGCGTCTCGTTATTGGCCGCCGCCTCATTTTCGGCCCGCTTCTTGGCATTGGCCCAGGCCACCAGCATCACCTGGCTGAGTTTCCCAAGAAAAGCCCGCTCGGCCGCGTTGGTTTTTTCGGTAAAGAACGGCACCCCCTGTTCCGGAGTGCCCAGGGTCAGCACCGCCTTATATAGATTGATGATCTTCTTGGATTTCAGATAGGCCAGGAATACTTTGTGCAGCTCCGCGTTTTTGCGGATTTTCGTCAGATGGGGCATCGGCATGTGAAAGCACCTTTCGCGTTGCGGGTTATCATGGCCAGTAAGTCACCCGTTGTTCGAAAAAGGTTCATTCTCAGACAGCAGAAACATTGCCCCAAACGCGCCCGGAGCCGGGATATTCAGGAACTCTCGGTTGGTCTGTTTATTCATCGAATTGCGCCAGAAACTTTTGGGCCACGGCCAAATGTCCGGCTTTAGTTTCCGTGGGCATCCGCGCACCAGTGCGGCACATCATGGCCCAGCGAGGGTTACGGGAAAGGGCATCGGAATGTTTGAAAATAAACCGCCAATATAGCCCATCCCAGATATCCGCCCAAGGCCCTTTGCCCCAATGGCTCATCTTGCGAATATAATTCGAGCCAGAAAAATATGGCTTTGTGGTGATCAGCCCCCCATCCGCGTGCTGGCTCATGGCATAGACGTTGGGCACCATCACCCAATCATAGCTGTCAACGAACATCTCCATGAACCAGCGGTAGATATCATCTGGGTCGATTTCACATAAAAACATAAAGCCACCGATGACCATCAGCCGCTCGATATGGTGGCAATAGCCGGTTTTAAGGACACGGCGGATTGTATCGTCAAGCGGGTCAATGCCTGTTGTCCCATCGTAAAACGCGGTGGGCATGGGGCGATGATGGTTCCAATGATTGGTGGTACGCATGGGGACACCAAGATCTTGGTAAGTGGCCCGCATAAATTCACGCCACCCGATGATCTGACGTATAAAACCCTCGACCGAATTGAGAGGGATAGCCCTACGCTCTGCGGTCTCTAGGGCAGCATCAAGAACCTGCCGGGGCGTCAGCAGGCCGATGTTCAGGGTTGGCGTTAACACCCCATGCCAGAGCCAGTTCTCACCCTCTACAATTGCGTCTTCATAGGTGCCAAACTGTTCGAAACGGCGTTCGAGAAATTGCTTTAGCCAGGCCGCCGCCGCGCTATGCGAGGTCGGGTAGTAAAGCGTTTCAAGCTCCCCAATCGCATGTGGAAAATCACGCAACACACTTCTGCGCGCGGCTTCGTCGATATCATCCGATAACGGCCAATCAATCCAGGGCAGGCTTTTTAGCAGGGCTTTGGGTACCTTTTTGCGGTTGTCTTCGTCAAAGCTCCATTGCCCGCCGATGGGTTGATCGCCCTGCATCAAAACGTCCAAACGGCGGCGCTGGCTTTTGTAATACTCGGCCATGAACCATCGCTGCCGCCCGCGGGCCCATGCGTGATTGTCGGCCTGGGTGTTTAAAAAGCCTGGCGTTGGAAGGATATTTAGCCGGATACCAGCTTGGCCTGCGGCTTTGCGCAAGCGCCTTTCGGCAATGAAATCCACCGGGTCCGCCATGGCCACCCGCGTAATCCCCTCAGTGGCGAGACCTTGAAACAAGCGCAAGCAAGCATCGGCACGCCCGTCATATTGGAAGATCGTCGCTTTGAGACCACGGGCGATTAAATCCTGCTGATATCGCGCCATGCTGGCCCGGTGCAGCCACAGTTTTTGTTTGTGAAACTTTGCCGGATATTGTGGATCCCCAAAAAACAGCGGGTCTTCGAAGAGAACCACCCTGGCCGGTGATCCCGCCAATCCGGGGTGCGCGGCAAAGAGTTGATTGGGCAACAGAAGTGTCGCTGAGAGCAAGGTTTTATCTTTCATCGGGGATCTGTGATCAGGCTGGCGGTTAGGTTCAGATCGCGCAGTTTGGTGGGGATATTTTCCTCAAGCCGAACCCATCAGTCATGCCGCGCCCCGGCAACGCTTCGAGCAATATTTCACCTCGTCCCAAACCTTTTCCCACTTCTTGCGCCATATGAATGGCCGCTTACAAACAGGACATGTTTTAACGGGCAAGCCTGATTTCTTGCGCATCTTCATTATGGCTCTCCGAATGGTAGGCTGAGTTGCCGTGTGTTGGCTACTTTCGCGGTTTTTTTGCGGGCGCGTTGCGTGGATTTTCGGCTGGCATGTTTGGCCACAATGGCTTGGGCTTGCTCCCGAAACTGCCGGCCTTTCCGAATGCTCCATACCTTTTCGCGCGCGGCTTTGGCCGCCAGCATATGGTCAAACACGCGCGCGGGATACGTGGCGTCGATCACGCTGGCCGCGTTATCGGCCTTCCATGGTTCATGGATATAAGAGTCGGGGATCGCGGCCAGTTCAGGCAGCCATTTGCGAATAAAAACGCCTTTCGGATCCTGATCGTACCCTTGTTTAACCGGATTATAGATGCGCACCGCATTGATACCTGTGGTGCCAGACTGCATTTGCACCTGGCTCCAATGAATGCCTGGCTCATAATCGGTGAACATGCGCGCCAAATGCAGCCCCGGCGCCCGCCAATCGAGCCACAGATGATAAGACGCCGTCGCCATTACCATCGCTCGCATCCGAAAATTCAGCCAGCCGCTCATGCGCAAGGACCGCATACAGGCATCCAAAAACGGATACCCGGTTTCCCCCCGCGTCCACGCAGCCAACAATGTTGCATCGGGCGTTCGAGGGCGTAGACCATCATAGAGGCGATGAAGGTTCTCAACCTCGATTCTTGGCTCATCTTCGAGCTTTTGAATGAAGTGGCAATGCCAGTGCAGGCGCCCAGAAAACGACCGCAGAGATTTGCGCCATGCCTTGGCTTCTGGCGGCAAGGCATGCCGTCTTGCCTCTGTGGCCTGCGCTACCTCGCGCATTGATAGCGCACCCCACGCCAAATAGGGCGATAGGCGCGAACAGGCCGTCGCGCCCTGAACCGGGCTGGACATGGCGCTTTGATAATATTCGCCGCGCGTGTTCAAAAAACTGTTCAGGCGCTCAATCCCGGCGCGGCGGCCCCCTGCCTGCCGATCACGGCACGTATCATAAGCCAGACCAAGATCACCAGCGCAAGGAATGCCCCCAACGTCCAGGCCGAGCGGCGCCAGCCGGGGCGCGCTTGATACAGGTTGTTTCATGAGCGCGTCCCAGTGACCAGACCAGCCGTTTCGCGATTTTAGCCTGCGCCACACCCCATGGTTTTGCACCTCGTGCCACGGCACCCCCTGGCCCCTGCACCATGCGGCAACCTCAAGATCGCGCTGATATGTCCAGCCGTTTCCTGTTTCTTCATGTGACCAGAGCGCCGTGATACCAAACCGCTTCTTCAGGTCCGCAAGCACATCAATCACCGTGCCACTGCGCACCAATAGAGGCTGCCCTAGGCGGGCCAGATCTTCTCGAAGCTCGGACAGGGTTTCGGCGATAAATGCCCATTGGCGATAGGACGCATCTGGCTGACGCCAAAGCTCAGGCTCAACGATATAGAGCGGCAAAACGGGCCCCAGCTCGGCCGCCATTGCCAGAGCCTTGTGATCTTTCACCCGTAGGTCTCTTTTGAACCAAACGATCTGCACGCTCAACGAACCTTCTGGCATGAACAATACATTAACCAGTACGTTAGAAACCCACGATTGGATTTCTCTTTACGGCCATCTTTTCGAGAATGTTCAGCCCGCCTTGCCGGCACCAAAGACGCGCGTGATTAACTAAGCAGACGCGCAGGTTTCCGCAGCAAGTGTTAGCTGTCGCGCGCTATCAAAACTCCGCACCGAACCGAAGCATCATTCATCTTCCTGGGGCTTGAGACCCCCCATCAGGATCTTTTGAAATCTGGGGCATTCAAGGTGGGATGGCGCAGTGCACGCTGCGATATGATCCAGTAAATCCGCTGTTAGGTGCAGTTCTTTCGCTTGGTTTCGCAAAGTATCTGCTTGGTTGCGTAACTCGCCGCGACTGATTTCCAGCTTGCCGCCCTGTGGGCGAAACAGATTTCCAATCTCATCAAGCGAATAACCAGCTCTACGGCCAAGTGCGATCAACGCAAGACGTGTGAGCACTCCGTCATCGTATTCACGGCGCAGCCCTCGCCGACCATCTGACGCGATCAAGCCCCGCTTTTCGTAGTAACGCAAAGTCGAGGGGGGCAAACCGCTACGTTGAGCGACTTCCGCGATATCCAGCCGATACATATTGACTTAAACCTTGCTTCAAGTTGCAGAAAAGATGCGGGATTCGTTGAAGAAAGGAAAGCACATGAATGTCGCGGAGTTACTGTTTCTTGGAGCCGCAGCCGGGCTGGGCGCAACCGTTATTGCTGATCTTGTTGCAGTATTACGCCAAGGCTGGGCCATGACCCACGGGTTTTACTGTTTAGTCGGCCGTTGGGTTGGGTCACTCGCGTACAAGGGCTTTGTCCATGACGACATTCGAACGTCTGCGCCAGTTGGCCATGAAGCAGTGCTCGGATGGGGTGCCCATATCGCCCTCGGTGTGGTCTATGGGATCAGCTTCGCCGTCTTGGTTGGTCCAGCGTTCTTCGACATGCCTCAACTCTGGCAGGGTCTACTCTTTGGGCTTGCCACTGTTCTTGTGCCTTGGTTCATTTTTCAACCGTTGTTCGGATGGGGAGTTGCCATGTCAAAAGCGCCAGAGCCGTGGAAAATGCGTTTGAAAAGCGTGATCAATCATTCCGTTTTCGGGTTGGGAATGTGGCTAAGCGCGATGCTCTTAAATCCCATTCTCTGACTTGCGCATGGTTCCGGAAAAGCCGCGGCCGCGCACCCAATTGGCAGGAGCAGAGAGTAGCCTAAATCCTGCCCAAAGGGGAATGGCTCGACGATCATTTGAGGCAGAGCCCCGCTCTTGATCATGGGAGTCGAGAAACTCCGGCGCGGACCCTGCCCAATTGCATCTAGTTTGCCCATCTGACCCGATGTAGCCGGTTATGATGCCGCCTTGGACAAAAAGGACAGCCGAGGATCGGTGCGGGCGGGCGCAACCTCTTGGATGTGGGGTGTGGCAATGCCTTCGGCCACAAACGGGTCTTCAGAAACGCGCTCTTCAATCGAAGTAATATCAGAACCACTTGCTAAAATGACCCCGCCTCCCTGAGGCTTGAGACCGCCAACCAGCAGAAATACCCCGTCCTCGAAACCTTGCGCAATCCATGCGTTATGCGCGGCCATATAGTCCGGCGCTTTCGATTTCAGTTCTGTGAGTGTCAACGTGATGATATACATGTTCAGCCCTTTCAGCCTTTTTGAGTTTTCTGTTCAGCCACCGCATCGAGCCAGGCCACCATCTGATCGACCTCGCTTTCAAGGAACGGCTCGTCCGGGTAGGCATTGGCCAACATGGCCACCCCCTGGCTGCGCGCCAGAATATGCATCGCAAGTGCGTCGGCATCCTGCACCCGTCCCATGTCCTCAAAACGACGGCGCAGCCAGATACGAAACAGATCAAAGAGCTCTCGTGCGCCGGATTCGCCTGGGTGATTCAATTTTGCCAGTTCCGAAAACAATGTCCCGATAGGACACCCGAACGACCGTATTTTTTTATTGTTCATCAACAAGATACCAATGAAGCGCGCAACGCATTGCTTCGGTGTCTGGTCGGCCTCGACCCAACTACCTAGCATTTCGTGCCTTTCTTTAATGCGACGCTCGATAACCGCATCAAGGATCTGGTCCTTCGTCTTGAAATGGTAATAGAAGTTGCCCCGCGATATTCCGACCGCTTCGGCGACATCCGCAAACGAAGTGGCTTCGAAACCGCGTTCATAGAACAACCTATCGGCTGAAATGACGATCTTCTCTCGTGTTGCGGATGCTGCCATTTTCAAACCTTTCAATATGGACGTTCAAACCTCGTCAACCAGGCGGACGAGAAGAGGCCGTGCCTCACTTTGATCTCCCAGATTCGATCATAGGTCGTTTGTCCTAATGTTGACTTCTGGGACACTTGTCCTAATTTGTCAACAAGGTTCTTCACAGCACGCGAGGTGTAGATCGGTGCGCAGATTCAGAATCTGGGTCAGGTTGAAAAACGCCAGGCCAAAGCGCCGTTTGATTACGGGCTCTAGGACGCAGCTTTGGCCTTTCGGTGCGCAGCAGCTTTCGCGCGGTTTCCACAGACCTTCATGCTGCACCAGCGCCGCTTGTGGTTCTTGCTGATATCCAGAAAATACAAGGTACAGGTCGGACCCTCGCAATTTCTGACATAGGTGAAGTCAGCTTCGCAGATCAGCTTGGCACTGGCTTCGGCGATACGGGTCAGCAGGTCCCGCGGGCTGCCAAGCTCGAACTTTTTTCTCAGAACAAGCGCCGTTGTCTGACCATCCTCTGCCTGCGAGGTCTCGATCTGCGCGGTCATGTGCCCGCCGCGCAAAATCTCGTTGATTCTGGCAATCACCGGATGGGTGAGCGGCAATTCTTCCTGCCCAGCGGCAATCTGGATGAAGTCGCGCAAGGCGTCGCGGAAGTCATGTATTTCTTTCAGGGCCACTGCAAGTTCGCCAGCCCGAGCCCCCTTTTGAATGGTAACAAGTTCATCCGCTTCGCAAAGTCCAGAGCGTTCAAGCCATTCCAAGAGATCCGCTTCGGTCTGCAGCCAGTCAATAAGCGTCCCCTTTGGCGCGGCAACCGAGTTCAGGAAATCGAGAGCCAGGTGTTCACCAACGAACATCGCGCCCATTCGGTCATTCGCAGTGGTCATATCGGCCTCATTGGCAAGGGATCAGTCGGACAGCCTCTCAATATAACCGGACACACCCCATTTAGAAAGTTATTTCCAGCCAACGCGATCTCACTCCCAATCACGTAAAAGTAACTTTTAAATTTGCCTTTGTACAGCTACCCAAAAGTAACCGTCTATTTTATTTTCATAGGTTACCAAAGGAACTGCACATGACACGCCCCTTAAAAACTGCAATCCCCCTCGCCGCATTCCTGCTCGGCTCAGGCACATGGGCAGAGGCAATGAATTCGGACAGACCCAGCTACAACCGCGCCGAGATTGGCGAAGTGTCGATTTTCTATCGCGAAGCGGGCCCAAAGAACGCACCAACGATCCTGCTGCTCCACGGATTTCCATCTTCGTCACACATGTTTCGGGATCTGATCCCAAAGCTTGCCCAAGAATACCATGTCGTCGCACCGGACTATCCCGGCTTTGGGCAATCCTCTGCGCCAGATGCCGAAGGCTATGACTACGACTTCGCGACACTTGCGGAAACGATCGACGCGTTTACCCAAGGCCTCGGGATTGAAAGCTACACCCTGTATATGCAGGATTTTGGCGGCCCTGTCGGCCTGCGCCTGGCACAAAAACACCCTGAACGCGTCGAGGGGCTCATCATCCAGAACGCCACCTTCCATGCCGAGGGGTGGAACCCGGACATCGTCGCACAGTTTGCGCCCTTCTGGGCGGAGCGCACAGCCGAGACCGAGCAACCATTGCGTGCGTTCTTCAAACCCGAGACCACCCAATGGCAATACACCCATGGCTCCGGCCGAAGCGATCAGGTCAGCCCCGACGCCTGGGTCAGTGATCAGGCTGGGCTGAATCGGCCCGGCAATTCCGAGATCCAGCTGGAGTATCTATGGAACTATCAAGACAACATCGCACGCTATCCGTCATGGCATGAGTATCTGAAGCAGGCGCAGCCTGACACTCTGGTTGTCTGGGGTCGCAATGACCCGTTTTTCACCCAAGCCGGGGTCACAGCACTTCAGGGCATCTTACCAGAGGCTCAGGTGAACCTCTACGACGCCGGCCATTTCGCCCTGGAAACTCATGTATCTGAAATCTCCGATGAAATTCTTCGGTTTATGGCGCGCTAAGCCCGCCGACCGTCATCAAACCAAACCCAGCAAAGGAAAGAAAACCATGACCAAGATTCTGCATATCATGGCCTCGCCGCGCGGCGACGCCTCGCAATCCACCAAACTTGCTAATGCCTATCTTGCAGCCCAAAAAGCGCGGCACCCTGACGTCGAAATTGACCTTCTGGACTTGTGGCAAGCGGATCTGCCAGAGTTTGACGGCGACAAGGCCGCGGCCAAAATGACATTCTTCGGCGTGGGCGAGATGGACAGCTCCAGCCAGACGGCCTGGGACCAGATCGTCGCCATCACCGAGCGCTTTACCTCTGCCGACGAGTATGTCCTTTCGGTGCCGATGTGGAATGGCGGCGTTCCCTATAAGCTCAAGCAATATATCGACATCATCACCCAGCCGGGTCTGTTGTTCGGATTTGATCCGGAGGACGGGTATAGCGGTCTGTTGGAAAACAAAGTCGCGCGCGTATTTTACAGTGCGGGAGTTTACGCACCGGGCGCCCCGGCCAAATACGGGGCGGACTTCCACTCGACCTATCTGTCCTGGTGGCTCGACTTCGTTGGCATTACCCAGGTTAAGGACGTGCGCTTCCAACCCTCGCTTCTGACCGCGGATCCCGCGGGCAACCAGAAAGCCGCCGTACAGAAGTCTGCCGAGTTGGCGGACTGACCCCAATCGCGACCGCCACCGCACCCCCCTGCCCCTGCTCGTTGAAAACTACTGCCTCGCTATTGCAGCAGGTTTTGACGGGCAGGTTGGTTGGAAAAAGCTCACGCAATTTCAACATTCGGGAGCGCCCGCGCGGGAAAGCGGTCGTCATCAAGCCAGATCTCAAGGTGATCAGCCCCGGGTTTGAGGGCGTAAATTCGCGGCGCGAAGCTGTCAGTGGCCAGAATGGTGCCATCTGGCAATAACGCAATGTCGTTACAGAACGCTCCGCCTTCGGGCAGCGGATACCGGCCAGATGGCATAGCGGTCGCGACATCAAACGCCACCAGGGCCGGCGCCGAAGTGCCTGTCAGGGCACTGATCCCCGGATCGGATGAACAGACAAACAAGCGGTCCTTTTCTACATGCAGACCAACGACAGTGACCATGCCGTTCGCGCCCGCAACGGCAAAATCTGTGACCTCGTGGGTGTAGGCGGCAATCTCAATCAACCGGCCTTGTGTAAGGCTGCCAACATACAAGTTTCCATCTGCATCTCTGGAAATACCTTCCGGCGCGAATTTTACATCGGGCAAGATCACCGGCTCTGCACCGGCGAAAGCAGGTAAAGCAGCGGCGAATACTCCGGCAAGCCAGATGGTAGGGAGGGAGGGTTTCATGACATTCCTTTCTATGTTGATGAGAAAGAAATGCGATACGTCACAAGGTTTTACGCTCTGCACACGGCCAAGCCTGCGCCCTAAACGGTCAATGTTGCCAGCGGTGGTGATCGAGCGAGACGATCACGGCTTCCGGCCGATCTTGGGTCGCGCGGAGTTCCGTCGGACTCATGGAAAAGCGCAACCGAAACCGTTGCGCAAATCGCGATTGCGATTGGTATCCACATTCGAATGCAATCTGGCCGATAGGCATATCTGACGCGATAACCCACTCGACTCCCCGGTTCAGACGCGTGTCTTCCAAAAGTGCACGAAAGCCCGCATTTTCGGCCTGAAGCTTCCGGCGCAAGGTGCGCTCACTCATCGCGAGGGTTGCTGCCACGTCTTTGATCGCCCAATCTCGCGACAGATCGGTTGCAAATTGCTGCGTTACGCGATCTGTCACCGTGTCAGCCCGCGCGCGCAGCAGGTTACCCGCCATGCCCAGCTGGACCAGAATAAGCAGGATTTCGACCAACCGATGACGGACCTGAAGGGCGTTCGCGGGATAGTTCTGATCGTGGGCAACCCAGTCAGAAATCAGCGAATAGACCTCACTTGTACCCTTTGCTTTCCATTTAGACGTTTGCGACAAAGACGGAAGCTGATCCGCATAGACCTTGCGAAACAAATCTACCGTGCCTGCGTCAAAAATCAGCGAGGCGCCCAAGAACCGCTGCTGGTCAAACTCTGGCGTGTTTGTCACATCACAGCGTGCTCCTTTGGGAAGGATAAGCAGCTCTCCTGGTTCTGCGCTATAGGTCTGTTGCCCAGACGTGACGTGTTTCAACCCGACGATCGGAAAGATCAGCACTGCGGATGGCATATCCATCCTCGTAAGGGTCTGGGCTTGGTGACAGCCATTGATCCACACACTACGAGAGGCCTGCCCAAACTGAACTGCCCGGCTCAGGACCGTATCTAGCCGTGAAAGAATTGATGGATCAATCATCTCTGATCTCCGCTTCAGCATCGCACTTAGTATAGGGACGCACCGCCCGTCAAAAGAGGGTCAGGCCTGATTTTGGCCGTTTGCGGCGCAAATCTGGCTGTTGCAGGCCGGTCCAGAAAAGCGATCGCTCAAACACAGAAATCACATATCTGTGGTAAGCGGCGGAGGGAGCCACCGCTGACAATCGAATCCGCTGTAATTTGCGGCTATCGCAATTGGCCACGCGCGGCGCTTTCTCGGTCGCGCATCCCATGACAAACGATCTCGTCGCGCCCATGTTGCAATATGCTGCAGCGCAGCTAAGGTACCGACATGATTGTCCTACCCAAAACGAATATCCGTGTATTGCAGCCCCAGGCCGAGCTTTATTACTTTGATCGGCAAGACACTCGTTTGCCATCGAAAATAACGCCTCTGGCTGCATGGAATAAGATCATGAGCGACCCTCAGCCGCTTCTCAAAATTGCATTTCGGATACGTGATGCGGTCTCATCCGTTTTTGGTGTGAAACGAATTGGTGGCTTCACGGGTGAACGGGTGGAAACTGTGTGCGTCGGCGACAAACTGGACTTTTTTCTGGTCGAGTATGTTGATGACGGGTGTTTGGTGCTCACGGAACGGGACAAGCATCTCGACGTTATGACCTGCATATCCACCCAAGGTGACACCCTTTCAGTCACATCATCCGTCTGCGTACATAATTTATTTGGCCGCGCCTATATGGTCCCCGTTGGCTTTGCTCACCGGTGGATCGTACGCAGCATGTTTGGGCGTTTGCAGCGACAGATGGTGTAAAGCTACATCCGCCTATGACTTTCACCTAGGCGCTGAACCCAAAATTTCCTGACCAAAAGCGGCACAAAATGAAACTCGTTAAACCAAGCATTGAACATCTGCCCGCATACGAGGTGGCCTTGAAACGAGGCTGGTCACCCGACAACCTGCGGCCTGAATTCGCGCAGGAACAGATCGAAGAAATTTCGAAAGACGCTGTGTCGTTCGTGTCCAAGCTCGATGATCCTGGCGGGGAAGCGGGCCCGTTGACGTTGCCTGACGGCTCGAAGGTCAAGCGTTTGCCAAGCATCAAAAGGTGGATCTTTGACGATGGGTTTTGCGGTCACATTGGTTTGCGCTGGCAACCCGGGACCGAGGAGCTGCCGGTGTTTTGCTCGGGTCATATCGGCTATGGTATCGTCGCTTGGCGCCGGGGCGAAGGGTTGGCCACGTCTGCGCTCAAAGCTTTTCTGCCTGAGGCTAAAGCGCTGGGGTTGAGATTTGTGGAAATTACAACGAGACCGGACAATCCCGCATCGGTGCGCGTCATCGAGAAGGCTGGCGGACAACTTATAGAAAGTTCCGCCGCACATACTGCGATTGGCGGGCATGATATCCTAAAATTCAATGTCCCGTTGGGCTAGCTGCGGTTTGCAAACAGCATCCCGGCACACAAAAGCCAAGCGGCTCTGCCAGAAAGCCGCCTTTGCACGTCCTGAAGCCTAAATCGTTTGTTGAAGTTGAATGATGTTACCCTCTGGGTCGACAACATCCTGGATGCGGTTGCCACGGAATTCCCACGTGCTTGAACCCGGCAGGGTTACTCCCCCGTTGACGGAGATCGCGCTCAAGCAATCGCTCAACGATGAAACGCTAAAGACAGGCTTCAAAGGGTTCATCGCGCGTGGTGCCGGTGGTTGTTCGACAACGTTCTGAGAGGCGATCCGATCAGGAGACTGAACAATAGACAATTCACCGTCTTCATATCCTATGATCCCATATTCCCCGGGCCTCTGGTCTATGATTTGGCCGCCAAGACCAACATAGAACGCCACAAGATCTTCTAGATTTTTCGCGTAAAGCACTGCGCCTTTAAGCATAATTTCCTACCTTCTTTTCCAAACAGACAGCCGACCCTGAAGCTTCCAAAGCCCACGCGTTTTCTCCCACTGTGGCCACGCAGATCACAGCAACCAAAACCTACCCGATCAGCTTCTTTCTGAGAAAATGCTGAGCGTGCGGTCCGACATAGTTTTGCAAAACGCCATACTCTTCGTACCCTCGATCAAGATAGAAACTAACACCTTGAAAACTCAGCGTTTCAAGATGCGCATGGCGGCACTTTCTTCTGATCGCTTCGTCTTCAGCTGCGGCCAGGATTTGCGAGCCAAAGGACTGGTTGCGCCATTCCTCGGCGACCCAGAACTGCCAGATGTGCAGCCAGGTGTCGCCAGTGTTCCCAAGCAATCCTCCGATCAGGGTGCCATCACGGCTTCGACACTGAACTTGTAACGGAACAAGAGTTTCAGCCTGCACATTGAGTTGTTTCCCATGGGCGTCGAGACCGGCGTCAATGGCCTTTTCAACCAGCACATCAGGGGTTTCCGTAACGAAGATATCCATTGGGTCCTTATTTTGATTAACTCTCTGATACGTTGCTAAAAAACGCGATGACGTTTCCATCAGGGTCTTTTGTCAGAAACCACCGGGTTCCCCAATGCGTGTTTTCTGGCGGGCCGAGAGGTATCAGGCGCGATGAAAGGTCTTCATATGCCGCATCCGCGTCCGGAACTTCCATATGCAAGGTCGGCGTTTGCGTACTGGCTGGCCCTTCCCACGAGCTATCGCTTGCGTCGTGGGCTTCGGCCATAACCAGTTGAAAGCTGCCTTGTTGAAGAACAACGCCTCGCGGCGTTGTCTCATCACCCCAAGACGCCACTTCTGACCAGCCAAGGCCGTGCTGGTAAAATGTGCAGGATGCATCGAAATCGCTGGGAGCAAGGAAAATATGGTCAAATTTTTGATCCGTCATGGACAAACCTGCCTCCCTCTCAAATGTTGTTGTGCCAGTCGACCCAGGGCGGTCCAAAAAAGGACCGCCAGATACGGGGAATATCAGCTTCCCGCGTACAAAAGCCCCGAGCACAGGAACCAAATCACCCAATGGGGCAAGCGCAGCAAAGTCGCAGAAGGTCGCCGGAGCCAAAGCACCTGAACAACCCAAACCAGTCCCCATAGCAAGAAAAGCAGGCTCAGAAGCCTTAGTATGACCGGCTCTGCTGGCCCCAAATCCCAGATCAGCACCGCACCAAGCAAAAGGGCGACGGCGAGCAAATCAACCGCAAGCATTTGAAACGCGCACATCGCCTGAACCCACGAGGCGGTGAGCTCGTCCTTCTCTGGAGAGATGTCAGCGGTCTGGCGCGTGCCGCCAATAACATGGGCGACCACCGCAAGCGCCATAATAATCGCCACGATCAGGACGGGGATATTCATGTGCCTTTCTCCAACAAACCTAACAAATCTGTGGCAAGGCTGGCGTTTCGTTTGCGGGCGGCGCGCAGAGATGAGCCTTGAGAAAACCATGGCCGTTCTACAAGCTCAAGCCTTATCTTGGTCTGGAACCTGATCGGGCACAGGGTCAAGCATCCTTCAGCGAGGCATGCCCGCCCAAACACATTCACCGCCGCATCAGAACGTCACAGCAAGATTGGTCTACCAAACAACACATCCCGCTTTGTGAGCGGAGTAATGAAGAGATTAGGTAGGCCTTGTTCGTCACCGCCCTGTCTGGCCAGCGGATGCGTAACTGCTGCTAACGATAACCGAGGATTTTCGTTACTGTTGCCGCAAGCCTCAAAGCCCAGTTTCTTTGCCCCTATTGGGCAAGTTTTTTGAGGTGTTCGTCGTAGGTCGAAAACGATCGATAGCCCTTCGCTTTGTTCAATTTAGCTAGCCGCGTTTTCGCAATACGGGCAATGAGGTAGTCAACTGCTTGATCGAATTTGCACGTTTTCGCTAACCGCCACTGGCAGCCAAGTTCTGCTTCCAGGTTTTTTGAGATCGCGCCATAACTGAATGCACGCGTCCTTGACTTTTCCTTGCTCGCGAACTCGTTGTAACGTTTGATGAGGTATGCAATGTAGGATGTCATGTCAGAGTTTGCTCCGATAGAATCGGATGGAGGCGCGACCATGACACGACCACCGCTCTGACGAATGTTGACCACTTGTCCCTGTGTCACGCCATTGCTGTTGATCGCAACATTTCCGGAATTTTTGGATACGTTGATCGCCGCTTCCGCTCGGTTGAGCAGAAGCCTACAGAACAAATCCGAATTCGTTTCCATGCTAGGTGGCGCCGAATTTACATGAGACTGTTTGATGCTCTGGAGAGTGCTTACATCATAGGCAGCGGGATCGTCATCAATGATCTTGTGGTGTACAGCGCAAAGCAGAATTAAGTTCTCTTCTCCGTGTAGTTCATCGGCCTTTATGTCATAGTCAAATCGTGGGCCACCAGTAGACTTTGCCTTTATGTGGCAAATCTCGCCCAAGACGGTCCCAGAACTATCGATAATGGGAGTTTGACAACCGGGAAACGCGCATTGATTTCTACTGTTAGCAAACAATACCTTGATCGTTTTGTCCTTAATGTGACCCATAATGGCATGTCCATAAGTGCTGTATTGTGCAGTCGTCTTAACCAAACTTTCCAAGTGAGACCGCGACGGGTGCAAGACAATAATTATACACGAGAGTTGGAAATTTGAACCATCGAAACTTGTCCATAAAAATCGCACTCGTAGCGAACCGGGAATTGCAGAATCGGTTTCCTGAGAACGCAGGTCAGCGCTGCATGTATGGCGCTTTCGCGCTGGCCCATCTGTTGCGGGAACGTGGCTTTGAGGCCACGGTGGTTGGTGGAGATTTTGCAATCTTTGCACCGACACGTGACGGTAGATCCGCTGCCTTCCATGGATTTCGAGGCTCTTCTGAGCCGGGAACAGCC
The DNA here is from genome assembly GCA_002708925.1 of Paracoccaceae bacterium. GTDB lineage: Bacteria > Pseudomonadota > Alphaproteobacteria > Rhodobacterales > Rhodobacteraceae > Thalassobius. The sequence continues at coordinate 102,043 of PAPN01000001.1, forward strand.
TCCCACTACTGGGTCGAGTCCGCTGATCGTGTCGTGGATGCAAGTACACTTCTTCTGCACAAGACGACGGATCAAAACATTGTCCGCTTGCCGGTTGTCTACTGGCCTTTAGCAGAGGCATTCCCACGATACATTCGATATATGGAAAGAATGCGCGTTCGTAAGGATGCAGAATTCAGTACTGTGTTGGAACAAAGAGAAATGGCCGCAACCGTTGTTGATGCCTGCCGGCGACGGCTCTCAAAGGCAAGTATGCTTTCCAAGCCAGCGATCCTCGACGGTCCTGGTTACGTATTTGGTGCGAAAGCGAAAGACTCTTGGGCGAATTCTGCCGCAGAATTTGAAGCCGACTTGAATTACGGCGCACCTCCATTCTAGAGCGAGGTCAAAGCACATGTGAATTGCTTACAGCTGCCTACATCTCAGCATTGGCAATTAGGCCAGAGATCGTTGTTCGCCGAAAACCAAAACCTGCCGTCGGGTGAGATCGCCTGATGGCTTGTATCGGGTCAATGACCACGCGACGGCTGGCCGGGCTGGCTCCGGAGGAGGCGTCACTGCCAGCGGCACGTCGCAGCGAATGGCAGCTTTTCAGGTCGTGGACGGCAGCTGCGCGCATCCGGTCGATTAGGGCTCGGTCCTGGACAAGGGGCAGGAGGCGCCAAAATCATGGAAACCTAAACGTTCCACATCACAAAAAACCTAAGCACCGCTCGAAAAGCACCGCTTTTCGCGTCAGAGGCGAGATCCACAGGACATCCGGTTTGACGTGCTTCGTTTAAAGAGGCGCTTCTTGACGATCGGAAATCATGACCAACTGGGTTTACACGGCTGGTCGACATAAGCGGCCCAGAATGGTCACTACTGAATGTTCAGCATTGCTGCGCAGCTTCCTGAAAGGTCCCGTCGGCCGCAGCCATCACGACCTCGTCTTCGGCCATCCATTTGTTGGAGATCAGAAACCTGCGGACCGCGTCGGGGGCCTCGGAATAGAGCACAAGCGCGAGGCTCTCTTCAGCCCGCGTGCAGGTAACGTATAGCAAACGGCGGGTGCGCTCGATCGTGGTTTCTTCGCCCTGAGGCCAGGCCGGGATCAGCAACCGTGTCTCCGCTTCGCCGATGAGCTTGTCACCGATGACGGCGCGGAGCTCGTCCCGAAGCGTGGATGCCTCGTGCTTGGGCTTGACCAGGTGACGCAACGACGCGCGCGCATTCCGGGCTTTTCGTCCGAGCCAACTCCTGTCCGCCGCTTGCCCGAAGATCGTCGGCCCGCGATCCTCGTAGAGTTCGAGGAGGGTTTTGGCCGGGATGCCAAGGGCGAGGCCGATCGCGAGAATGCCCCCGGTTGACGTTCCCGCAATCAGGTCGAAGTAGCGGCCAATCGGTTCATCAAGGTCTTCTTCCAAACCCGCCAGAAAGGCCGCGGGTTAGCTGCAGCCATGCACCATCTTCGGACGCATCGGCATCGACGACGTTTTCAGGGCCGGCAAAGAGCACGACATTGGCAGCCGTAGACCCCAAAGCCGAAACGTAGCGGATGCCGTGGGGGCTTCCTACAGAGAATGACCAGTCTCTGAAGAACTCGGTGACGATCTGGGTCGGGATGTATTCGACATTCACACGATTGTCCTGCTCGACCGGCTCCGCCATCTCGCGAGTCAGTTGGTGCAGAAACGACAGGCCCTGACGAACCCGCCGAGGCGCACTCGAAAAGAACCCCGGAATCCGTGGAAGCTCGGCAAGGTCGACCAGGATGATCGGCATCTCGGTTTGGAAGCGCGCCAATACAGGCTCCTTCGCGCGAGCCTCGGCGATTGCAGAGGGACCATCTTCAGCCCCGTAGAACATTGGGATCCCCGGCGGGTTCATTCGGTTTGACTGCAGACAGATGCGGGCGGGTGGCGGGCCAAGGGCGGCAGCCGTAGGTTCGAATGGCGGCACGGTTTGGTTCCGCACGCGATAGTAGGATTGCCCAACAGGCACCGAGCGCACCAATCCGAGTTCATCGATGAGCTCTGCGAGTTCGACAAGAAACATTCCAGCAGAGCGTTCATCCGGGTGCGACACATCGCTTGCGCCGACAGAGTGAAAAAAGAACCTTCTCTCCGACATCGTGATGCGCCGAAAATCGCGCCAGCTATACGTCATGCTGTCGTCGAATTCGAGGGAAAGCCAGTCGTACTCGCACCAGACATCGTCATCGATCTCGCCGAGCAGATCGTCCATCAGCCGGTCATGATCTCGAGCTTCGATAGCCAGACCAATCTCTTCGAAAAGCAGTTCTTGCGTATCCCAATGCGACCCCAGGTACCCGCCTTCACAGGAATTGTAGGGCAGCTGGTCGACCGCGGTACCGTAGAATGTTCCCATCCGACCCGCGACGAACTCCGCGATCTCTTCGAGGGGCAAAATCTTCCGGCGACGTGCGCGGCAATAGCTGCACCTGCCGGGGCCGCCACCATGCCGGATCACGTCCTTGAGATCTTCGTCGCCAAAGCACTCTGTGCAGACGTATCTGTCGGAGATGCTGTCTTGTAGGAAGTTTGCAGGGTCGACGCGGCTCATGTTGCAAGGGTATCAAAGGATTGGGGGATCGATAGACTCGGGCAGAAGGTATCTGTCTCGCTAGATGGGTTCGATAACATCCGGAAGCTGGAATGTTAGATAGAGTTGCTCCAGAATCCGGGCAGCCAGAGCCTCAGTCGCCGCCCAGCCTGGTGTAAAGCTATCCGGCGTCAGGCAAAGTGTAAGAACTCCGATCGTGCCGCGATCCATCGCATCCTTGAGGCCTGAAGCGACGGCGTCAATGTACTCATCGGAGACCATCTTGCGAATGTCAGACTCAAACTGGCAGTAGAAATAATCCAGGTCGATGTTGACGATCCATGGCGCTTCCCGCTCGGCAAGCCAATACGAGAGATTCTCGGGTAGTTCCCATGGCGAACTGTACATCGGATGGCCGAAGTTCAGTGAGTCCCCATCTTCATGGGTCAGGCAACGGAAGGTCGTGAGGCTGTCGCCGAACTCCCGCAGGTAGATGGAGAGATAGTTGTCCCAGCGGATGACAGGACAATCGAAGTCGTCGCTACGGTAGGTCTGTCCGAGATAAGCATCGATCCCAGCCGTCCAACTTGGCAAATGCTTAAGCCACTCGTCCAAACGGCTCTGAAGCGCGTCGGGATGACGGTCGATGTGTATGAGGGAGTGGGGCGCAGTGAGATCGAGTTCCTGCAGCCAGCACCAGAGGGCTGCACGATGATTGTCCATCACGTAGACATTGCCCGCTCTGCAGAGAAAGTTCTGTTCGATGGAACCTGAATGGTTTCGTCCCTTGAAGGGTACGATCCACTCCCATTCGGTTGTCATTCGTGTTCGCCTTTCAATGCTACTCAACCCTCATTTCTTTGGAGTTCCAGCTCCGGCAGATCCCGCAGGCTCTGCAGATCGAAGGTCACCAGGAAGGTCTCGGTCGTCACGAAGGTATGCGGTGCCCCGGGCCGCGGAGACCTGGGCCCGCTTGCGATCAGGTCCTTGTAGCGCAACCGGGACAACAGATCACGACTGACCTCCTTGCCGAAGATGTCGGCTAGCCCCGCCCGGTCGATCGGCTGATGATAGGCGATGGCGCAGAGCACGCCCATTTCCATTTCAGTGAAGGCCAACGACTGCTCGCCAAGATCGGCCGCCACCTTGATCGCATCGGCAAACTGCGGTCGCGTGCGGAACATCCAGCCGCCGGCCACTTGGGCCAGCTCGTAGGGGCGTCCGTTCAACTCGGCCTGGATGTCGTCGATCAGCATCTCGACCGAGACCCCCTGCCCTACCAGACGCGCTAGGTCGTCGCGACCAACCGGCGAAGCACTCGCAAAGAGCACCGCCTCGATCCGCCCCATCCATTCGCGCCAGCGCAGTTCCTGTGGCAGATCGTCAAGCTCACGATCGAAGACGGCGCCGCCCTCCTCCGCCGGTTTCCGTTTCCTTGTCGCGGTCGTCATGGTGCGATTCCATAGAGCCGGAACGTCGACCGCCCGGTCAGTTCCCGTGCCACGCCCAATTCAACAAGCCGGTCGCAAAACCGCCGCGCGGCGCGATCGGTCATCGGGATCGTTGTTCCGCGGATGCGCGGCGACAGCATCGACGCCGGGGCTACGGCATCCTCGGTCAGGAACAGATCGACGGCCGCGCCCGACCCTTTCGCCCGCAACTTTGGCGCGATGGCGCGAAGCGCTTCCGCCCGACGGGCCAGATCCCGCGCCAACCGGATCGTCCCTTCGATCGACTCGAGGATCTGCGCCTGAGCGGCCATCTCGGCTCGCTGCCCGTACGCGGTCAGGTCGCGCAGCGCTGTCTTGGTCAGGTACCGCGCCGAAACCGGCAGTACCACCTTCCAATTCAGCGCCCGTGCCAGGACAATGTCCGAGAGCAGGCAGGCGACCCGTTCCGCCCGGTCGTCGGTCTCGAGCACGTCACGAAGGACGGCGGCGCAGCCCGCCAGCGGCCCATGGGTTCGGGTACGTTCTTGCCCCACATCGAGCCAAGCGCCCACCTCGCCCGCGAAGTCCGCACCAACGAAGTCGGCGATCTCGCCCGTCCGGCCTGCCCGAAGCCGGGCGCCTTCGTGCCAGAACGCCAACAGATCGCCATCGGGGCCCCGCGCCTCGCCCGGCGGCGTCAGGTGGTAGGCGTCGCGGATATCCGCCTCCCTTGCTAGCCGCCCTTCCAGTCTTGAGCTGGCGGTAGCCGCGCTCAGTGCCAGCCGGTTGGCGAGCAGTCTCAGGGGCACGCCATGCCTGGGATCGCTGACCAGCTGATCGAGCACCGTGAGCGCGGCTCCCGACCGAAAGGCCACAGTTTCAAGGGTTTCCGCACGCCCGGAGGTGACCCAACCCGGCAGCTGCGGTAGGATGTTCAGGTCGTCGGAGATCGTGGCAGGCTGGTATGTCATGCCACAACACTAGCCTCTCGCGGCGCTTTCGTCTACAATACGATGTCCAAACCGCCCCACTCTGCCGCCCTCAGCAATGTCCAATAAGTTTGCATTATCGGACATAAAGAGATATGCTGCGGGGGCAGTTCAATTTCATCGCCGGATTCACTGGAAAGATGCCCTCAGAGACCGAGAAATCGATGTCAGCCCCCTCTGGTGAGCTGGATGATGCTCGCGTCGACGAGAGAGATCGAGAGGAAAGCGACAGTATCGCCCTGCCCACCCACGTGGCTGGCTCCGGCACGCTCGATCAACTGGTCGACACCGCCCGCGACTATGCGCGTGCTGCGGCCTCGGACAACACACTGAAGGCTTATGCGAAGGATTGGGCGCATTTTACCCGCTGGTGCCGGATGAAGGGTGCCGAGCCAGGGCCACCGTCACCCGAGATGATCGGGCTTTATCTCGCCGACCTGGCATCAGGCCCCTCCCCTGCTCTATCGGTCAGCACCATAGACCGTCGCCTGTCCGGTCTGGCATGGAACTATGCGCAGCGTGGCTTCACCCTCGATCGCAAGAACCGGCACATCGCGACGGTGCTGGCCGGGATCAAGCGGAAACATGCCCAGCCACCAATGCAGAAGGAAGCGATCCTTGCCGAAGACATCCTTGCGATGGTCGCCACCCTGCCCTTTGATCTGCGCGGGCTGCGGGATCGGGCGATCCTGCTGTTGGGGTATGCTGGCGGTCTGCGCCGGTCCGAGATTGTCTGCCTGGACGTGGGCAAGGATGACACGCCGGACGCCGGCGGCTGGATCGAGTTTTTCGAAAACGGGGCCCTCCTGACGCTCAATGCCAAAACCGGCTGGCGCGAGGTTGAGATCGGTCGCGGCTCCAAGGATCAGACTTGTCCCGTTCATGCACTGGAACAATGGCTGCATTTCGCCAAGATCGACTTCGGCCCTGTCTTTGTCGGAACCTCGCGCGATGGCAAACGCGCGTCCGATAAGCGGCTGAATGACAGGCATGTCGCGCGGCTGATCAAGCGCACCGTCCTGGACGCTGGCATTCGCGCTGACCTGCCCGAGAAAGAGCGCCTGGCGCTGTTTTCCGGTCACAGCCTGCGCGCGGGTCTTGCCAGTTCGGCTGAGGTTGACGAACGCTATGTCCAGAAGCAGCTGGGGCACACCTCGGCCGAGATGACCCGCCGCTACCAGCGCCGACGCGACCGGTTCCGCGTGAACCTGACCAAGGCCGCCGGGCTCTGACCCCCTGCTCCATCACGCTGCCTGCCCGCTGAGCCTGCCGTAGAAGCTGCGCTCGAGATGCAGCTCCCCTGCCCCGGCCTTCTCGACCATGCCGCGCAGATAGCCGCCCGGCGAGGACACTTCGCCCGCGCAATGTTTCTCAAAGACAAGCGCCAGCGCTGCTGTTGCCACCTGTTTGCCCAGCCGGTCCTGCGCCACGTTCCAGGCGTGTTCAGACACTCCGATCATCGGCCTGAGTTGACCGGCAACCCGATGAAGATCGCCCCAATCCTTCAGGAACCCGCCCATGTTGCGGGCCCAGGATGCGAATTCTGGACAGGCTTGCATCACAGTCGGCAAATCCAGTGCCGCGCGCTTCTTGCGCACCTCGGCAACCCACTCTTCCAGATCCCTATCAACTTGATCTTCGGGCTGAACATTGGGCACCACGGCCGCGATTTCCTCATTTTCTGAGGAATTACGAGTTACAGGATTAAGTTGGTTTGTAATTAGTATATGAGGGTCAAAAATGACCTCCGTGGGGTTCATTTCTTGAGTCTTCTCACTGGATTGTTCAATAGATTCAGCAGTGTTTTCCACAGGCTCTATGATCTCGGTCGCTTTGAGATAGGCAGCTTTGACACGTTCCTGAAGTTCCCTGAACCAGCCCAGCAGCAGGGCAAGCTGTTCGGATGCCTCGTGGCGGCGCGGCAGCCGGTCCAGAAGCTCCTCGAAAAGGCTCGTGAACTGCGTCCAGGGACCCCGCAACGCGCTGCTGACGGCGGCCTCGATCCGCGCGCGGATCATGCGGCGTGCCACGGTGATCTGACGCTTCAGGCGCTGGCAGAGCTCGCGTTCAGCCTGCAATTCGGCGTGCAGTTCCTCGAACTCCTCGGCGCGTGCGGACAGCGGCGACAGATCAAAGCCATAGGCCTCGACGATGCGCCCCTCGGCGTCCCTGCGGCCCCACCGCTTGCCGTTCGGGCTGTCCTGGAAGGAGATCACGCCGATCTCGGCCAAGCGCCGGGCGTGGCGTTTCAGCGCCGAGAGCGAAAACCCCGTCTGCTCCATCAGATAGGCGTTCGATGCCCAGACGATCGGGCGCTGCCCCTGCTCCCAGTCCTGCGCCTGCGTAAACGCCCCAAGCGTATCGAGGAGCAGCATATCCCCGGCCTTGAGGCCAATGTATGCCCCCACCCGCTTTACCGCCACAAAGGCCCGCGGCTTGGGGATTGCTGCGCGCTCACCATCCAGCGCATATCGCTCGGCAACAGCGAGCCCTGCCGTCGCCTTCCGCCAACCTGCGGAATGATTAAAATTAGACATAGCATACCCGTTCTGAGCCATGTCTGCCTCAGTTGCCCCATGCGGAGCGCCACCATGTTTTTCCATTCTATGTCAGCAGACAAAGAAATCCCGTTCGCTCAGGAGCGTTTTCTCTTGTGTGGCGATTCGCTGGCTGCTAGATTCTAGGTGTCTAATCTAAGAATTGCGCTTTGCGCAGCAGCCCTCGAAGCTTCGGTTTCGGGGGTTTCTTTGTTTACCTTTCCTCCTTTCTGCTCGTCCTCAGTTGTCATCCCCCGAATTTACATCTGTAAACTCGGCGTAGGATTTCTTGATGATTTCGGCCAGATTGCCTTCGAGCCAGTGCGCGAAATCGGCATTCACGCCGGATTTCTTGACGCACAAAGACAGGCTCCCGCGCCCCGCTTTGATGACAACGCCCTCCATCGGCGTGATCTCTTGGGCGCTATTGGGCATTTTCGTTCCACGCTTAGAGGCCTCTTTGATCAGGGCCTCCAGACGTTCATCCGATGTCAATGAGCCGCTGATCTTGGACAGCAGGTCCAGCGCGGATTTCTCGGTAAGCTTCCGATCTGCGAACAGCGAGGCCAGATCGGTCCACCTGGGGCGGCCGGACCTGGGCGCGGCTCCGATCCGATCGCCAACGCTGGGCGGCACATTCTGTGTCACCTTTGTCAGATGAGAATGCCCCGAGGCAGACAGGTTCAGAACCTGCCGTACCGTCGCGCTTTCGTGGCCCGCAGCCCGGATTGCCTCGGCAAAGCGAGCCTTTTCATAGAAGGACAGATTGCGCCGCGCTGCGTTCTCCAGCCCCTTGGCCAACAGCGCCGTGGCGTCATCGACATCCTGCACATTTGCGCGTACTTTAATGCCAAGCTCGCGACAGGCCTTCAGCCTGCGACGCCCGTAAATCGCCTCAAACCGGCCATCCGCGGATTTGGACCGGCGCACAAGGATCGGGACTTGCTGGCCGCCCTCGCGGATACTGTTCTTAAGCGCCTCGAACCCCTCGCTGTCATCCTCGGGGTTTACAGCTGTAAACTCATCCAGCCGGTCCTTGGGGCCCCAGTCGTCGATCAAGTTGGGGTCCAGCTCTCGGATCGACGCCAAAGAGCCCTGCAACGCGCCCAACGCGGGGGCGCTTGTCTTGGGGTTTCTTTCAGTCGCCGAATTGCCAGAACGCGCGATTGTGCTGGCGATACCTGACATATCGCGAAGGGATTTTCTGGCCATTATTCACGTCCCCACGATTGATGAACCATCGTCTCGACCTCGTGCCCGACAGCGTCCATCGCGCCCTTTGCACGATCATAGGTCGCGCGTGTCATCTCGGCGCGGACCACCTCATAGATTGACTGTTTAAGCATCGTCGCGTCACTGATCGCCGTGCTTCTCAAAGCCGTCGCAGACATGACCCGATCCTGAAAAAGCGCGCGCATGAACGAGGTCAGCTGCTGCGAGGGCACATCCGTAGGCTCATCGCGGGTGATCAGAAATTTGAAGTGATCGTATTGCAGCGTCGCGCCGGCTTCCTCGATCACGCCCATATAGGCACCGGCCAGTTCCAGAAACTGCGCGGTCGAGGAAACATCCAGCATCGAGGGCGTCAGCGGAACGATCAGCGAGCTTGCCGCCGCCATCCCCGCGATGGTCAGAAAACCAAGCTGCGGAGGGCTATCCATAAGCACCAGGTCAAAATCGTCCTCGACCTGGGCCAGAGCGTTGCGAATCCGCGTGAAGAATGGCTGGTCCGGATTTGAATGCACGGCCGACTCGGTTTCGAACTCGGACAGCATCAGCCGCGAAGGCGCGATCGAAAGCCCCGGAAAATAGGTGGGAACCACGACATCCGCCATGTTGACGGGATCGTCGTAGCGGATCGCATCATAGACCGTCAGCCCGTCAAATTCGATCTCAGGGCTGATGCCGCACATCGAAGTCAGCGAGCCCTGCGGATCCAGATCAACGACCAGCACGCGGTAGCCGCGCAACGCGAAATAATGCGCAAGATGGATGCTTGTGGTGCTCTTGCTAGAGCCCCCCTTGAAGTTCATCAGCTGCCAGACTTGCAACTTTTCATCGCCAGTCCGGCGCGGCAGATAACGTCCTTTCTTGCGCGATGATTTTTCAAGGATTTCACGCGCGTTCCAGAGCTCCTGCGCAGTGTAGAAACGCCGCCCACCCCGGACATCTGCGGGCTCGGGGATTGTCCCTTCAGCGTGCAGCTTGCGCATGAACTGGCCGGAAACGCCCAGCAGGTCGGCCGCCTCGGGCGCGGAAAAAGGACGGAGCGTTTTCGTGCTATCGGGGGCAAATGCAGACAGAAGGTGCTCGCGGATGGCAGCGTTCAACCGCTCGGAAATATCAGTCGCAAGAGCCGAGGGCTTCTCATTTGCAAGTGGTGTCACAGGAATCATCTAGTTGCCCCAAATTCGAAAATGTGGCCTTTTTCGCGCCACTTGGGGATAAGAGCCGTGATTCACGGCGCTAAGTCAAGATTTTTCCACGATATAGTGTCTGTTAACGCAAGTAGAGACTATATGCACCATGCTCCTGATTGTCATGTTTACAGCTGTAAACGACCCGACACAGGGGCCGGGGCCGACTTAATCCCCAGTATCACCGGGCAAGCGGCGGCGTTCAACAACATCTGCAAGCTTCGCAAGCGCCTCGGTCGAGGACTGTTTCAAACTGTCGTAGGCGTGGAAATTATGCGGCATATCCGGCCACAGATCACAGGCAATCGCCGCGCCCATCGTTTTCTGAACCTCAACGAATTCTAGGATCATATCCCGCAAGACTTCCCGTCCCCCCAGTTGAATATAGATCGGCGCAAGCCCTGAGAAATCGTGACTGATCGGGGACAGCTGCGCGCGCCCATAAACACCCCCCGGATCGAGCCACTCTCCGAATTTCAGCGCCATCCACCCCTGGACCAGATCGTAACGATCATTGCTGTGCAGGCTATCGCCGCGATCTGCGATGTCGGTCCAGGGGCAAAGCCCAACGCATAATGCGGGCTGCGCCTCTGCTTGCGCTTTGAGCGACTGAAGCAGCATCAGCGCCATATGCCCGCCGGCGCTGTCTCCGGTCACGACGATCTGTTCGGCGGGCACCCGAGATAAAACATGGTGCCACGCCGTCAGGGCATCTTCGGCCTGAGCGGGGTGGGGGTGCTCGGGGGTCAGCCGGTAATCAGGCGCAAAAACCGGAACCCCCAGACGATGCGCGAGCATCGCCACATGCCTGCGGCTAATCCCCCCGTAAAACGCATAACCGCCACCGTGGAAATGCAGAACCGTCGTATCCCCCCGTCGATGACGCGGCAGATACCAGGTGCCTTTCGGCTCAGAAATTTCCTGAATGAGGACATCGTAGAGGTCATCGGTTTCGGTCTGAAGACTGTCAAATATCTTGCGCCCGTCTTCCAGCCGCAGAGCAGTCATCGCCGCTGTGAACTGGTGACGCCAGAACCTCACGCCGATCTCAAAACCGATGTCCCAATCTGGCATGATCGGACGTCCTGTCAGCCGCCTGAAAACCGTTTGCAGTGTGACGCGCTGCAACGCCAAGAGACTGCGCAGGCGGTATCGGACCGGACCGGAGAAAACGAGCTTTGCCATGGATCACCTCTGTTGTCGGGGTCTTCTTTCATTGCCGGGGCAGGGGGGAAGGATATAGAACGAGTGCGACATGTCTGAGACCCCTGTGCCGCTTCCGATCTCGAAACTTCTGCTGCCGCCGGACGCTCTGGCGGCGTGTCTGTTCGCCGGGATCTACCGCGACACGCGCGGCGTGCCTCTGTCAGATGCAGACCGGATCAACCACTTTCCGGCGTCTCCTCTGGTCTCGGTCAGCTATGTGATTCATGGGGCATTGCGGGACATCTCAGCCGTAAAGCGCCCGCCAGGCATGACCATGGGCACAGCATTCCCGCGGTGTTTTGCAATGGGGCCGTCCGACGCCCCTGTATCCAGCTGGTCCCCCCAAGAGGTTACCGCAATTACGATCGGGATTTACCACGACGCCTGGCTGCGCATCGGAGGAGACCCGGATTTTCAGGCGGTGCCCGGATGGATCGAAACCGCGCTAGCACGTTTCGGCACCGCGCCCGAGCCCAGGCAAGGATGGGAAACCCTGTGTGCGGCATTCGAGCAAATCTGGCGTGACGCCCGGCCTGCGGGCTGGCGAAAACTGGGCGGTATCGCCGATTGGGCTCAGGCCGCGACGACGCGCGCCGCACTGAGCGGGGCAGGGCGCAGCCTGCGGAGCATCGAGCGCCGCCTGAAGCAGACGAGCGGCCAAAATCAGCGGGCTCTCAACTTCTATGCGGCTTTCGAAAACCTGCACCACACGGTCCAGCGGCACCCCGAAAGCACGCTGGCTGAAATCGCCCTTGAGGCAGGATATTCCGACCAGTCGCACATGGGGCGGGCTGTTCGGCGGGCAACCGGGTTCTCTCCGGCGCGGTTGAACAAAGCGATCCAGACAGACGAAGCGTTTTGGTGTTACCGGCTGCTGGGCGAGCGTCTCTGATCCTCGGCTGGTTTCAATTAACCCACGGAGAATCCGCATTCGGGGAATAGGGCAGGGGGCCTGGCTCAGATTGAGGACAACAGGATGCTTGTTTCACTGTTGCGCACGCCATCGACCAGCCGCACTTCACGTAGCAGACGGTCGAACTCGTTCAGGTTTTCGACGATAATTTCCGCCACCAAGTCCCATTTGCCGCTTGTCGTATGCAAGACCTGAAGTTCGGGCAAGCCGCGCAGCCGCGAAATCACATGGGACGTCGTGCGCCCCTCGACTTCGATCATCATGATCGCCCGCACCGCCGTTTCGTCATAATCCTTCCGGACCCGCGCTGTGAACCCCAGCAACGCCCCCGACGCCAGCAGCCGATCCAGCCGCGTCTGCACAGTCCCGCGCGCGACCCCCATGATCTCGGCCAGCTTCGACACCGGCGCGCGGCCGTCCTTGCGCAGCAGCGCGATCAATTCGCGATCCAGATCGTCAAAAATGTGTTTTCCACCAGGTTCGGCCATGGGTCTCTCAATATGCACAAAGGTATAGATCAAATTGTATAGTCAGAGGTTAAAAATAGTACAAGTTCACTATTTTCTATACAAATTGCTCTGTCCGATAGTCATCCCTGACCCCCAGAAAAGGACTTTGAAATGTCTGTGATTCCGCCTTCTGATCTTGCTTTTGTCCCCTTTGTCAGTGTTGAGAACATGATGCGTCTGGTGCATCGTATCGGCCTGCCCGAGATGCTGAGCGGGCTGGCCGCCTATATCGAAGACGATTTCAAACGCTGGGAAAGCTTTGACAAAACGCCACGGGTTGCCGCGCATTCCAAGGACGGCGTGATTGAGCTGATGCCCACATCGGACGGCGTGTCCTATGGTTTCAAATATGTCAACGGTCACCCCAAAAACACGCGCGAAGGGCGCCAGACTGTCACCGCGTTCGGCCTGCTGGCCGATGTGGGAAATGGGTATCCGGTACTGTTGACCGAAATGACGGTGCTGACCGCATTGCGCACGGCAGCGACTTCGGCTCTGGTGGCGAAATATCTTGCCCCCAGGGACGCTGACACCATGGCGATGATCGGCAATGGCGCGCAATCGGAGTTTCAGGCTCTGGCGATGAAGGCCTTGTGCGGGATCACCAAGCTGCGGCTATATGACATTGACCCCCGCGCCACAGACAAGGCGATGCGCAACCTGAGCGATCAGGGCTTTGAGCTGACCGCCTGCAAATCCGCGCAAGAGGCCATTGAGGGCGCGCAAATCATCACCACCTGCACCGCAGACAAGCAATATGCCACGATCCTAAGCGACAACATGGTCGGCGCGGGGGTGCATATCAACGCCATTGGCGGCGATTGCCCCGGCAAGACCGAATTGCACAAAGACATCCTGAATCGCGCCGATGTCTTTGTCGAATACCCGCCGCAAACCCGCATCGAAGGCGAGATTCAGCAGATGCCCGAGGATTTCCCGGTAACCGAGATGTGGCAGGTGATCACCGGGGCCACGCCGGGCCGCCGTGACGCGCGTCAGATCACCCTGTTCGACGGCGTGGGATTTGCAACCGAGGATTTCTCGGCCCTGCGCTATATCCGTGATCAGATTGCGGACACCGACCTGTATGAACAGCTTGATCTTCTGGCAGACCCGGACGATCCCCGCGATCTTTTCGGGATGGTACAGCGCGCCAACGGCGGTGCCGCATGACCCGCGCCTCGGCTCAGGCGCCGGCGGCCGTGGTCATGGTGCGGCCGCATCATTTCACGGTGAACACGGAAACGGCCCATGACAATGCGTTTCAGTCGAACGAAAACGCCGCGGACAGTGCCGCATTGTCGCGCCAGGCCTATGCGGAACATAGCAAAGCGGTGGCCGCGCTCAAAAGCCACGGCGTCCGGGTGCATGTCTTTGAGGGCAGGGACCCCGCCACCCCCGATTGCGTGTTTCCGAACAATTGGTTCTCGACTCATATCGGCGGGCATGTGGCCATCTACCCGATGAAAGCCCCAAGCCGCCGACTGGAACGCCGCGCCGATATTATCGAGATGCTCAAGGCCCGGTATCGGGTGCAGGATGTCATCGACTATTCCGGGCTTGAACCGGACGGGCTGTTTCTTGAAGGCACCGGGGCAATGGTGCTGGATCATATCAACCGTGTCGCTTATGCGGTGGCCTCGGATCGGACGAACCCCATCGCCCTAGAGCGTTTCTGCACCCATTTCAATTTCGAACCGATGGTATTTCCGGCGGCAGACACGCGCGGGGTGCCGATCTATCACACCAATGTTCTGATGTGTATCGGGACGGAATTCGTGCTGATCGGAGCAGACATGATCACCGATACCGCCCGGCGCCACGAGGTTCTGGAACGGCTTGCGGAAAGCGGGCGTTTTATTGTCCAGCTGAGCGAAGCGCAGATCGCCGCTTTTGCCGGGAATGCGATCGAGCTTCAGGGCAGGGGTGGCCGTCTTCTGGCGCTGTCGCAAACCGCATTCGACGCCCTGACCGCAGACCAGCGCGCCACATTGGGTCAGAACATGCGTCTGGTGCCGCTGGATATTCCGACGCTTGAAAAAGCCGGCGGTTCAGTACGCTGTACCATCGCAGGCATCCATCTGACGGAAAGACGCTGAGCCTGGTAAACAGCGCCCTGGGAATGTCCTGTCTACCAGACAAAAGACAAGGCCCGGATACGCCATCCCGCCTCAGGTTTTTCCCTTCGGCCCGGTGGCAACAACGCGCTTGGCCTTTGTCAAAGCCTCGGCGGCACGCCGCGCGGCCGGAACCTTCGAGACCCGGTGCAACTGAGGCACCTCGACGCTTAGCACGATATCATCCGGCAGCGCATCCAGAAGCGCACCGAAATCAAAATCCCCGTCGCCCGGCATCTGTCGGTTTTCGCGCGCTGTCGCGATCAAGGCTTCGTCTCTGGTGTCAAAAACGCCCGGCGCATCGCAAAGCTGCGCATAGTGAACCCAGCCGGGCTGCAACGCCGCAATGGCGGAAAAGGGGCTGTTGGACCGCTGCACATGCAACGCATCCACCAAAACACCGGCAGACGGGTGACCCACCGCAGCAACGATTGCCCCGGCCACGCCAACATCCGTCACGCTGGTCCATGGCATGAATTCAAGATCCGCCGTCATGCCATAGCTCTGCGCCAAACCGCAAAACGCTGCATAATTGTCGATCATGCGATTCGTATCGGGATCATATCCCGCAGTGAGAATGTGCCTGGCCCCCAGCGCCGCGCCCGTTTCCAGAAACCGCCGCGTATGTTGGATATTGAACTCGGGCGTGATTTTTATGATCTCAATGTCGGCCAGGGTTACGCCGGTATCACGCATTGCCGCGCGGGTCTCTTGTTGCAATGCGACATCGGTCAGAAGCGGGTAGGGCCCATCCATACCCGAAGGCAGCAGACGCAACCCAACATAGTCAAATCCTGCGTCTGCTGCGGCCTCCACCGCCTGAGGCGGTGAAAGCTCGGATACTGTCAGAAAAGCAAGCGAATAGCGATAACCCATCGGTTACTTCAGCGGCGAAAAGGGAAGCGGAACGGCAAGGGTGGAAACCATGTCAGCCGAAAGCCAGGCCGGGCCACCCTTGGGCGGCCAGACACCTTCGGCCACGGCCTGGGCACGCAGTTCGGCCCGGTGGTTTGCGCTCTCATAGGGCCAGATTTGGGTAAAGCGGGTTGGCCCGTCCAACGAGTACATCGCAACAGAGCAGGGCGAATATTCCTGACGAGAGGGCAGGGCCTCTGCCCATTTTTCAATCGTAGGGGCCATGCCGTTCAGCTTGGGCTGGTATGTGCGGATTTCATAGACCTTACCATAGTCACCGGGCGTCACGGGCAGGGTGAACTCCAGCGGGATATAGCTGTCTGCGGTCCAGCCGCGCAGATGTTCCATGCAACCGAAGGGATTGTCCGACAGACGGGTGCGGGTGCGCTCGGCGATCATTTCCTCGGCATCGTCGTATTGGCGCAGCAAAAGAATATCGTTCAGCGTGCCGACATCCGGCGCCCAAGCGCCCAAAAGCGTGCCTTTGGCCTCGGGGGCGTCCAGCCATGCCTGCAATGCCGGCACGATTGCCGGGGTTGCGAAAAGCTGAGTGTTAAGCGTGGTAATATCAAGCAGTGGCATAAAAGCCTCCTTCCGTGTTCAGGGATGTTTCGTCAGGGCCCATGCGTCCCGCAGCGGTGTGTGCGGCGATGTAGCCAAAGGTCATAGCCGGACCGAGCGTGATCCCCCCGCTGGGGTAATGCCCCGCAAAGATCGAGCTTAGATCGTTCCCGGCAGCAAAGAGTCCGGGTATCGGCGCGCGCCCGGCGTCCAGCACACGGGCATATTCATCTGCGGCAAGGCCAGCAAAGGTGCCCAGACTGCCCGGAACGATCTTCACCGCGTGAAACGGGGCCGATACAAGAGACCCAAGGGCCGGATTAGGCCTGTGATCCGGATCGCCTTGCACCTGGTTGTAGCGCGACGCACCACGCCCGAAATCGGGATCTTCGCCTTTGGCGGCATGGGTATTGAAGCGACGGACTGTCTTTTCCAGAGTGGCCGCATCCAAGCCGCATTGCGCCGCTAGCCCCGCAAGACTGCGCGCGGATTTCAGATAGCCCTTGCGCCGATAGGGCCCAAGCGGGAACGGAAACGGACGTGACCACCCCAGCCCCCATCGCCGCTGCGCCCTATGATCGGCGATCAGCCAGCAGTGAATGTCCGAAACATCCGGCGCGGCATCAAACAGATTGCGCATAAAGGCGTGGTAGCTGTCTGCCTCGTTGGTAAAGCGTTCTCCGCGCCCCGTAACGGCGATGATCCCCGGCTTTGCGCGCTCGATCAGATGCGGGAAATTCGCGAATGCACCATTGCTGAGCGGGACTCTGGACACCGGCGCCCATGCGGCAGCATCGGCGAGATCAGTCTCAATCCCGGCCCCTGCGGCCTTTGCGATCTTCAGACCGTCGCCAGTATTGCCCGCTGGGGCCGCCGAATGGTGCCTCTTGCCGGTTTCGGTGCCGAACAGCTTCTCTTGTAGCGCTGCATTATGAGGAAACCCTCCGGTTGCCAGAACCACACCGGCCTTGGCCCTCAGCTTTGTACCCGTTTGCAGGACAACCCCGGCCACCCGGCCATTTTCAACGGTCACCTGGCGCACCGGGCTGTCGGCAAACAAGGCCACATCGCGATCAAGCGCCGCGCGCACCAGCCTGGCCACAAGAGCATTACCGTTGACCAGCTGCATCCCGCGCCGATAGCGGATCAGATCCCATACATGTTTGCCCAGGCGCTTCAGAACATACAGCCCCGAAGACACCTTGCGCGTCGCATTAAAGAAGTGGCGCAGATCAGCGCCCGAAGCGATCCCCATCCCCGCAAGAGAGATGACACCAAGAGGCGGCCGAAGCTTCGTCACCCAGCGGCCAAGCCCACGAGCATCATACGGGGCCGCACAGACAGATCGCCCGCCACCAGCCGCACCGGGAAGATCGACAAAATCCGGCACGGCGTTCCCGTCAATCCAGTCCAGCGCGGTTTCATCGCGGAAAAAGCGCACCATCTCGGGCCCTGTTTCAAGGAACATGTCTATTCGCGGGTCTTTCGCCCGATTGCCCATGATGCTTTCGAGATATTGCAACGGGGCGTCCGGCGGCTCTTGGATTCCGGCCTCTGTGGCCAGCGGGTTACGCGGGATCCAAAGCCACCCACCGGACCATGCGGATGTCCCGCCCAGCACGGGCTCTTTTTCCAGAACCGCAACGCGCAACCCCAGATATGCCGCAGTGACAGCCGCCGACAGACCGCCCGCGCCAGAGCCGACCACGATCAAGTCATAGCTGTCGCCGTCCTGCGGAACAGCATCCGGCTCGATTGGGTGAGTCACGCTTCTTTCCGTCCTTCGTGAAGATCGGCGTACCAGGCATTGAAACTGCGCCCGGCATGGCTGGCCCTGGACAATTCCAGCGCCGCCTCCTGTAGATCGGGCAGGCACTCCAGCAGCCGCTCTGGCGTTGCCCGCGCCGAGGGGCCCGCAATCGAAACCGTTCCGATCGGATCATCCGTGTCCGGGTGCCGGATCACGACCGCAATCGCCGCCATGCCCAGCATGAAACTGTTGGCATTCATCGCATAGCCCTTCTGGCGCACATCGCCGATCACCGAGAGCAGCTCAGTAATCGTTTGCGGCGCAGACACACCCGCCCCGTCGGCCTTTTCCAGCCCCTGTTTCACAACAGCCTCGACGGCATCATTGTCGGTCATGGCAGCCAGCCACGCCTGGCCGCCCGAAGCCGAAGCAAGATGTACAATCTGGCCTTGCTCGGCGCCGGGGTCATATCGCAGGCCCGCAGTCGCGCCCTGCGCCACCCCGACCCAGACAAGCTGCTGCCCGTCGGACAGCGCCATCCGGACAAGCTCGCCCGATTTAACAGCAAGCTTATCAAGAATCGGCTGGCTCAGATCGGGAATGCCGGTGCGCGCCAGAAAGCTCAGGCCCGCAGTCGCCAGCTTCAGGGTCAGCCGATAGTCGCCGTGGTCACGCGTTTGCTGTGCATAGCCAAGGTTTTCCAGCTCTTTGAGCAAACGGTGAACGCCAGACACCGGCAGATCCAGATTGCGCGCAATGTCCGAAATCTGAGCCCCTTCGGGAAATTTCGAAAGGTACGAAACAACTGACAAGCCTTTTTCCAATGCACTGCTCATTCTGTGCCCTCCTCAATGTCTTGTCGAAACTATAGGGTGAACAGATAAAAAATGAAAGAGATTTAAAAACTGGAAAAGTTTTTCATTTTGTGAAAAGTTGGGTGCCAACGTGATTCGATGCTGTGGGAGGACACTTTGAGCGTTGTGGCTTTTGAACAGGTGTCAGAGCACTATGACGTAATCGTCATGGGGGCTGGTGCCGCCGGCCTGTCGGCTGCCGTCTTCGGAGCCCTGTCCGGCGCGAAAGTCTTGCTGGTAGAGCGAACCGCATATGTCGGCGGCACGTCAGCGCTGTCAGGCGGGACGGTCTGGGCCCCCGGAACTGCGATTGGCAAGACCGTCAATACACAAGACACCCGCGCGGCCGTTTCTGAATTCCTTGACAGCGCCGTCGGCCGCCATGGCGATACAGCCTTACGGGAAACATTTCTCGATGCCGCTCCTGAGGTGATCTCAACCCTGTCAGAAAGGACCCAGGTTGCGTTCCGCCCATATCCAAAACATCCCGATTATGAATGGGATCACCCGCATCCGACGCTCAATGGCCGCGCGATCGAGCCCGTCCCCTTCGATACGCGCGCGATGGGCAGGCTGCGCAATGTGATCCGTGCCCCGATCCCCGAATTTACCGTTCTGGGCGGCATGAATATTGATCGCATCGACATCGGTCATTTGCTGAACCGCTACAAATCCGTCGGATCGTTTGCGCATGTTGCAAAGATCGTTTTGCGCTACGCCTGCGACAAGGCGCTTTATGGTCGTCACACACGACTTGTCATGGGCGCGGCCCTTATCGGGCGGCTGCTGGCCTCGGCGAATGATCTTGGCGTCGAAATCGTGTTAGAGACCTCAGCGACGGGCATGGATCTGGACGGGGCAGGGGACGCGCATCTGGCTCTTGTCAGCAGAGACGCCCGAAAAACCGTGCGCGCCAGCGGCGGAGTCATTCTGGCGTCAGGCGGGTTTGGGCGCTCGGCTGAACGCCGCAGGAAATATCTGCCAGAGACCTTGCCCTCTGACAGTCCCTCTGCGCCGGGCCACACGGCCAGAATGCACGACCTGGCCGAAACGCTGGGTGCGGTTTACGGCCAGGGTAACGACCAGAACGCATTCTGGGCACCGTGTTCAATTCGCACGCGTCCCGATGGCAGTCGCGCGGTCTTTCCGCATTTTGTGCTGGATCGTTCAAAGCCCGGATCGGTCTGCGTTGACCGCCATGGTGCGCGTTTCGTCAACGAAACCCGATCGTATCACGCCTTCGGCAAAGCGATGCTGCAAGGCGGCGCGGCCACACAGCACGCGTGGATCATCATGGATGCCAAGGGGATCGCGAAATACGGGCTGGGCATGGTACGTCCGGGCGGCGACGATCTGCGCCCTTATCTCAAGGACGGCTACCTGATCGAAGCGCGCTCGATTGCTGAGCTGGCCGCCAAAACCGGCACTGATGAAACCACCCTGACCGCCAGCATTGATGACATCAACCAGGCCGCAGACGCGGGCCGTGACGACAGATTTGGGCGAGGCGAGTCTCCGTATCAGCGTCACAATGGCGACGCGACAGTCGCGCCGAACCCGACGCTTGGGGTGCTCTGTCAGGCACCCTATTATGCCGTCAAGTTGCAGCCTGCGGACATCGGCACGGCAAAAGGTTTTGCCGCAACACCCAACGCCGAGCTTCTGCGTGCCGACGGCACAGTTATCACGGGCGTCTACGCGGCGGGCAACGATCTTCATTCGATCATGGGCGGCACCTATCCCGGACCGGGCATCACCTTGGGGCCCGGCCTGGTATTCGGTGCCATTGCAGCGCGTCACGCGGCGGCCCGTGCAAAAGATAAAAAAGGAAAATAACGTGCAGCTTAGCGGTGAAACCAAACTCTATCCCATCATCGGGCATCCAATCGCACAGGTCCGTTCGCCCCGATTTCTGACCCAGATCTTCGAGCGCCGCGGCATCAATGCCATCGTGCCCCCGCTGAACGTGCTGCCGGAAAACATCCGGCCGGTGCTGGACACGCTGCGCAAAATAGAGAACGTCGGCGGGATTGTCGTGACGCTGCCGCACAAAATCGACGCTCTGGCGGCCTGCGATGTGGTCTCTGAGCGGGCGAAATTCGCCGGGTCGATCAACGTGATCCACAAGGATGCCCAGGGGCGCTACATCGCCGATAACGTCGATGGTATTGGCTATATGGATGGGGTTCGGGCGCTGGGTTTTGACATTGCCGGCAAACGGGCCCTGCTAATCGGTGTCGGCGGGGCGGGCAGCGCCGTCGCCTATGAGATCCTCGCGCGCGGTGCGGCACATCTGAAAATCGCCGAGCTGAACACCACCCGCCGCGACACAACGATTGCCGCGCTTGAAACGCAATTTCCAGGCAGGGTGGGGGTCGGCAGCGACGATCCGACGGGGGTCGATTTTGTGGCGAATGTAACGCCATGCGGAATGCGCGAAAACGATCCCTTTCCAGCCGATCCAGCAAAAATGAATGCAAACCAGTTCGTCGCGGACTCGATTACCAAACCGGCCGTGACGCCGATGCTTCGGGCTGCGCGCAATCTGGGATGCGACACCATGACCGGGGCGGGAATGTTCGATGCCGAGGCCGAAAGGCTGGTCGATTTTTTGCTGGGTGAGGGCTTGCCCGCACAGTGAAACCCGAAGCGGCGATCCGCTTCACAGAACCGGAGGAAACTCCGAAATCTTAAAATTGGGAGGAAAAACATGAAGAAAGCACTTAGCGCACTGGCGCTTATCGCCACCGGCGCGGCCACGCAGGCCTTTGCCGAATTTCCCGAAAAGGAAATTCAGGGCATCATTCAATGGGGGGCCGGCGGGTCAACCGACACCGTGATGCGCTCGGTTACTCCGCACGCCGAAACCGCCCTGGGCAGCAAGATCGTCTTGCAAAACATGACCGGCGCCGTGGGGGCGATTGCGCTCAATCACGTGGCCGGATCGGATGCCGACGGCTATACCCTGCTGATGGGGGCGGAAAACCCGCAAATGTACAAGGTGCTGGGTCTGGGCGAAACCGACTATAACGACATGGTGCCCGTACGTGTTCTGGCGCGCGGCGTGCCCGTCTTCGTTGCCGGAGCAAACGCACCTTACAACACAATGGAGGAATTCGTCGCCTTTGCCGAGGCCAATCCCGGCGATGTGCGCGTCGGCTCGACCGGGCCCGGAGGGCTGACCTCGATCGTGCTGGCGATGCTGACCAGCCAGGTCAAGCTAGATCTTACCCGTGTCCCCTATGATGGCGATGGCCCCGCGCTGACCGCGCTACAGGGCGGTGCAATCGACGTGATGCCCGTTGCACTTGGCGCGGCTTTTGAAGGTGTGCGCGCGGGCCGTATGAAGGTGATCGGCCTTGTGGATGTCGTCGAGAACGATCTGGTTCCCGGCGTGCCTCCGATTACCCAGGCCTATCCCGGTTTTTCGAACTATCTGCCGTGGGGGCCGTTCTTCGGAGTGTTCGCGCCCGCTGGAACGCCCGATAACGTCGTGGCCAAACTTTCGGCGGCTTTCGAAACAGGGGCGCAGAACCCCGAGTTCGTCGCGCTGATGGAAGGCCGTGGTTTCTCGATCTCCAATATCGGCGGTGCCGAAGCTGTCCAGTTCCTGACCAACTATCGGTCAGTGTCAAGCTGGCTGGTGCATGATGCCGGGTTCGCGAAGAAATCACCCGAAGAGTTCGGCATCGCACGTCCGGGCGAATAGGCTGCCTCTGTTTTGTGAAAACATGGTCGCCAGGCGCGGGTGCGCTCTGGCGGCTTTTTCCCCAAGATGCGGGCTCAGCGGAGGGCGCGATGAAACATATAGACCCGGAACATCATGACGGCACGTCGGATGCGACGCCTGGGGGCGAATTAGACAAGCGGCGTCCGGGCGAGGCCGCATTCGCAGCGGTTTTGCTGGGGGGCAGCGTGGTTCTCGTCTGGAATGCCTACGGGATCGACAATCCTTTCGGTTCGAACGGGCTGTCATCGCCGCGCTCGATACCGCTGGCAACGACCGCCGTGATGCTGGTGTGCGCCGCCCTGATCCTGGTGAAAACCCTGCGCCTGCCGCTTGACCGGGCCGAGACCATTGCGCGGGACATCCTGCCGCCGGTCGTGCTGATCTTTGCGCTCTTTCTTGTGGCTTACGGGATTGTGCTGCGCCCGCTTGGGTTCTTGCCGGCCTCGGCCCTGTTCCTGATTGCCGCGATCAAGATCCTGGCGAAACGGAGCTGGCCCTGGACACTCAGCGTGTCGCTGGGCAGCCTTGCCGTGATCTGGCTGATTTTCCGCATTGTGTTCAGCGTATTGATGCCCGCTGGCATCGTCCCCGAAGCCGAACTGATCCAGTTTTTCCGCAGTCTCGCTTGGGGAGGGCCGGCATGAGCATCTTGATGGATTTCCTTACCGTTTTTCTGCAACCGCAGCTGCTTTTGCTGGTCGGGCTGGGCACATTCGCCGGCGTCTATGTGGGGGCTATTCCCGGTTTGTCGGTTACGATGGCCGTATCGATCCTGATCTCTTTTACCTTTTCATGGGACGTCTATCCGGCGATTTCACTGATGATCGGGATTTACATGGGGGGCGTTTATGGCGGGTCGCGCACGGCGATTTTGTTGAATATCCCCGGTGCGCCCTCGGCCATTGCCACCGCGCTGGACGGCTATCCGCTGGCCCAACGCGGCGAGGCGGGCACAGCCATCGGAGTGACCACCGTCATGTCCTTCATCGGCGGGTTCGTCGGCATTGGCGTGCTGGCGCTGGCGGCGCCTCTGGTCTCGGATTTCGCACTTGGATTTCAACCACGAGACTACATGCTGCTTGCGGTTCTCGGTATTCTGCTGGTGGGCTCGCTCAGTCAGGGATCGCTGCTCAAGGGCATCTTCGCCGGAGCGCTCGGGCTGGCAATTGGGGCCGTAGGGCGCGACCCGCTGACCTTTGCCGAGCGTTTCACCTTTGACATCCAGCTGCTTGAGGGCGGGATTTCCTTCATCGCGGTGATGATCGGGATGTTCGGCGTCTCAGAGGCGCTGTTGCAGCTGCATCATGTCGATAAAGATGCCGTGCGTCAGAAAATCCGCCGCATCGTGCCTTCGCTTACCACCGTCCGCAAACACCTGCCACTGAGCCTGCAAACGTCATCCATCGGAGTGATCATCGGCGCGCTGCCCGGCACAGGAGGCGACATCGCCGCGCTTATGGCCTATGACCATGCAAAACGCGTTACCAAACATCCCAGCCGCCCCTTTGGCGAGGGCGCGATGGAGGGGCTCGTGGCCCCCGAGACCGCCAATAACGCAGTCGTGGGCGGGGCGTTTATTCCGATGATGACACTGGGCATTCCGGGCGATGCAGTCACCGCGATCATGATCGGCGCGCTGTTCATTCACGGGCTTAACCCAGGCCCGATGCTGATGGTCGATCAGCCCGACATGTTCTGGTTCATCGTCGGCTGTCTTGTGGTTGCGAACGTGTTCATGCTGATATTCGGCCTGACTGGGATCCGCTTGTTCACAAAGATTGTCGAAATGCCGCGCTCGGTGCTGATTCCGCTGATCATGCTGCTGTCGATTGTGGGCGCCTATGCGGTGAACAATGCGGTTACGGATGTGTACTGGATGCTCGCCTTTGGTCTGTTTGGATATTTCATGCGCCATTACGGCTATCCGCTGGGGCCTGTAATCCTGGGCGTCATCCTGTCGCGCCTGCTGGACGATAACTGGCGCCGCGCGATCATCTCAGAGCGCGAAGACCTTGGCCGTTTCTTTGCCGGCCTCTTCTCCAGCCCGCTGTCCACCGTTCTCTTTCTGGCGGTTATCGCCATTTTCCTCAGCCAAACCCCGCTATGGTCCAAAGCCCGCATCCGCAAAAAGAGACACGCGCCCCAATAACCCCGCCCCGGACGCGATGGTTTCGGCCCTGGCGTCTTCTGGCGCTGTCTCATTTTCCAGCAGATGAGACAGTTCTCCATCCCCGAAATGCGGCGCTCTGATCGGCTGTACCACAAGCGGTGCACAGCAATCATAGTACCCGCAGAAGCCCGGAACGCGTGCAGTGCATCCACGCGTCCAGGGCTCCAACGGGAGGAATAAAGATGACCAAAGACTACCGCGCGGAATGCGCCGATGTAGACGCGCGCGTGGGTGCCCTGTTCAAAGCGGCCCCCGCAGCGATGAAACCTTATAGCCAACTGGTCAGCGCCGTGTCCGGCGACAAGGCTCTGTCCGGCAAAGTCAAAGAGCTGATGGCGTTGTCGATTTCCATCGCAATCCGGTGCGAGGACTGCATCGTGTTTCATTTGCGCGCCGCGCTGCAACACGGCGCAACGCGGGAAGAGACGATCGAGACGATCTCGGTTGCGATCGAGATGGGCGGCGGCCCGTCCGTCGTCTATGGCAGCCGGGCACTGGCGGCCCTGGATGCGCTGACAGAATGATGATATCTCGGGACGCCGCCTTGCGACACCCGGAAAAAGCGCATCGCAAATCCGCCCCCGGCCCGGCCAAGCCAGACTGGATACGCGTCCGGGTGCCAACGGGCGCTGGGATTGCCCAGACAAATGCGCTGATCCGCGACGCCGGGCTGACCACCGTCTGCCAAGAGGCCAGCTGCCCCAACCTGGGTGAATGCTGGGCGCAGGGCCACGCAACCATGATGATCATGGGCGACACCTGCACTCGCGGTTGCACCTTTTGCAATGTGGCCACCGGACGGCCTCGGGCATTGGACCCGTACGAGCCAGGCCGGGTGGCCAAGGCAGTGGCCAGCCTGGGGCTGCGGCATGTGGTGGTCACCTCGGTTGACCGCGACGATCTGGCAGACGGCGGTGCCGCGCATTTCGTACAGACAATCCGCGCGATCCGCCATTCCACCCCGGACACCACAATCGAAATCCTGACGCCGGACTTTCTCAGGTGCGATCCGGCGGTGATTGATGACGTGGTGGATGCGCGCCCGGATGTGTTCAATCACAACCTTGAAACCGTGCCGGGGCTTTATCCGCAGGTTCGGCCCGGTGCGCGCTATTATCACTCGCTGCGGCTGTTGGATCGGGTCCGGCAGCGCGATCCGTCGATTTTTACCAAATCCGGGCTGATGGTCGGCTTGGGCGAAAACCGCCAGTCCGTATATCAGGTGATGGATGACCTGCGCGCGGCAGGCGTCGATTTTCTGACCATCGGCCAGTATCTGCAACCGACGCCGAAACATCACCCCGTGGCCAGCTACATCACGCCCGAGGAATTCGCAGCCTACAAGACAGCCGCCCTGGGCAAGGGGTTCGCGCTTGTCTCGGCTTCTCCGCTGACACGGTCAAGCTATCATGCGGATGCCGATTTTCAGCGGCTGCAACAGGCGCGATCTGCGACTTATGCTCAACTTGGACAAAAAGAGGAAACCACGCGATAATCAGAAGGCTGGCCGTGGTTCACATCACGCCAAAGGGAGGAAACGAAATGGTTGCCTTGCAACAAAAAACCGCACTGCGCGAGTTGCTTGCGCGGTCCAGGGCGCGCTCGACCCAGAAACACCGGCTGGCGGTCGGCACCCGCGCGCCAATCCTGCGCCTACAGGAAACCGAACTGTCGCCCCGGCGCGAACGCTTTCAGGATCTGATCGGCGGGGCGGCTGCCGAACTGGATCCTTCGACCCTGCTGCCCAGCAAAAGCCGCTATTGCCTGCTGGTCTCGGACGCGGAAGGCGTGGTGCTGGAATGTTACGCTCCCGAGGGCACCGAAACCGAATTTCAGCGGCACGGGCTGACAGTAGGCGGAATCTGGAACGAACGGCTGGCGGGGACCAACGGCATCAGCATCGCGCTGGAATCGGGCAATGTCGTGACCGTATCGGGCGAGGATCATTTCTATCGCTGTTTTTCCCGATTTGCCTGTAGCTCTACCCCGCTGACGGATGCGCAGAACAATCTTATCGGCTCGATCACGCTGGTAGGAGCAGTCGGCCGGCGCCCCGACGAAATCGGCCTGTGCGAACAGACCCTGCACCGGGCCTCGCGCCAGTTCCAGACCCGTCTGTTCCGCAATTACCATTCAGACAAGATGACAGCCCGGCTGATGTCGCGAGACCCCGCCACCCGGCGCTGTTTTGAAACACTGGTGGCCTGCGATGACCGGGGCGATGTGATTTTCAGCCTGCCGCTTTGGCGTGATGATGCGCGCCCCGAGCTCCATCAGAACCTTGTCGGGCGACACCTATCGGAACTGCACGATCTTGAGGTCAGCCTGCGCGGCCCAGCCCGAGTGCCCCCGCGCCGGTATTTCATCAACTCCGGCACGCCCAACGTGCCAGCCCGGCTGGACAAGACCGGCCCACTGGCAGGTTTCGCCAATCAGGGCGCGGCGATGCCCAATCTGGTCGAGCGCGCCCGCAAACTGGCCGCCTACCGCGTTCCGCTGTTGATTTGCGGTGCGCCCGGTGGCGACAGCCGGGAGTTTGCCCAGGCGATTATCGGCGATCTTGGGCTGATCAGCCCCACGGGCGTGACGCTGGATGCCAACAGCCCCAACGCAGACACAAGCGCAACCGAAGCGCTGGATGCAATGCAGTTTCTTGGGGATTATCCGGTGGAGCGGTTCTCGCCGACTTTGGTACTGGAGAATGTCGAACAGCTGGGCGGTGCGGCTCAGGCCCGCCTGAAACAGTTCCTAGAAGCAGACGAGCGGGCAAATGGGGATCGTTTCAATGAGGACCGCGCGCTGGTGCTGTTCACCTCGGATCGGCCCTGGCAGCAGCTTCAGAACGGCGGCATTGTGCAACCGGGCCTGCTGCATCTGATCGGCCAGTCGGTGCTGGACCTGCCCCCTTTGCGGCTGCGCGAAGTCGAGCAGCTGGTCCGCGCGCATCTGGCGCGAGACCGGGCCACGCCGCCGCAGGTCTCGGATCAGGCAATGAGGCTGCTGTGCGACTATGACTGGCCAGGCAATCAGCGTGAAATGCGGGCGGTCCTGCGCGAAGCGCTGATCTGCGGCAATGGCGGGACAATCAATGTAACGGATCTGCCCGACCGGATCAGGGAACAGCCTGCCGAGCCCAAACGCGCGCTGGTCCGGCATTCCCTGCGCGATGCGCTGAACAGCACTGACTGGAATGTTTCGAAAGCAGCCCGGTTGCTGGGGATCAGCCGGGCGACGATCAACCGCTGGATCGCCACAGAAGGGCTGCAACGGCCCGAATGAAAACGGCCAGGCTTGCACCTGACCGCCTTCGGGAGGCACCCGCCTCAGATGTTGCGGGCGTTCATCTGTTGCGCGATATATTCAGCCTGACGAATGGCCAGCGCCACAATCGTCAGTGTCGGGTTACACGCCGCAGAAGAGGTGAACTGACTGCCATCGGACACGAACAGATTGTCGATGTCATGTGCCTGCCCATACGCATTCACAACACCCTTATCCGCCTCTGAGTGCATCCGATTAGTGCCCATATTATGGGTGGCCGGATAGGCAGGCAGCTCATACACATCCGTCGCGCCCACGGATTCATAGATCTGAGCCGAGGTTTCATACATATGCTCGGTCATCTCATAGTCGTTATTATGCGGCGTCTTGGACACGATCGGAACCGGCAGCCCGTGCTGATCAACCTCGCTGTCGTGCAGGGTGATGGCATTGCGTTCCTGCGCCAGATCCTCGCCCAGAACCCAGACGCCCGACATGCGGTCATAGGATTCCAGCGCCCGTGCCACGCTGCGGCCCCAGCCGGTATTCCCCGGCTCTAGGAAAGCGGCCATGAAGGGCAGGCCCAGTGACAGGAATTCCAGGTAATAGCCACCGCTGAATCCGCGCGACGGGTCATGATACACCTCGTCCCCCACAATCCCCGCAACCGAGGTTCCACGGAACATATGCACCTTTTCCGGCAGTACCGCATAAACGCCGCCCGTGGTGTGGTTCATATAGTTTTTCCCCACCTGGCCCGAGCTGTTGGCCAGCCCGTCAGGGAACATTGCCGAGGCCGAATTCAGCAACAGGCGCGGGCTTTCGATTGAGTTGCCGGCCACACAGACCACCCGCGCTTTCTGCAAATGCTGATTGCCTTGTGCATCGGCATAGAGCACCCCGCTGGCCTTGCCCTGCGCGTCATGTTCGATCTTCAGCACCATCGCATCGGTGCGGATTTCGCACAGGCCCGTGTCCTCGGCCTGGGGCAGTTCGGTGTACATGGTTGACCACTTCGCCCCAATCGCACAGCCCTGCATACAGAACCCGATCTGCTGGCAGGACGGCCGCCCGCCACGTTCAACCGAATTGATCGCCATCGGCCCCGAGTTGTAATCGCTACGCCCCGTCCGGCGGCAGCCTTCGGCCAGCACCCGGAACCCGTTGTTCCACGGCAAGTGTGGCATCCCGGTGGTTTTGCCGGTCACGCCCATTTTCAGCTCGGCCTTTTCATACCATGGCGTCATTTCCTCCAGCGAAATCGGCCAGTCTTCGACATTGGCGCCGTCGATAGCGCCGTAATGGCTGCGCGTCTTGAACTCGTACTCTTTAAATCGCAGCGCCACACCGGCCCAGTGAACAGTCGACCCGCCAAAGCCTTTGACGATCCAGGCCGGCAGGGTCGAGTGGTTCACCGCCCCGTGCCAGCCACCACCGGAATAGCGTTTGTCCAGCCAGGAAATCTTGTTGAACATCGCCCATTCGTCATTTTCGATATCGCCCAAGTCAAAGCGCTTACCCGCCTCCAAAACGACCGACTTGATACCTTTGCGGGCCAGTTCATTGGCCAGGGTACCGCCCCCCGCGCCCGAACCGATGATAACAACGACGGAATCGTCGTTCAGATCAAATTGTGCCATGATAGCTCTCCCTTAGTCCTGCACCTGCGCGATGCGCTGTTCCAGGGTCGGCCCCTCGGGCACGAAAGTGATGTCGGAAAAACCGCGATCGATATAGCCGCCGTATTCCGCCGAAGAGCCCTCGTATCCGAACAGCGGCCAGATATCCTTGTTGTCGTAGATGCCGAAATACGCCGTCCAGCGGACGGACTGGAAAAAGCCCTCGTGCTGGAAATGGCGCAACAGCCCTTCGCGTGCGTCCGGATCAGTCACATCAACGTAATCCGTAGCGAAAAGCGCGTGTGACTGCTTATCTATTTCGGCCAGCCCTTCGGTCAGCGCCTTGGCGGTTTCGGCATTCGCCTCGGCGTTCTGCAAGACAGTCGCCGCGATCGCCTCGTAATGCGATAACTGTAAGACATCGGGATGCGGGTAAATATCCTGAATCATCCGCAGAAGGCTGGCCTTCTGGGGGGCATCCAACGCGCCGGAGGCGGCGAAGGATGCGTTGCCAAGCATGGCACTGGTGGTGATCCCGGCCATGGTTGTTGTCATCAGAAACATCCGTCGGCTCATCCCGGCGCGTGTCTCTTTTTCCGGCCGCAGCCGGTGGAACTGAATGGTCATGGTTTCCTCCCTTTTGGGTTGGTATGCGGCGCTCAGGCCGCCTGGTAATCCCGGCGCATCAGGCTGGTCAGACGGTCCTCCGCCGCCCGAGCCAGCGCACCGGGGAAACTTTCTGGATTGGTGCGCGCGCCGATCAGGTCGGCCAGCGCCACATGGGCCGCAGGGCGCAGCCCGTCGCTGCCCGGAAACGCCGCACGGTGCAGCGCGTCCATCACCGGCCAAAACGCAGCATCGGGCCGGGCCATCAGAATAGCGGCATGGGCCAGAACCACCGGGCCCGTAGCTGCGCTGCGCCAGCGCTGTGCCGTCCCGGCAAGTTTGCGCCCCGCAACCAGGACATTCCACGCCCCATCGCAGAACGCATGATCGCACGCGCCCGTCGTTGCGCGGATGTCGAACCGGCTCAGGGCCTCGGCTACAGCGCCGCAGATCAGGCGATAGCCGTCTTCCAGACGAAACCCCTGCGCGGCGGGCAGTACCAGTGCCAGGTTCAGCGTCCCCGGACCCTGCGGCACAATCCCCCCGCCACTGCGCCGGGTCACAACCGGCCAGCCAAGCCCCCCCACCTGCGCGGCAGCCTGCTGCACATCCGCCTGGCGCATCAGCGCTGCCGGCAGGACAAGCGCGGGCGCCTTGCTGTGCCATAGCAACAGCGCAGGCCGTGCCTGTTGCAACAGCACCATTTCGCGGGCGATGCCGTCAGACGCGGTATCGAACCCGGCGACGATCACGGCGTATAGCCTTCGACCGTCTGGCACAGATCCGTCAGGAAATCGGCCGCAGGTGCGCCGTCGATGGCCCGATGGTCAAAGGTCAGCGACAGCCCCGCATAGGGGCGCCATGCGATCCCGTCTTCGGCGCGCACCGCCGTCTCCACAACCTGCCCGATCCCCAGAATCCCGATCTGAGGCGTATTCAGAATCGGCGTGAACTGCTCAACCCGCGACAGGCCAAGGTTCGATACGGTGAAAGTGCCGGCGGTCATCTCGGCGACGCTCAGCTTGTTGACCCTGGCCCTGGCCGCCAGATCACGGCGCGCGGCGCGCAGCTCGGGCAGACTCATCCGATCCGCCCCAAAAATCGCCGGGGCGGCCAGCAGGTTTCCGGGCAGAGCAATCGCCACGCCCAGATCCACCGATTTCGACAGGGTGATCGAGCGGTCCTTCAGCGTGCCGTTGATGTCGGGGTGGCGGCCCAATGTCTGTACCACCGCCCCAATCAACAGATCCTCGACCGACAGGGCCACGCCTTTGGCCTTGAACGCGGTTTTGGTCGCCAGAAGCGCGCTCAGGTCGGCGCGCGCGTGGTGTGTCAGCTGCGCCGACCCCTGAAGGGACGACAGCATCTTATCCGCGATCATGGCACGCGCACCGCGCAGTGGAACAACGCGGTCATTCTTGTCCGCCACGCCTGTCATGCGATGGATCCGATCACGTCACCCTTGGCAACAACAGCGTCCTGTTCCCTGGTGATCGACAGCGTGCCGCTTGCCGGAGCGCTGATTTCGTGCTGCACTTTTGCCGTCATGATCTCGGCAATCAGCGCGCCTTTGGTAACCTGAGCGCCATCGTCAGCCAGCCATGCGGTGATAACGCTTTCCTCGTCGCCGTCCCACAGATCTGACGGGATGATGATTTCAGTAGCCATATGACAAAGTCCTTCCTTGGCCACTCTGGGATGTTCCAGAGTGGCAGCCATGAGTTTGAGGGTTTGAAGAGATCAGGCCGGGATCGGAGCCTGGCACAGCTCGCGCGCAGCGACGACGATCTTGTCCGCGTTCGGCAGGCAGTGCTGCTCCATCACGCGGGCAAAGGGAATCGGCACATCCGGATAGGCGATGCGGCGCGGCGGGGCCTTCAGATCGGACAGGTTGCTTTCGGTCACCGTGGCGATGATTTCGCCCGACACGCCGAAGCTGTGGTAATCCTCATCCACCACAATCAGGCGCCCGGTCTTGGCCACGCTGACGCGGATGGTTTCGCGATCCAGCGGCACCAGAGAACGCAGATCTACGACCTCGGCGCTAATGCCCTGTTCCTCCAGAACTTTTGCCGCCTTCAGCCCGTGATGTACGCCCTGCGCGATGGATACGATTGTCACGTCCCGGCCTTCGCGGGCGATCTTGGCCTTGCCGATCTCGACCTCATAGGCCTCCTCGGGGACATGCACGATGGCGCCTTTTTCGGTGCCCAGCCAGCCCATGCCCTGCAAGCCCTTGTGATACATGTAGATCACCGGATTTGGATCACGGATTGCTGCCGTCATAAGCCCCTTGGCATCATAGGCGTTGGACGGGCTGACCACCTTCATACCCGGCAGATGGGCAAAACTGCCATAGAGACATTGCGAATGCTGGCCCGCGTCCGAATAACCGCCCCCGGTCGAGGTCATCAGCACCATCGGCACATTGAATTTGCCTCCCGAAAAATAGGTGTTCTTGGCCATCAGATTGTAAATCGCATCAAAGCACACCCCAAAGAAATCGACGAACATCAGTTCGACCACAGGGCGCATCCCGTCCTGGGCCGCGCCGACAGCAGCGCCAATGAACCCGGTTTCCGAGATTGGCGTATCGCGCACCCGTTCTTTGCCAAATTCTTCGGCCAGGCCACGAGTGTTACCAAAAACACCGCCCAGATCGGCAATGTCTTCGCCCATTACAAAGACCCGTGGGTCGATGCGCATTTCCTGTGCCGTGGCCTCGGCCATGGCGCGCGCGATTGTCAGTTTACGTTCGTTTTCCATCTGTTTTCCTCCCTTGCGCGCTCAGGCGAACACGGCTGTCAGTGCATCTTCGGGCTTCGGATCGGGGCTCTGGCGGGCAAAGGCGATGGCCTCGTCCACATCGGCGCGGGCCTTCGTTTCGATCGCCTCCAGATCGGCCTCGGCAAAGCCGTAATCGGCCGCCAGAAGCTGCCGCAGCTTGGGGATCGGATCCTTGGCGAACAGCGCGTCCTTTTCGCCCTCGGGGCGGTAGCCTTCGGCATCGCCCATGAAGTGCCCAGCCAGGCGGTAGGTTTCAATCTCGATCAGAGTCGGACCCTCGCCGTTGCGGGCACGTTCAATGGCCTGACCGGCCACTTCGTAAATCTTCAGCGGGTCGTTGCCGGGGATGTAATGGCCAGGAATGCCATAGGCGGCAGCACGGTCGGCATTACACGGAATGGCGGTGGAATCCTCCTTGGCCACGGAAATGCCCCAGGCGTTGTCTTCGACCACCACAACCATCGGCAGCTTCCAGACGGCGGCCAGGTTCAGCGCTTCGTGAAAGGCGCCCTGATTGGCCGCACCTTCCCCGATGAACGAGATCGCAACCCCAGGCTTACCTTGTAATTTACGCGACAGAGCCGCGCCGGCGGCCGGCCCCATGCCCTGCGCAATGATGCCCGAACAGGCGAAATTCACATCCGCATCAAAGATATGCATATGGCCGCCGCGGCCACCTGACAGGCCGGTGGATTTTCCGAAAATCTCGGCTGCCATCTTTTTCAGATCCACACCCTTGGCAATCGCCTGATGGTGCGGACGATGGGTTGCGGTCACGATGTCCTCGGGGTTCAGGTGCGCGCAGACGCCGACAGCCACCGGCTCTTGCCCGTTGGACAGGTGCATTTCGCCCGGAATCGGCCCGTCGGCCATGTTAAAGACCGGCGTTTTGCCCTCCATGTAGATCTTTTCGATTTCCTCTTCGAAATGACGGCTGGCGACCATCTTTTCGTACATCCAGGCCAATGTGTCTTTCGGTGGTGTCATGATTTCCTCCCATGATTTTCGGTCACGATAGGAAACGGGCGGGATTTGCGCGAAAGGACTTCGCAGCCTTACGCGTCAGCCGCCGGAAATTGTCTCATTTGGGTAGCCTTGAGACACTGCCCGATACATCCCGCGCCGGTTTTTCCGGTCAGAGCCTGCGGGCGTCTTGCTGATCGGCTGGCCTTAGAACGAGCCCCATTCGACGAAACGCAACGCCCGCGGATCAAGCGGAATCGGTGCATGGAAATCAACACCTGACATCGCATAGCCCCGCTGGAAATCCTTGATGTGGCGGGTCATCCAGGTTTCGGCGGCTTTGATGTCCTTCTCAACAATTGCCGCCAGGATGAATTCATGTGCCGCCAGCAACCGATGCCGCGCCTGATTCACTTGTGAATACAGGTTCACCGTCGCCGAAAACAGCAAAGCCCCGATCGGCGCGGTGGACATCGACAAAACCGGATTTTTCGCAGCCTGCGCGATCAGCTGGTGGAACTCGATGTCGTTCTGGATGACGAAATCGTCGTCATAGAGATTCTGCCGCAGGGCCGTCACATTGTCTTGCAGAGCCTGTGCGATCTTGGGGTCGATCCGCTCGGCGGCCAGTTTTGCGGCAAAGGGTTCAAGCTGCATCTGCATTTCCCATAATTCGAAAAAGCTGACCTGCTTCATCCCCAGCGCGCGGGTCACAACCGAGCTGACCGCCGACATCTCTGGCACCGAAACGCGCAGCCGTTTGCCTGCCCCCCGCTGCACAAGCCCCGCATTTTCAAGCGCGCGGATCCCCTCGCGTACGGTCGAACGATGCACACCCAGAATTTCAGACAGCTCGGTTTCGGTGGGCAGCACTTCGCCCGCCGTCATCTGACCATTCAGGATTTGTTCCTCGATCGCTGCCGCGACGCGTTTGTATCCCGGCTCGACCCGGAGATTCGTCAACGAGGATTTCCGGCCTTCAGGTGTCGTCGCCATCGTGATTCTTTCCTTCTGACATCCGCAACGCCCACCATACAGCGCCATTGAAACGGGCTATCGGACAGGCTCGGCAATCTGTTCAGGCAATTGATTACATTTAAACTTCTGACATCTGCACAGCGCCTTGCCATTTGGCTGATGGCGGACCCGTTTTATTTTCGTTGTCCGACAATCCTACATCGTTTAGAAAAGATCAACATGCTGATCCCCCTTGAGACCAAAAGCAGGGGCATGGATCAGGCTGCGCCACTGATCCGAAACGCGAGGAGGACGCGGATCGGCCCGGTGTCCGGAAATAATTGTCTGGGAGGAGACAATGAAAGCCAGCACAACAAAGACTGGATCGTCCGTGGTAAGTATGCGGGCCTTTGACCCCGATATCGTCGGGTCAATCTTCACGCGGGTCGATATGGCCTGGTCGAAAGGGGCCACCGCCCAGTTCGTTGTGCGCGATCTGGGGGACTTGTCTCTGATCCGCTCGATGCACCGTGCAAGCGGCAGCCGCTCGCGCCGTCTGGAACGCCACATGACCGGCGATGAGGGCCACTACTTTGCCTGTATGCCGCTTCATGGATCGCTTGAGGTGCAACACCTGAATCGGGAATGCGGCCAGGGGCAAACAGGGGTTATCAAACATCAGCAGATGGCGCTGGTGAACACCAATGAAGAATATGAGATCGCAATGTCCGATGAACTGGACGCGATCTGGCTGCGCATTCCAACCGGGCTGCTGCGTGCTCATGCGATTTCGGTGGACGATCTGCTGGGCTGTCCGATTGATGTGCAAACCGGCCTTGGCCTGATGGCCAAACAGATGCTGCAAGCCGCGCTGGAAGAGGAAACCGCGCTAAGCGACCGCTGCGCGCGGGTCTTTTCACAATCTCTGGTCAGCTTTCTGGGCGAAGTCGTTACGGCAAAGCTGACCTCTGACTCCGCCTCTTCCACCCGCGGGCGGCGTATGATCCTGATGCGAGCGCAAGAATTCATCAACGAACACATATATGATGACGATCTGGACCCCGCCACCATTGCCAAGGGCGTGGGGATCAGCACGCGCTATCTGTCGGACATCTTCGCCGCAGAAGGGCTGTCACCGATGCGGTTCGTCCGTCAGCGCCGATTGGAACTGTGCCGGATGGAATTAGAGCGCCAGGGCAGCGGGCAGCAGTTGATCTGCGAAATCGCCTATTCGATGGGGTTCACCAACGTGTCCAGCTTCAACCGCGCCTTCAAAGCGCATTTCGGCCAATCGCCCCGCGAATTCATCGCAAAGAAATCCGGCACACCCAAGCGTTTGAACTGACGCAACCGAAACGCTGCCCCGCCGATCTGATGTGCAATCGGGGGGGCGGCGTTGTGTGGCCTGCGCGGTCGCAAACTGCGCACTCCCTGCACCCAACATGCAAAGTTTTTGTGCTGAGAGCGTCAAAGACACCCCTTTCGCTCTGCATAGAGTTCCTGAAACAGCGCGAGCTTTGCAGCACGCGACGGACCAGGCCGGGGCCGCTGCCCCATGCTCTGCGCATTCCTCGCATCTGCAAAGAAAGGGCCGAACGGCCCAGTGTCAGGACCAAGGGAGGAGACAGTCGTGGCATCACGAAAAAGGCCGGTTGCGGTTGTAACAGGAGGGCGACAGGGGCTTGGGCGCGGCTGCGCCATGTCGTTGGCTGAACGCGGGTTCAACATCGTTATCATCGACCTGCATGATGACGCAGCCGCGCGCGACACGTTGGCTGCGCTGCGAGAGAAGGGCGCTCAGGCTGCCTTTTTGCAGGGTGACATCGCGGATATCGACAACCATGCGCAACTGGCCCAAGCCGCCTGGGATGCGTTCGGCGGGGTAGAGTGCCTTGTCAATAACGCAGGTGTCGCGCCGGTCGAACTGGCCGATGTCCTGAGCCTGACCCCCGAAAATTTCGACCGGAACCTGAATATCAACCTGCG
Source organism: Paracoccaceae bacterium (assembly GCA_002708925.1). GTDB lineage: Bacteria > Pseudomonadota > Alphaproteobacteria > Rhodobacterales > Rhodobacteraceae > Thalassobius. The sequence goes on from PAPN01000001.1 coordinate 138,864, forward strand.
CGGTAATTTCTTCTTTGCGCAGGCCATTGCCCGGCTGATGGCCCAGGCTCAGAACGAAGAGACCCATCGCAGCATGGTGTTCATTACCTCGATTGCCGCCAATCACGTTTCTGTCGCGATTCCGGAATATTGTGTCTCTAAGGCGGGCCTGTCCATGGTGGCTGGCCTGTTCGCCCTGACGCTTGCCCACACCGGCATTCAGGTCCACGAAGTCCGCCCCGGTTTCATCCGCACGGCCATGACAACCCAGGGCGAGGGGTCTCCGACCGAGGCCATCGAGGCGCATATCGCCGCCGGGCATGTACCGATGAACCGCTGGGGCGAAGAAGGCGACGTGGGCGCCACGGTGGCGATGCTCGCCTCTGGTGGTCTGCCCTTTTCAGTGGGCCACCCCGTCTATGTTGACGGCGGCTACGGCATCCACACCGCATAACGGATGATCTTAGCCGGTTCCGGCCTGGCCGGCGGCGCAGAACACCGCACCCAACCAAACAATCAAAACGGGAGAGGAACCAAATGGCACTCAAACACACAGCGACTCGTGTCGGCGCAATCGCCGGGCTAAGCTTTATGGCACTGTCTGGCGCTGCATTCGCAGCCGGGCCAAGCTGCGATGGCGGCACAATCAAGATCGGATCGGTATCGACAATCACCGGACCTGTCGATTTCTCTGCAACGCCGAAAGCGACCGCAGCCTATTTCGACCAGCTTAACCAAGCCGGGGGGATCAATGGCTGCAAGGTTGAGTATTTCATGGGCGACGACCGAGGAGACCCCCTGGTAGCCACCCAGACCGCGCGCGACCTGATTGACAACAAAGGCGTTGTCGCCATGACCGGCAGCGCCAGCCTGCTGGATTGCGGGGTGAACGCGCAGCTTTATCAGCGTTCCAACGTACTGGACGTGGCGGGGCTTGCTGTCGATCCGGTGTGCTATACCGCGCCATCGGTTTCGGGCGTTGCCCCTGGACCTTATGTGCTGTCAACCGCGATGCTCTTTTATGCCAGCGAGAAGCTGGGCAATGAAAAGCTCTGTGCCTTCAATTATGTGATCGGCGGCTGGAAGGAAGCCATGGAAAACGCCATGGCCGAATGGGAACAGATCACCGGCAACACGCTGCACATTCTGGACATGACCCTGCCCGTGCAGGGCGACCTGACCCCCTATGTCATCCGGGCGCGCGATTCTGGCTGTGACGCGGTTTTCACCAATCAGGTTGAACCGGGCATCGTGCAGTTGATCAACACCGCCGACGCACAAGGGATTGAGGGTATCGACTGGGTGTTTCTGGCCTCGGGCTTTACCGAAGGCGTGGCCAGCGCCCTGAAGGACTCGCCGCAGCCGATCTATGTGGGCACCGAGTGGGAACCCTATACCCTGCGCAACGCGGCCAATCAGGGCTGGCTGGATATGATCACCCAGGCCGACATCACGCCAAGCGCCTTTTCGCAGGCCGGGTATCTGGCCGGCAAAGTCATCACAGGCGTGATCCAGAGCATCGACGGCCCGGTCAACAATGACAGTGTCGCCGCCGCGCTGCGCAGCATGGAGCCGGTCAGCTATCCCATCGCCGCCGGGCCGTTTGTGTTCGGCAAAGGGGCAACCGATGGCCCGATGCGCGCCACGAAAGTGGTGAAACTCGACGCTGGGGAATGGCGCGTGATGACGCCCGAATGGATGAACCTGCCAAGCCCCGAGTAACCCAAACCCGAGCCTGACAAGGGCCATGTGGCCCTTGTCTATGCCCGTCTCTTTCAGGATATCCCAATGGATTCATTACTAACTTCTGCTGTGGCCGGGCTTTCGGCAGGCGGCGCCTACGCGATCCTCGGGGTCTGCGTTGTCTTTACCTTTCGTCTGGTGGCGGTGGTGAATTTCACCGCAACCGCGCTGGGGGCCGTGGGGGCCTTTACCATGGTCTTTCTGATCGAGGCCGGCTATCCAACCTTCCCCGCCGTCTTGACCGGCATTGTCGCCGGGACTGTCAGTTCGGTTGTCGTGGGCTTTGTGACGACCGTCTGGTTTTCGGGTGCCAGCCAGACCGTCAAGGCCGCCGTCACTGCGGCTTTGCTTGTGTGTTTCATTGCCCTTGGTCTGCGGCTGACAGGCGGTCAGCACCCCCGCGCCTTTCCGGATCTGATCGGCGGCGAGGGGCTGCGCATCGCCGGGGTGACCATCACCGCCGCTTCGCTGTTCTCGATTGCCATGGCCGTGGTTCTGACATTCGCGGTCGAGCAATTCCTCGCCCGGACCCGCACCGGGCTGCAATTGCGGGCGCTGTCAGAAAAACCCATGGCGGCCGAGCTGCTGGGCATTCCGGTGCGTCCTCTGGCACTGGGAGTCTGGGGCCTGAGCGGCGCAATGACAACCGTTGCGCTGATGCTGATCGCACCGCTGCGGTCCCCCGATTTCGGATCGCTGAGCCTGCTGGTCGTGCCTGCCTTTGCCGCAGCGCTTGTGGGTATGTTCAACAGTTTCCGCGCGGCCCTGGCCGGCGGCATCCTGATCGGCGTGATCGAGGGCCTGGCCAGTGGCTTTGTCGAACTGGCGCAATATCGCTCTGCTGTTCCTTTCCTGGTCATTCTGGCCGTTCTGCTGTGGTCACAAAGAGGAGCCCGTTGGGATGAAGCGCGCTAGTACCCTCTCTGCTCTGAAAATCGTTGGTTCCGTTTCTGCGGTTGGGGCCCTGTGCCTGTTCATGCTGCCGAATTACTGGATTTTCCTGCTCACTGCCGTGTTTATCATCGGCATGTCACTGCAAAGCCTTGGGCTGGTGGTTGGCCGGTCCGGCATGATTTCGCTCTGTCAGATGAGCTTTGCCGGCGTTGGAGCCTGGACAGTGGGCTATCTGAACCTGATCGGCTTTCCGGGGGGATTGCTGGTGTGGATTGTGATCGGCGGTCTGGCTGCCCTGCCTTTTGGGCTGATCATCGGCCTGCCCGCGCTGCGGCTGCGCGGCATCAACCTGGCGATTGTCACGCTGGGGTTTGCCGTGGCGTTTGGCGTTGTGCTGGGCACCATCACCTATCCGGGCCAGACCACCTTTAAAATGGTCGCCCGCCCCGATCAGTTCAGCAGCGACCGGGGGTATTTTATCCTCGTGCTGGCGATTTACGTCCTTGTCGCCGTGGCGCTGGAGTTCGTGTCGCGTTCGCGGCTGGGGGCGTCCTGGCTGGCGATCAGCCATTCCGAACGCGCTGCGGCCTCGTTGGGGGTTTCGGTGCCGCGCGCCAAGCTAAGCGCCTTTGCCATCAGTTCGTTCATCGCCGGTGTTTCCGGTGGGTTGCTGGCGGGCTATATGGGCACGCTTTTGTCCGAAAACTTCTCGATGATGCAATCGCTTGTGCTGTTTGCGGTGGCTATCATGGTGGGCGCGCAATACCCGCTGGGGGCGATCCTTGGCGGCATTCTGGTCGCACTCTTCCCAGAGCTTCTGCGCCGGCTGAGCCTGCCGCAGGATCTGGGCAGCGTCGTCTTCGGCATTGGCGCGGTGCAGGCCCTTTCGACCGGCGAAACCATGAGCGAAGCCCTGGGCCGTCTGGGCCGCAAAATCATGCCCAAGCGCCTGTCCAAACCCGCGCGTAGCGCTGCCAGCACCCTGCCTGAGGCCCGCCCGGAAGGGGATCATGAAATCGCGCTGGATGTGCGCGATCTGACCGTGCGCTATGGCAATGTTGTTGCCCTTAGCAGTGCCTCGCTCACTGTGCCCAAAGGCCAGGTGATTGGGCTGATCGGACCCAACGGCGCGGGCAAATCCACCTTTGTGGACGCGATCACCGGCTTTTTGCACAGCTACGAAGGCGACGTGATTTTCCAGGGGAAAAACGTCAACGCTTTCTCGGCCACGCAGCGGGCACGAGCGGGGATCCGGCGCACATGGCAGACCACGCGCATGGCGCCTGACCTGACCGTGGGCCAGTATGTGCACTTGGCATCTGGCGGCGGGCTGAGCGATGCACAGATCAATGCCGTTCTGGATTGGCTGGAATGCCCCTGTGCCGATCAGCCGATCAGTGCCGTGGATTCCGGCGCGCGCCGTCTGCTGGATGTCGCGGGCGTTGTTGCCGCCCGCCCGCCGATCGTGCTGCTGGATGAACCGGCAGCAGGGCAGAGCTACGCAGAGGCCGTGATGCTTGGCAAGCGCATCGCCGAAATTCCGGCCCGGTTCGGATCGTCTGTCCTGCTGATCGAGCACGACATGGATCTGGTGCGCACGGCCTGTTCGGGTGTCACCGTGCTCGATTTCGGCACTGTTCTGGCCGCCGGTCCCACGCAAGAGGTGCTCGATATGCCCATTGTGAAGAAAGCCTACATGGGCATTGAATTTGAACAGGAGGCCGCCGAATGAACATTCTGGAAACCGCCGATCTTGTGATCAAACGTGTCGGAATACCCGTTGTCAAAGAGGTGGACATCATCGCGCGCGCCGGGGAAATCAGTGTTCTGCTTGGCGCGAATGGCGCGGGGAAAACCACGCTGCTGGAAGGTATTTCAGGCGTGGCACCTGTGGCCAGCGGCACGATCAAGCTTGCCGGGAACGACCTGTCGAAAATGAAGGCCGGTAAGCGCGCGCTTTCGGGTGTGGGCCATGTGGAGCAGGGGCGCACGATTTTCGGCACCATGACCACCGAGGAAAATCTCAGGGTTGGGCTGCACAAGGATTCCAGCCTCGATGAAGTCTATGAGCTTTTCCCCGAGCTTCTGGCCCGCAGGGATGTGCTGTCCATGATGTTATCCGGCGGCGAGCAACAGATGGTTGTGATCGGGCGGGCGCTTGTCGGCCGTCCGCGCGTGGTGCTGATCGACGAGATGTCGGCAGGNCTTGCGCCCGTTGTCGTCAGCCGGCTGATGAAGGGCGTGCGTCGTCTGGCCGATCAGGGCCTTGCCGTTGTGCTTGTAGAGCAATTCGCCAATCTCGCGCTTGAGATCGGCGACAGGGCCTATGTGATGCGCCGCGGCGCAATCGTTTACGAAGGCGATTGCCAGACGCTGATCTCCGATCCTGACCGGCTGCATCATCTGTATCTCGGCGATCTGGGGGACAGCGCGGCCTAGCGCCCGGCCGTTCATCACATCCGGCCCGACGGGCCCCACACAAACACGACCGCGCCACAAGACGGCGCAAAAATCCAACAGAGAGGAAAAGCTTGTGAGTTCTGGAAAGCTTGACGGCAAAGTGGCGATCGTAACGGGCGCAGCCAGTGGCATTGGCCGGGCGGTTGCCGTGCTTTTTGCCAAAGAGGGCGCGGCGGTTCTGTTGGCCGATCTGAACGATTGCAATGAAACGCTGTCGTTGATCCAGGCCGCCGGTGGCACCGCGCAGGCAGTGAAGGTGGATACCACCTCGGAGGACGCGTGCCGCGCGATGGTGGCAAGCGCCGTCAAAGCGTTTGGCCGCGTGGATACGGGCGTCTTTGCGGCGGGCATCCGCCTGGATCCCATCCCGATGCTTGAGCTGAAGATGGACACGTTCCGCCGGATGATCGACATCAACATGATCGGCGTTCTGCATTCCGCCCAAGCCCTTGCCAGGCAGCTTGTTCAACAAGGCGAAGGCGGCACGATTGTGAACATTGCCTCTACCGCGGGCAAAATACCGATCCCCGGATCTGGCCCCTACTGCATGGCCAAAGCGGGCGTCATCATGATGACAAAGGTGATGGCGCTGGAACTTGCCGAAACCGGAGTGCGCGTGAACGCGCTTGCGCCGGGGTTCACCTCAACCCCCATGTGGGATTTCGAAAAAGGCACCGAAGAAGACAAGTGGGCAATGAGCCTGACCCCCATGAACCGCACCGGCACAGCCGAAGAACAGGCGCAGGCCTGTCTGTTCCTGGCCAGCAGCGACAGCAGCTATACCACTGGCCAGACGCTGTATTCCGCTGGCGGCCAATTCGTTGATTAAAGAGGCCACAATGGACAAGCGTTCAATTTTCATTACCGGAGCAGGCTCGGGTATTGGGGCTGAAACCGCCCGTCTTTTCGCGGCAAATGGATGGCGTGTTGGCCTGGCTGATCGCGATGAGAACGCGGTAAAGGCTCTGGCCCGCGCGCTTGGTGCACCGGCACGGGCCTACGGCATCGACGTACAAAGCCGCACGGACATCCGCGCTGCACTGGAAAGCTTTACAGCCGAAGGCGGCGCCCTACATGCCATTTTCAATTGTGCCGGGTTGCTCGATATGCACCCCTTTGCCAAGGCAGACCCGGACCGGCTGGATGCAATTGTGGATGTGAACGTAAAAGGCGTGATCCATTGCATCCACGAAGCCCTGCCTTTCCTGCGCGCCACCGATGAAGCCCGCATAATCACCATGAGCTCGGCCGCTGCGATCTATGGCGTGCCCGATCTGGCTGTCTATTCGGCGAGCAAATTCGCCGTGCGCGGCCTTACCGAAGCGCTGAACGTAGAATTCGAAGCAATGGGCATCTGGGTGTGCGACGTGATGGTGGGGTATGTCGATACGCCCATGCTCTCGGCGGCAGATGTCACGGCAAAATCGGTTGGGATGGCGGGTATTAACGTGACGCCTCAGATGGTGGCTCGGACGGTCTTGGCCGCAACCGAAGACCGACAGGTCCATTGGTTCGTGCGCGAAGATGACAGGGACGCCTGTAACCACTTCGACTCTACCCCGATAGAGAAACGGCGCGAGATTATCGCCACCGCCACGGGCTACTGAGCGCCAAATGTTCCGCCGATGCAAAAGAATTGTGCCTGCGGGGCGAAAGCAGAAATCAGCCGCCGCCTAGCATGACCGGGAAACGCAGGAAAGTCTCTGAACGGTGCGCCTATCTGCGCCCGGACAGACACATATGCGCCAGCCAGAGACCGGCGCAAATGGGAGAGGAAAACGATGAAAGATACCGAAACCACGATGCCAGACATGGCCGTCGGGATGGAAACGCGTCGGATCGAAGTAAACGGCGTTTCCGTCACCTATCATGAGGCAGGGCAGGCCAATACGGACACCGCGCCGATTGTGCTGATCCATGGATCTTCCGGGTCTACTTTGGGGCACTTTGGCTTCGTCTTTCCGATGCTTGCGGTACGCCATCGGGTGATCTCGGTCGATCTTGCGATGCCGGTCGCCGAGGGCGAAAAACTGGAGCTGGAGCATATCGAAGCCCAGGTGCTGGCCGTGATGAAAGAGACCTGCGGCAACACGCCAGTGACGCTGCTTGGCTTTTCTCTTGGGGCTGTTGTCGCTGCGTTCCTTGCGGCCCGCAACCCCAAGAGCGTTGAAAACCTTGTGCTGCTGGCGGGCTGGGCCAAGACCGATACGATGATGACCTTCTTCAATCGCACCTGGTTTGCCCTGCGCAATGCAGGCGTGCCCGAAATCAACGATTACACGATCTACGCCGCGTTCGGCGCGCCGTTCCTGGCCGATAAAACGATTGAAATGATGACGGCGGGCGCGATGCCGCTTGATGCCTTTGTAGATGCTCAGNTGGAACTGAACGCCCGCATCGACATCTCGGATCTGGTGCCGCAGATCAAGGCCAGGACTCTGGTGATCGCGGGCACCTATGACCAGATGGTCGCCAAGCACCACTGTCGCGCGCTGTTCGGGATGATCGACGATGCCCGCTATGCCGAGGTCGNTTCAGGGCACGCCGTGGTGTTTGAACGCGCCGCCGAAGTCACGCGGCTTGTCGATCGGTTCAACATGAACCCCAACGAATACGCCGCCGGCGACACCATCCCCGCGATCAAACCCTAAGCCCTGGAGGAGACCAAGATGACCGACAACAGCATCATTCACGAGACGTCTATCATCATCGTCGGCGCCGGCTTTGGCGGGCTGGGCATGGCGATGAAGCTGAAAGAGCACGGGATGGACGATTTCGTCATCCTTGAACGCGCAGAGGATGTCGGCGGCGCCTGGCGCGACAACACCTATCCCGGTGTGGCCTGCGATGTGCCTTCGCATCTTTACTCTTTTTCCTACATGCCCAAGCCCGACTGGTCGCGCGTGTTCTCGCCCGGCGGTGAAATCTGGGACTACCTGCGCGATTGCGCCAGCAAATCGGGGCTGGTGCCGCATATCCATTTCGGCGCGAATCTGGAAAAGGCATCCTGGGACGAACAGACAAACCTATGGACCGTCGAAACGCCCCTGGGCACCTGGCGGGCCAGGTTCCTGATCACCGCAACGGGCGTTCTGGCAGATGCCGTTCTGCCTGATATTCCGGGCATGGACGGGTTTACGGGCGCTGCTTTCCATTCCTCGAAATGGGATCATTCGGTATGTCTTGAAGGCAAGCGCGTGGGCATTGTGGGATCCGGCGCATCCGCCATTCAGATCGTACCCGAGCTGACCAAGCTGGCCAAAGAGCTTGTCGTCTTTCAACGCTCGGCACCCTATATCATCCCACGTCCGGATCGCGCCTATACCGATGCCGAAAAACGCACCTTCGCGCGCCTGCCCGAGACAATGGAAAACCTGCGCGAGGATATCTTCTGGTTTGGCGAATCGATGTTCGCGCAGCGCCGCAATGTGCCCACGGCAGTGGCCGAAGCGCGCACCATGGCGCTGAGCCATCTGGCTGATCAGGTTCCGAACGAGACACTGCGCGCTGGTCTGACGCCAGACTATGAAATCGGCTGTAAACGTGTGCTGATCGCCAACACCTACTACCCCAGTTTCAACGAAGATCACGTCACTTTGGAAACCTCGGCCCTGGCCAGCGTGGATGTCGGCACGGCCAAAGCCGTCAGCGGCAACGCATACGATCTGGATGTGCTTGTCTTCGCCACCGGCTTCGAAGCGCCCGAACCGCCCGTCGCCCATCTGGTGCACGGCAAGGGGGGCAAGCGTCTGGTCGATCAGTGGGATCGCGGAATGCAGGCCTATGATTCCACCGCCATTCCTGGCTTTCCGAATATGTTCATGGTGCTTGGTCCCAACACGGGGCTTGGCCACCACACGATGGTGTTCATGATCGAAGCACAGGTGGATTACATCCTTGGGGCGCTCGATTTCATGCAGCAAAAAGGGCTCGATGTGCTCGAAGCCAAACCCGAAGCGGAGGCCGAATATCTCGAAGGGATCGACGCACGGGCACAAGGCACCGTGTGGGTCGAGGGCGGGTGCAAGTTCTGGTACCGCGATCCGCGTAGCGACCGCCTCACCGTACTCTGGCCCGATTTCGCCTATGCCTTCCGCGACGAGAACGGCACGTTCCATCCCGAAGGCTACACCGGCACTCCCGCCACGACAGCCGCTGAATAAGGAAGAGGTTTCATGCTCAAAGGGAAGACAATCATCGTCACTGGCGTGTCCTCCGGCATCGGACAAGAGACAGCGCGCCAGGTGGCTGCCGCCGGCGGCAAAGTGATCGGCGTCGATCGGAATGCGCCCTCGGTTAAGGTAGATGCGTTTCATCAGGTGGATCTGACGGACGAAGCCGCGCTCGATACGCTTATTGCGGATCTCAAGGATGTGCAGGCGGATGGCCTGGCGAATATCGCCGGCGTTCCGCCCACCGCGCGGCCAGAAACCGTTGTGACCGTCAATCTTGTGGCGCTGAAACGGCTCACGCTCGGGCTTATCGACAGCCTGGCCGAGGGCGCGTCAATCGTGAACCTGGCCTCGCTGGCCGGGATCGGATGGGAAGCCGAAGTGGCAAAGATCAAGGCCGCCGAGGGGCTGACCCATGCCGATGTACCCGCGTTCTGCGATGCAAATGGCATCACGGAGGAGAACAGTTATTTCTTTACCAAACAAGCGGTTGTCGCCTGGACACATGAAAACCGCTGGACGTGGCGCGCCCGCGGCATCCGCATGAATGCGGTCAGCCCCGGCCCGGTTGAAACACCTATCCTGAAGGACTTTCTTGAGACGCTGGGAGAGCGCGCCGAAGAAGACACGCGCATCATGGACCGGCCCGGCACCCCACAGGACATCGCGCCGGTTGTGACCTTCCTACTGTCGCCGGGGTCTGTTTGGCTGCGCGGCACCAATATTGCCACCGATGGCGGGATGCGCGCCAACATTGACGCCACATCCAACGGGCTGAATTGAGAAGAGGGCTTCATGAACACCGAACTGCTGATCGCCGGGAAACGCATTCCGGCCAAAGATGGCCGCACATATGACCGCAGCAACCCCGTCACCGGGACGCTGGCAACACGCGCCGCCGCCGGCAGCGTCGAGGACGCAAAGGCCGCTGTTGCCGCCGCGCAGGCGGCCTTCCCCGCCTGGTCTGCCACCGGCCCGGCCGAGCGGCGCGCGATCCTCGGCAAAGCTGCCGACATTCTGGAAAGCCGCTCGGGCGATTTCGTGCAGGCCATGCAGCGCGAAACCGGCGCCACCGGCGTCTGGGCAGGGTTCAACGCACATCTTGCGACGGGCATTCTGCGCGAAGCCGCGGCAATGACCACTCAGATAAACGGCGAAGTGATCCCGGCCAACAAACCGGGCACGCTGGCGATGTCGGTGCCGCGCCCGCGCGGGGTCTGCCTTGGGATTGCGCCGTGGAATGCCCCCGTAATTCTGGGCGTGCGCGCGGTGGCGATGCCCTTGGCCTGCGGGAATACAACGATCCTGAAGGCCTCCGAAATGTGCCCCCAGACGCATGTGCTGATCGGCGACTGTCTGGTTGAGGCCGGACTGCCAGAAGGCGCGATCAACGTGCTGACCAACGATCCCGCCGATGCGCCCGACATCGTGCGCACGCTGATCGAAGCCCCCGAAGTGCGCCACGTCAATTTCACCGGATCGTCTGACGTTGGGCGCATTATTGGCCGTCTTGCCGGCGAAAACCTCAAACCCTCGCTGCTGGAACTGGGCGGCAAGGCCCCTCTGGTGGTGCTGGAGGATGCCGACCTGGATGGCGCGGTGAACGCGGCCATTTTCGGGGCCTTCATGAACCAGGGCCAGATTTGCATGTCAACCGAACGGATCATCGTTGTCGAGGCCATCGCCGATGCCTTCGTCGCCCGGCTGTCAGAACGGGCGGCAGAGCTGCCATGGGGCGATCCTGCGGCGGGCGATGTGGTGCTTGGCGCGCTTGTCACCCCTGAAAGCGGCGCGAAAATGAAGGCGCTTCTGGCCGATGCGGAATCCAAGGGCGCCAGGCGCGTGGCGGGCGGCGCGGGCAAAGGCGCGCTGCATTCGGCCACGCTGCTTGATCATGTCACCCCCCAGATGCGCATCTATACCGAGGAAAGCTTTGGCCCGGTCAAGTCGATCATCCGCGTGGCCGACACCGAGCAAGCCGTGCGCGTGGCCAATGACACCGCATATGGCCTTGCTGCGGCCGTGTTCAGCCAGGACATCACCCAGGCGATCGCAGTAGCCAATCGCCTGCACAGCGGAATCTGCCACATCAACGGCCCCACCGTATCGGACGAGCCTCAAATGCCCTTCGGCGGCGTAAAGGATTCTGGTTATGGGCGTTTCGGCGGCAAGGCGGCGATCAATGAGTTCACCGACTTGCGGTGGATCACCATCGAAGACCCCGGCCAGCACTATCCGTTTTGATCGGCTTGGAAAGGCATGTCATGTCAGACGATCTGATACCGGCCCTGATCACTGGGGCGTCCAGCGGGCTTGGGGCTCATTTCGGGCGGGTGCTGGCCGCGAATGGTTTCCATGTTATCCTGGCCGCGCGACGCAAAGCCAAGGTGACCGCATTGGCCGACGCGCTGAACGCCGAAGGCAAAAGCGCCGAGGCCATTGAACTGGACGTCGCCAATGCGGCATCGGTCACGGCGGCTTTTGCAGCGATGTCACGCGCCCCGGACGTGGTGATCAACAACGCCGGAATTGCCGGAGAAGGCACAGCACTGGAAATGCCCGAAGAGGTATTCACGCAAGTGCTCGATACCAATCTCAAAGGTGTTTTTTTGGTCTCGCAAGCGGCCGCGCGCGCCATGAAAAAGCGCGGCTCGGGCGGTGCAATCGTGAATATCGCTTCGATTCTCGGGCTGCGGGTGGCTGGCGGGGTTTCGGCCTATAGCGCCTCCAAAGCAGCGCTGGTGCAACTGACCAGGGCACAGGCGCTTGAATGGGCGCGCTATGGTATCCGCGTGAATGCGCTCTGTCCCGGCTATATCGAAACCCCGCTGAACCGCGCGTTTTTCGAAACCGACCCAGGCAAAGCCCTGGTTCGGCGCATTCCCCAGCGCCGGCTTGGGCAGCTTGCAGACCTTGACGCGCCTTTGCTGATGCTGCTGTCGCCCGGCGCGGCCTATCTGACCGGCTGCGCGCTGCCCGTGGATGGCGGCCATCTTGTTTCTAGCCTCTGAGGAGACCCATGGATTTCACTCTTTCCCCCGCGGTAGAAGATTACCGCGCCCGCATCGCTGCATTCGTTGAAACGGAAATTCTGCCGGTAGAGGCCGACAGAACGTCATTTGATGCGCATGGCAATATCACCGAAACCGCGCTGGAGCCGCTGCGCGCCAAGGCCAAGGCTCAGGGGCTGTGGGCGTTGCAGGTCTCGCCTGAATGGGGGGGGCAGGGCCTGGGTAAGATGGGCATGGCCGTGTGCTATGAGGAAATGAACCGTTCAATTTTCGGGTCCGTGGTGTTCAATTCCGCCGCGCCGGACGACGGCAACATGATGATGCTCGACATGCTTGGCACCGAGGATCAGAAAAAGCGCTGGCTTACCCCGATTGTGAACGGCGATGTGCGTTCCGCCTTTGCCATGACCGAGCCGCACCCCGGTGGCGGCTCGGATCCGGGTATGATCCAGACACATGCCAGACGCGAGGGCGATACGTGGCTGATCGAAGGGCGTAAATGGTTCATTACCGGCGCCGAGGGCGCCGCGCATTTCACGCTGATGGCCCGCACGTCTGACGATCCGCGCACGGGCCTGACGGCATTCCAGTTCCACAAGGACGCGCCCGGCTGGCATATCGCGCGCCGCATCCCCATCATGGGCCCCGAAGAGCACGGCGGGCACTGCGAAATCGTGTTCGACGGGCTCCGCGTCCCCGATAAGGATATTCTCGTGGGGGTTGGCCGGGGGCTCAAGGTTACTCAGGCACGTCTGGGTCCGGCCCGCCTGACGCATTGTATGCGCTGGTTGGGCCTGTCCAAACGCTGCGTTGAAATCGCCACCGACTATGCCTCCAGTCGCATGGGGTTTGGCATCCGCCTGATCGAACGCGAGAGCGTGCAGATGATGCTGGGCCAACTGGCGATGGACATCGAAATAGGGCGGCTGCTGGTGATGAAGGCCGCCTATGAAATTGACCAAGGCCGCTATGGACAGAAAGAAGTGTCGATGGCGAAAATCCACGTTGCCAACCTGCTACATCAGGCAGCCGACACCGCGATCCAGCTTAACGGCGCGCGGGGCTATTCCACCGACACGCCGCTTGAATGGATCTATCGCTACGCCCGCCAGGCGCGTCTTGTCGATGGCGCAGACGAGGTACACCGTATGGTGCTCAGCCGTCATCTGAACCAGTTAAAGCGCGATTTCTGGTCGTGGGATGTGACAGGCACCGCGTCCGATGGGTGATCTTCTGCCGCGTTTCAAGGCCAACCACCGCCCCCTGACCCCTGTGGATTTTCTCGATAGGGCGGTAGAGGCGTTCCCAAACCGCACGGCGGTGATCTGGCAGGGCCGCAGCTGGAGCTACGCCGAACTGGGCGGCATCGTGGCCGCGATGATCGACACGCTGCGCGCCCATGGCGTCGGGCAGGGCGATGTGGTGGCCATCATGAGCAGTAACCGCCCTGAAATGCTGGCCGCGCATTACGCCATTCCGGCGCTCGGCGCGGCGGTGAATGCGCTCAATACACGGCTTGATCCGTCCGTTGTGGAATACATTCTCAACCATTCTGAGGCCAAAGTCGTTCTGACCGATCCCGCTGGGGCAGAAGTGGCAGGCCCCGCCGCCCAGCAGGCCGGTCTGGCCTGCCTGGTCTTTGCCCCAGATCACGGCACCGCTGACGGCCTGAGCCTGCTGGATGCACCGCCTGTCACCCAGGCGAACTTTGCCGAAGAGGTGCGCGATGAGTTCATGCCGATCGCGATTAACTATACGTCGGGCACAACGGGCAAGCCCAAGGGCGTGCTGCTGAACCATCGCGGGGCCTATCTGAATTCGCTGGGCAATGTAATCTCGCTTGGGTTCACATCGCAGTCCGTGTATCTTTGGACGCTGCCCATGTTTCATGTGAACGGCTGGAGCCACACCTGGGCCGTCACCGCCGTTGGCGGCGTGCATGTTTGCCTGGATAAGGTGGTGCCCGCAGACATTTTTGCGCTGATTGCCCGGCACGGTGTCACTCATATGGCCTGCGCGCCGGTGGTGCTCTATATGCTTCTGAATGACCCCTCAAAAAGCTTGCGCGCCCCGTCGCGCCCGCTGCGGGTGGCCAGTGGCGGGGCGGCCCCCACAAGCGCTCTGATTGCCCAGATGCAGACGCTTGGCATTGAATTCATTCATCTTTACGGGCTGACCGAATGTTTCGGCCCCACCACGATGCGCAAGATCAGCAACGAAGAATCCGGTGAAAGCAGCGCAGCACAGGCCCGGCTGCTTTCTCGTCAGGGTACGCGCCATATCACGGCGAACCTGCTGCGCGTGGTCGATCCGCACGGCAATGATGTCCCCGCCGATGGCGCGACTCTGGGCGAGATTGTGCTGCGCGGCAACACGGTGATGTCCGGTTACCATAAAGACGCCCAGGCCACGCAGAAAGCCTTTGCCGGCGGTGTGCTTCATACCGGCGATCTGGCGGTGCGCCATCCCGACAATCAGATTGAAATCCGCGATCGCGCCAAGGACCTGATCATTTCAGGCGGCGAGAATATTTCCAGTCTGGAGGTAGAAGAAGCGCTGCATCGTCACCCCGCGATCTCGCTGGCTGCTGTTGTCGCCGCGCCAGACCCGAAATGGGGCGAAATCCCCTGCGCCTTTATCGAACCACACCCCGGTGCCGAGCTTGACGCGACCGAGCTGTCCCTCTTCTGCCGCGAGCATCTGGCGCATTTCAAAATCCCCCGCCGCTTTGTGTTTACCGAACTGCCCAAAACAGCCACCGGGAAAATTCAGAAATTCGCGCTTCGGGAAACCGCCAAATCCGTTCACCCGCAGGAGACAAAAGCATGACCCTCGATACACAAATCACGGTGAACGGCACCCTGGATTTCACGCCCGGCCCATTGGTCGATTTCCTGCGCG
Source organism: Paracoccaceae bacterium (assembly GCA_002708925.1). Classification (GTDB taxonomy): domain Bacteria; phylum Pseudomonadota; class Alphaproteobacteria; order Rhodobacterales; family Rhodobacteraceae; genus Thalassobius. The sequence continues at coordinate 154,024 of PAPN01000001.1, forward strand.
ATACGTTCGATGCGCCAGGCGCGCCCGTATCGTTCGAGCGCATCAGCGGCGGACAGTCCAACCCCACCTACAAGGTGCGCCTGGGCACGCAGAGGATGATCCTACGCAAACAGCCGCCGGCAATCGTTGCGAAAGGGGCCCATGCGATTGACCGTGAATACCGTGTTCAGCAGGCGCTTGAATCCACAGATGTACCCGTGCCCAAAGCCATCCATTTTCACGATGACCCCCGCCTGATCGGCACCCCGTTTTACCTGATGGAATTTCTGGATGGGCGCGTGTTTGGCGACGCCCGGATGCCCGGTATTTCGCCCCACGAGCGGCACGCCTGCTATCTTTCCGTGGCCCAGACGCTTGCGCGGCTTCATGCGGTGCGGCCCGATGAAATCGGCCTGGGCGATTTCGGACGCCCCGGCGGCTATTTCAAACGGCAGGTGCGCCGCTGGTCAGAGCAGCTTGACACCACAAGCCTGACGGGGCTTGACGCTCTTTTCGTGCTGCGCGATCGCATTCAGGCCAGCCTGCCCGAGGACGACGGCGCGGTGTCCATCGCCCATGGCGATTTCCGCATCGGGAACATGATGTTTCACCCCACCCAGCCCCGCGTGATCGCTGTGCTGGATTGGGAGCTGTCCACCATCGGCCATCCGCTGGCTGACCTGGGCTTTTGCTGTATGCCCTGGAACACCAGTTCCGACGAATATGGCGGCATTCTCGATCTTGATCGCGACGCGCTTGGCATCCCCACCGAGCAAGAGTTCACCGCGCAGTATCACAAACATCTACCACAGGTCGCGCCGCTTGAACCGTTCCATAAGGCCTTTGCTCTCTTTCGGTTTGCCGTGATTTTCGTGGGCATCGCGGATCGTGCGCAGGCGGGCGTGGCTTCGGGCGACAATGCTGCCTCGCTTGCGCCCCTGGCCCGGCAATTCGCGATCCGTGCAAACGCCATTCTGGACGCCGCCGGGCAGAGCAAACCGTGACCACCGTCGCGCGGGAACACCGCGCGACGGCTTTGCCTTCCACGTCATCCCCATGTAGCCATTGCCCGCCCTCAATTCTGCAAGCATCCTTTGCAATCGCCTGCTTTTGGTCTTGTCTCGCTTTGCGCTGATACGACGGCCTTGCGTCATGTGCATCTGACGAAACCCTGCGGGCGCTATCCGCGCTTGGTGCGGGACATGTAACTCTGTTTCAAGGCAGCCATGTCCCCTGTTTCCATGCAGTCTCGTGGCGGTGTGAAACCGTCGGCAATCATGCGGCGCGCCAGCATATGCTCGCCTGCGCTGTTCAGTGTTTCACAGGCCACCAGCTTGCCGTCCTTCAGATGGTAAACGGATTTCACCCGCCCTTCGGTATCGACGGCCTGAAGACGTTCGGTATTTTCGGGGGCCAGCCCCGCGATCTGAAGCTTGACCGTCCCGATATCCGACCAGAACCATGGCAGCGCGGTGTATTCGGTTGGCAAACCCGTCAGCGTCTGCGCCAATGCCCGCGCCTGATCCGTTGCGTTCTGCACCGATTCCAGCCGCATCCGTCGCCCCAGATGAGACTGAGGAAAGCTAACGCAATCGCCAATGGCATAGACATGCGCAGCGCTGGTTTTCATGTATTGGTCAACCACGATGCCATTTTCCGTTGCAATCCCCGCATCGCGCGCCAAATCGACCAGAGGCACAGCCCCCACCCCCACCAGCACCAAATCGGCCGGCAGAGTCCCCGAAGACAAGCGCACCGCGCTGACACCTCCGTTCTGCCCCTCGATCGCGCGGACGGTTTCCGAGAAATGAAGACGCACCCCCATTTGCGTCAGATATTGCGCCACGGCTTGGGCAATCGGTTCACTGACGGCGCGCCCCAGCAGACCGGGGGCCAGTTCGATCACATCCACCTCCAGGCCGCGGGCTTTCAGCATGGCTGCGGCCTCCAGCCCGATGAACCCTCCGCCGATCAGTACGGCCCGGCGGGCCTGGGGCAGCTCTTTGCGCAGGGCCCTGGCATCTTGTGCCGTCCGCAATGAATGCACCCCAGACAGATCCGCCCCCGCGACAGGCAGGTCGCGTGCACGCGTTCCCGTGGCCAGAACCAGCTGATCATAGCCCTGGGCCGTGCCATCCGAATACACCACGCTGCAGGCCGCAGTATCCACGCGCGCCACAGTCCGCCCCAAATCCAGCGCAATGTCATTGGCCTGATAGAAGGTTTCGGCCCGCAGCAATTGCAAAGAGGCATCCGGCGTCTTCATAAAAGACTTGGACAAAGGGGGTTTGTGATACGGAATATCCGGATCCGCCGAGACAAGACGCAATGCCCCCTCATATCCGGTCTCGCGCAGGGTGGCGGCCAGTTGAACGCCCGCGTGGCCTGCCCCGACAATCACAATCCCGGCCATGGCTTATCCCCCCATAACCTGAAACACGGTTCCCGCAATCTGATCCGAAACCGCGATCTGACAGGTCAGTCGGCTGTTGTCGCGCATCTCTTCGGCGGTGAATTCCAGCGTATCCGTCTCGGCGCTTTCCATCGCGGGCAAACCGCCCGGAGCCTCGATCACAAGGCAATGGCAGGTCGCACACATGCAAGAGCCCCCGCATTCCGCATCAATGCCTTCGACACCTGCGACCGTCGCCGCCTGCATGACGCTTTCGCCGGGTGTTGCCTCGATTTCGCGGCGGTTTCCCGACGGTTCGATAAAGATCAGTTTTGTCATGTTTTCCTCAGATGAATTGCCGGCCGCCATCGACGACCAGAGTTTGCCCGGTGACGAACCCGGCCAGATCAGAGGCCAGGTAAATCGCGCCGCCCACCATGTCCTCGGCCGAGGCAGATCGCTTCAGCGCCCCGCGTGTGACGCCGTAGGAGGCCGCGTCTTCGATCAGGTCCAGACTGGCCTCGGTCAGGGTGAAGCCGGGGGCCAGAACATTCGCCCGGATCCCGTCATCCCCCAATTCCCGCGCCATCGAGCGCGTCATGGCGATCACCGCCCCTTTCGAGGCGACATAATGCATCCACATGGGCGAGCCCGAGAATACCGTCGCCGAGGCCACATTCACGATTGCCCCACCGCCCGCCTGACGCATCAGAGGGGTCAGGGCGCGGCTCATTTGCCAGACGCCTTTGACATTGACGGCCATGACCTTGTCCCAGACGCCCTCGTCAATGTCTTCGAAGGGTTTGCGTTCCAACCCGGCATAGATCGCCGCATTGTTGACCAGAATATCCACCCCGCCCCAAAGCGACTGCACCCGGTCGGCCAAGGCCTTGCAGGATTTGGCGCGGGTGACGTCTACGTCCAGCCCATGCGCCTCTTGTCCGGTGGCGGTGATCTGCGCAGCGGTCTGAGCGGCGCCATCGGCATTGATGTCGGCCACGGCCACCCTGGCCCCCGACGCGGCGAAGCCTTCGGCAAAAGCCCGGCCCAGCCCGCCCGCAGCCCCCGTAACCACCACACGTTTGCCGGTTAGTCCAAGCTCAGCCATCGCAGGGCTCCTTCATATAGGTCTGTATCTGCGCTTCGGCGCGCACAGCGGCGCACATGCCCTGGGCATAGGCGCGGCCGGCGGCTGTCAGCATGTAGGGGTTGGAAACCTGCTCTAGCGTTTCAACGGTTTCCAGCAGCGAACAATCGTACCAGCGGCTGATCGTTTTCATCCCGTGCGGGGTCGCGCGCCAGCCCTTGTCGGCATCCTTGACCACCGCATCATGCACCGAGCGGGCCTGTTTCGTCGTGTCATGCCCGTCGATGNTGGCCAGAACGGCGGCAATATCCACACCTTCGGGGCGGTGACGTTCCAGAATGTCCCGTGCGATTTCCACGCCGTGAATTTCGTGATCGCGCACCAGATCCTTGCGGGTCGGATTGCGGCCAACGGCCAGTAGCAGCAGATCGGGATCAATACGTTTCCACCCCACATCGTGCAGCAGGATCGCGGGCAGAACGACGCTTTCTTCGGCCTGCGGTTCCTGCGCCAGCAACATACGCGCCAGACCATAGGCAACCAGAGTGTGCTCGTCATTGTTGCGCACATCCAGATAGGGCCGGGCCGCGTGCCAAAGCGGCAAATCGCGCGGCAGTATCAGGGCCTCGTCCGTCATTGCGGCACCTCATAGCTAAGATACATGGTCTTGTACTCAAGGTAGCTTTCGACGCCATACCGGCCCTTTTCCCGGCCCAGACCGCTTTCCTTCATGCCGCCGAATGGCACGTAATGCGACGAGCGGTGAATATCGTTCAGCCAGACCGAGCCAGCCTCCAGCCCTTCACACAATGTCAGCCCTCTGGCCAGATCCCCCGCGAACACAAACCCGGCCAGACCATAGCGATTGTCATTGGCATGGCGCAGCCCGTCAAAGGCGCTGTCCACCGGGCAAACCCCCAGCACGGGGCCAAAGGTTTCCTCGGTCAGGATCAGCATGTCATGGGTCGCGTCCGCGATGATCGTTGGCGGGAAATAGAAACCCCCATCGAACCCTGCACCGGTGCGCCGCTCGCCCCCCAGATAGATGCGAGCATCTTTGGCCCGCGCATCGGCCACCTGGCGTTCGCTGTTGGCGTAAATCTTCTCGTTTACCAGCGGCCCCAGGTCACCATCCCCCCCGGCGGGGGCCAGGGTCAGCCGGCCCGCCTTGGCGGCCAGTTTTTTCAGAAAGCTCTCGTAAACCGGGCGTTCGACATAGACGCGATTGACCCGGTAACAAAACTGCCCCGAATTGGCAAAGCCGTGACGCGCAATCGCCGTGGTGGCCTTGTCCAGATCGGCATCGGCACAGACAATGGCGGCGCTTTGCCCGCCCAGTTCCAGTGTCACGNGTTTCATGGTGCCTGCCGCCGCTGCGGCGATGGCTTTGCCCGCCGTTGTCCCGCCGGTAAAGGCAATCTTGCGCGGGGTCGGGTGTTCGATCATCGCCGCGCCAATGCCGCGCCCGCGGCCCGTGACCACATTGAACACCCCCGCCGGCAGGCCCGCCTTGTGAAAAATCTCGGCCAGCATCAGCGTGGACAGGGGGGTGTCCTCGGNCGGTTTTGCCACGACGCTACAGCCGGCAATGACGGCCGCCCCCAGTTTGAACATCAACAGCGTGATCGGATAGTTGAACGGGGTGATCGCAATCACCACCCCCAAAGGCTCGCGCGTGACGATCGTCTTTTCACCCGCCCCCGAGGCCAAAGACATCGTGGCCGACAGGCGCAGCCCTTCCTCGGCGTAGACGTCCAGCAAATCGGCCGAACGCGTGATTTCCGCGATACAGGCCGCCAGCGGGCGCCCCAGTTCCTGATTAAGCACCAAGCCCACCCGTTCGGCATTGTCGCGCATGGCCTGCGCGCAGGCTTTCTGAATGCGGACCCGCTCGGGCATGGGAACCGTTTTCCACGCCGCAAAGGCCCTTTCGGCGGCGGCGATGGCCTGTTCCGCGTCCTCGGCCGAGCCGGTGGGCACGGTATCGACAACCTGCCCCGTCGTCGGGGAAATCACATCCTGGCGCGCACCGGAAAGGGCCGGGCGCGGCGCTCCGTCGATAAACATGTCCATAATCGTTTCCCCTAGATCACATGCAGCATCAGACACAGCCGTGTCTGCGCCAAAGTTTCGCTTGCCATACGAATGCCCGCGTCTGTCTCCAGCTGGGTTTTCTGCTGTTCAAGCCGATCCGCATAGCCATGCGGCGTGATCTTGAACCAGTCGCAGGCCACGGCAACGCCCGTCACCTCGAACCGCCACAGCTTGTCCGCATCACGCACGATCCGGTCATTCAGATGGCGCGGCTTTGGCCGGGTGTCGTGCCCGTCGATGATTTCGCAGACCTGATCAATGACATCCTGCGGCCAGCCGGTATCCTGCAACACCTGCGTGCCCAGCCGCACGCCTTCGGATTCATGCAGATACCGCACATCCGATTGCAGCATATTCGGGCCGGAAAACCCCTTTTCGATGATGTCCTGCATGTCGATGGAATACCAGCCGATGTCATGCAGCAAAATCGCCAGCGAACACACATCACGATCCGCATCGGGATATTCATCCAGCAGTTTCTGCGCCCAGGCAAAGGACAGCGGGATGTGAACATCGTTCTTGCGCGCCCGCATATAGCGTTCCGAGGCCCGCCAAACCGGATCATACCGCGAAAGGTCGTTAGGTTTGTCCAACATTTCTATCTCCTGCGAGAGGGAAGACCCGCGAACGGATCCTCCCATTGGTAAGATCAGCTCAGGACCGTGACCTGGCCGGTGTTGCCGTCAACGCGCACACGCTGCCCGGTTTCAATGCGCGAGCTGCCATTGCCCGTTCCCGTCACAGCCGGCAAGCCGTATTCGCGGCACACAATCGCGGCGTGGCTCATCATGCCGCCGATATCGGTGACCGTCGCTTTGATCTTGCCGAAGACCGGCGCCCAGCTGGGGGCGGTGACAGGGGCCACCAGAATTTCGCCTTCCTGAATCTCATCCAACTGATCGGGATTGCGGATGACACGGGCCAGACCTTCGACCACACCGGGGCTGGCGGCCATGCCGGTCAGATCCCCGCTTTCGTCATCGCCGCCCGTCCAGTTCTTGATCGACTCCGAGGTGATCCCCCACAGCATGATGGTGAAAGGTTCGGTGATGACTTCGGGCGGGTTGTTCAGCGCGGGCTGCGGCGCCTGCGTCGAGAGCGCATCAATGATCCCGCGGCGGCGTTCGATTTCCTGCGGCCAGTAGCTGGGCCCGATCCAATCGCCCCCCGTCGCCCAGGCGTTGCCGTAATCGAACAGAACGTCGCGCACCTCGTTGCGGGTCAGATAGAACATACCGTCCTCGGTCGGCCAGAAGCCTTCCTCGTGCAGCAGTTTCGACAGGGCGCGCATCTTTTTCCAGAACACCCCCATCGACCAATGTTCGATATAGAAGTTGTGATCCTCTACATAGGGATACACGACCCGCGCCAGGCCCAGTTTGCCCTGGAACACCTCTTGCGCTTCGGGGTCCATCATTTCCTGATATTCGGCGGTGATCCGGTCGCGCTCGGCATGAAGCTGGGCGGTGGGGCGCTCGATCGTGTCGCCGGCTTCGGCGCGGGCGATGTAATCACGCAGATAGCCCATCGGGATGTCCAGATGCTCGATCCAGTATTTGTCTGTCGAGTAGAACCCATTGCCGGTGGTATAGTTGAACCAGGGGTCTTTGGCCTCTTCCCAGGCGGCCAGCCATTTATCCCCGCCCGGCTGCGCGCCGACAGCGGCCAGAGCCTCGTCCACAGTGCCGGATTTCAACGCATCCGCGACCCCCAGCTCGATGGCCAGACGCGCCAGTTTCTTCAACTCGTCATCGGGGCGGAACAGATCGCTGTCATGGCCCTGCACCATCTTTGCAATCGCCTGATCGGGGATCGAGGGGAACTGTTCCTTCATGAACCCGAACAGATCCAGATAGGCCGCATAGCCCAGATTGAGGAATTCAAAATGATACTGCCAGGTGCGGTACAGCAGCTGAATTGCCTTATCATAGGCCTCGGTCAGATGGGTGGTGTTATCCAGACCGACACCATCCTTGACCCACTCGGCCGGGACCACCTCGGGCAGTTTTTCGAACTCCAGCGCCTCCATCGCGTCGATATTGGCCCGGACTTTTTTATGCCAGTTCTCCAGCAGATCGGGCCAGTTCTGGAAATAATGCCCCGCGCGATCCAGGAATTGCGGCACCCGGCCCTCGATCTGGTCAGGCGCGACGGCAATCGGCGACATATAGCAGTAACCATTGTGAATCCGGTAATCCACACCATTGGCCGGCGGCACCAGATAGTGGCGGGTGTTATACTGGCCCAGGCATTTGACCGCGAATTCCACCGTCAGCGCGTCGAAGGGTTTGAACGGGTTCGGCCAGTGCTGGCTGTCGCAGAACCAGAATTTGGCGTCCTCTTTTTCCCGCAGCTTCGGCTGAAATGTCAGGTAATACGGGTACAGGTCTTCCCAGCCTTCGGCCCCGGCAGGGGCCTTCAGATCATAGGCACTGGGAAACATCGAAGTCTGTGCGTCCATTGGGTTTATCCTCCCTGATTGTCCAATGAGCTTATTTTCTGGCGCCGATCGGGTTGTTCAGCGCCCCCACGATCCCGGCCATGCCGGTTGCGTAGGATGTTTTGGGTTTTTCTTTGGGTTTCTGAGACCACACGGTTTCGGGGCGGCTTTGCAGGGCCATCAGGTTTTCACCGTCGGGCAGGTCCGCATCAAAGGCCCATTCCACGTCCTGAGGGCAGCCGTTCTGCCGCTCCAACTGCTTGGCCAGTTTGGCAACCGCGATGATTTCGCTGTCGGTCAGACATTGCGCCTTGCGCCGGTCGTCGCTGACGGCGCGCTCGACCGTGGTTGCCGCAGCCCCGTCGGGGATCAGCTCGATATGCTTGTCGGCAATTTTCCGGTCCACGACCTCCATCAGAACCTTTTCGACGCTGTAATTGTCCGGCGTCACGATGCCCGACACCACCAGTTCCCCCAAACCGTAAGAGGCATCTATCACGATCCGCGTCCGATCCCCGTTCAGCGGGTCCAGCGTCATCGCCACCCCTGCGGCGCGGGAATTCACCATTTTCTGCACAGCGACGCTCATCAGAACGTCGATCTGGCCCAGATCGTTGTCATGGCGGTATTTCATCGCGCGGGCCGTGAACAAAGACGCCCAGCAATCGCGCACATGTTCAACAACATCCTGCGCCCCGACCACCCACAGATAGGTATCCTGCTGCCCCGCAAAGGACGCATCGGGCAAATCCTCGGCCGTGGCAGAAGAGCGCACCGCCACCGGCA